>NZ_JNAC01000129.1:0-92010 GCF_000722555.1 Sphingobium sp. DC-2 | reverse complement strand
CAGAGCGACAGCCTACCTCTGACTGCCGCCAATCTTTGCAACAGAGCCCCTGCTGGTCGCCACCGGTACGAGGGCCAGTCCCTGGCCGAACAGGCAAGAGGCCGGACTCGCTGGCGTGTTCACGCTGCGTGATCGGGACGACGTAGCGCCGCTGAAGAACCGGCTCGATGCCACCGATGGGCGGATCGTGATCGTCGGCGGCGGCTTCATCGGGTGCGAGATCGCCACCATCTGCCGTCATCTGGGTCGGCCGGTGACCGTCCTGGAGAGAGGCCCCGCCCCAATGCTGCGCGGGCTCGGCCGCACTCTTGGCGATCTGATGGCGCGCCGGCACCGGACGCAGGGCGTCGACCTGCGGACAGGCGTCGGTGTGACCGCGTTGCTCGATGACGGCCATGGCAGCTTTACCGGCGTGCGGCTCACCGACGGCAATCTCGTCGATGCCGATCTGTGCATTATGGCGCTGGGCGCGGTGCGTAACACCGATTGGCTGGCGGGCAGCGGCCTCAAGACCGACAGGCTCGGACTGCATGCGGACGGATATTGCCGTGCGCTGCGCGAGGACGGCTCTCCGGCTGAAGACATTTTCGTCGCCGGCGACGTCGCCGTCTGGCCCTCGCGCCTGTTTGGCCAGCAGATGGCGATCGAGCACTGGAGCAACGCCGACGAGCAGGCGCGCACCGCGGCGTTCAACATGGTGGCTCACAGTGGCACGGTACGGGAGCACGACTATTTGCCGACCTTCTGGTCGAACCAGGCCGGCGTCACGATCAAGGCAGTGGGCATGCCCAGCATCGCCGACAGCGCGGCGGTCGTGCAGGGATCGTTCGATGGCGACGGCTTCGTCGCGCTGTTCGGCCGCGAGGGCCGCGCGGTGGGGGCGATCTCGCTCGATCGCGGACGCTACCTCGATTTCTACGCCCGGATGATCAGGAATCGCGCCCCGTTCGGGGAAGCCATCAAGACGGTGGAAGGCGGGGCGGCCGTTCGCTTCGATCCCGGCTTCGCGCCACCCCCACACCAGTCGAACCAGGAGGTGCGTCTGTGACCCTCATCGCTCCCAACCAGATCTTCGCCGAACTCGCCAGGCCCGAGACGCGCCCCAATCCCTACCCGCTGTGGCGGCAGCTTGCCGACCATGGTCCGGCCTTCCAGGACAATGGCGTGTGCCTGGTGCCGGGCCATGCCGACTGCGTCGCCCTGTTCCAGGATCCACGCGTGAGTTCCGATGCGAGCAAGGTTCGCGATGAGCCGCAGGCGCCGTTCGCGCCGCCCTTCTTCCTGATGGACCCGCCCAACCATGATCGGCTGCGGCGGCTGACGATGAAGCATTTCGGGCCGCCCGATCGCGGCAACTATGTGGACAGCCTGACCGGCGACATCCGCGGCTTCGTCCAGCGTTTCATCGACGAACTCAAGGGAGAGACACGGTTCGAGTTGATCTCGACCTTCGCCAACCGCCTGCCCGTCGAGGTGATCGCCAAGATCACCGGCATCTCGATCGAGGAGCAGAACCAGATCGGGCGCTGGCTGGCCTCGATCATCTTCGAGCCCGAAGCGATGAAGCTGCTCGATACCGACGGATCGATCCAGCGCGAGCAGGCGAAGGGGGTCGAGGCGCTCGGCGGCTTCCTGATGAAGACCGTCGCGGACCGCAAGCAGAACCCTCGCGGCGACGACATCCTCAACCGGCTGCTGGCAGACGACGCGCCCGACGCGATGAGCGACGAGGAGGTGATGTCGACGATGCTGATCCTGCTCGCCGGCGGGCACGAGACGACGATCACGCTGATCGGCAACGCGATGGTCCAGCTCCTCCGCAATCCCGACACGATGGCCGACGTTCGCGCCGATCCCCGTCTGGTGGCGCCGCTGGTCGAGGAAGTGCTGCGCTTCGAGCCGCCGATCCAGTACCGCGTGCGCTACGCGCTCGACGATATGGAGATCGCGGGTCTGCCGATCCCGGCGGGCACCAAGCTGATGCCGGCGATCGCGGCGGCAAACCGGGACGCCGCCCGGTTCGACAACCCCGACGCGTTCGACATCCACCGCGCGCCGCATCCGCATCTGAGCTTCGCCAGCGGCGCCCATTTCTGCTTCGGCGCGCCGCTCGCCCGGCTGGAGGGCCAGATCGCGCTCGGCGAGCTGATCCGCCGGCTGCGCAACCCGCGGCTGGTCGAAGGAGAACTCGAATACAAGCCGAGCCCGGAAACACGCGGGCCCAAGCGGCTGGTGATCGAGGTGGACGGCTTCGACGACTGATAACCCGGCCGATCGGGAGATGTGAGGACATGATGAAACTGAACGGAGCGCAGATCCTCCTTGGCCTGACCGGGGCGATGTTCGTCGTGGTGGGCGCGATCTACCTGATCGATCCCCCGCTCATGTATTCGCTCTACGGCGAGCCGCTTTCCGGCGCCAACGCCTACCATCTCGTGCGCACCTCCGCCGGCGGCCCGCTCCTGGTCAGCGGGGCGGCGCTGCTGTGCGGCGCGTTCAAAGCCGGGTTCCGCCGGCACGCTCTATGGATCAACCTCGTGATGCTCTCGGCGTTTGTGCTGGGACGCGCCTGGAGCTTGCTCGCCGACGGCCCCACGCCATCCATGATCCTGCGTGTCGAGATCGTACCCGAAATGGTGCTGGCCCTTCTCACGGTGTACTACCTGCGCCGCCGGACTTCGATCATGTCGCAAGATGCTTCTGAAAGGTTTCGGGACACAGGCAGATGAGCTTGTGCCATCTGGTCCGGCAGCGGACTGAAATCGAGATTGGTATACCACAAAGGAAGGGTGGCTGGGACGGCTGACGGCCGCAAGGCACGCTGGACGGCGCAGAAGGAGCCGTTTTCCCAAAATGTGTTCCCGATTGCCCTTTCCCAGAATTACCTGTTGAAGACGGAGACATGGGGCGGTCCAGCGTAGGGTATGATCCCCCCTGCCTCCGGCACCCGGTGGGGTACGAATAATGTGAGCAGGTATCTTTAATTGCGAGCAGCGCCGGATGATGGCGAGCACGTTGGCAACGAATTCGAGCAGGGTGCCATGCGCCAGTGGCAGATTGCGTGAGCAGGAAATCGCTCCGATGGTGAGCAGGCGCCATTATGTTTGCGGGCCGCTACAGCTAGGAGACCTGTGCGCGGGTGGGCGTAGGGCGTTGTGATGGCGCGCTTTCGCCGGACGGCTCGTTGGTCGCCATCTCGATCGACGCGATCGGTCCTCCACTTCTTCAGGCGGTCGCGGCGAGGAGATTGAATGTTCGCTTGAGGTTGTAGGCGATGGCGGTGAGGTGGATCTGGGCGGCGGCTTTGGCGAGGCGTCGCCATCTCATCCGTCGCAGTCCGTACGAGCGTTTCCAGGCGCCGAAGATCTTCTCGATCCGGCCGCGGACGCGATGGATCGGCCGGTTCCAGTCCCGCAGGCGGCCGAGCGTCTCTTCCTCGTCGCGGCCCCACATGGCGTTGAGTACGACACGCGGCGTGCCGCCCTCGGCGCGGACGGCGCCGCCGAAGTGCGGTCCGCGATAGGCGCTGTCGGCGAAGACTTCGCCGGGACAGTCGGGCAGCGGGTCCGGGCTGGCACGGCCATCGTTGACGTTGGCCGGCGTGACCGCGATCCGCTCGACCGGTGCGGTGTCCGCGTCGCAGGCGACATGCGCTTTGAAGCCGTGCGTCGCGCGCTTGCCGCGGTGCTTCACCCACCGGCCATCGCCGTCGTCTTCGCTCGCGGATGCGATGATCGTTGCATCGACAATGGTGCCGGCCTTCACCGTGATCGCCTTGGCGGTGAGCTGGATGGTAACCGCGCTGAACAGCGCGCGGTCGAGGTCGCGGGCGACCAGCATGCGGCGGAAGCGGACAAACGCCGTGCGCTCGGGCGTCGCCTCGGTGCCAGAGAAACCGCAGAAGTGGCGGAACGAGGCGCGATCTTCGAGCGCATCGGCGAGCTTCACATCCGACAGGTCGTACCAGACCGCCAGCAGCATAGCCCTGATTATCGCCAGCGGCGGCCAGGCCGGCTCTCCTTTCGTCGCCGGATACAGCCGCCCCAGCCACGTCGCGATCGGCTCACAATCGATGAGCGCGGCGATTTCGTCCAACGTCGACCGCGGCCGCTCTCGCTGCGAAAACCCGAAACTCTTCTGCCAATCGTCCGATGCGCCACGCCCGCCTCCGCCATCAGACGCACCAAAGAATCACGACTTGCGACCGCCGTCTACGCCCACCCGCGCACAGGTCTCTTTAGAGCGGTTTCCGCCCGACGAGAGTCGGAGGGGGATTCACACGGGCGTGCTGATCGGATTCAGAGTGCTGGCTGGATGGAGGCCGGCATGGATGGGTAAGCCGTTTTCGATGGACCTGCGGTCGCGAGCGCTGGCCGCGGTTGACGGGGGGGATGAGTTGTCGAACTGCGGCGGGGCGGTTTGGGGTAGCGGCCGCGACGGTGATCCGCTGGCACGACCAGCGCCGCAGTACGGGTGGCTATGCCGCCAAGTCGCAGGGCGGCGACACGCGGTCGCAGCGGATCGAGGCGTACCGGGACACGATCCTGGCGCTGGACGGGGCACGCCGCGACATCACGCTGGACGAGCTGCGCCGCAAGCTTGGCCAGGCAGGCGTAACGGTGGCGATCTCGACGCTGCACCGCTTCTTCGCCCGCCACGGCGGTCACGCGTAAAAAGGTCGGGCACACGATCGAGCAGGACCGCGCCGACGTCCTGAACGCGCGCGAAGCCTCGTTCGATGGCCAGTTCGACCTCGATCCCGAGCGCCTGGTGTTCATCGACGAAACCTGGACCGCCACCATAACCCGCAGCCACGGCCGCTGCCGCCGGGCGAGCGGCTGCGGATGGGTTACCCGCACGGCCATCGCAAGACGACCACGCTGGTCGCCGGGCTGCGCACGACCGGCATGGTCGCACCGATGGTGCTCGACGGGCCGATCAACGGCGACTGGTTCGAGGCCTATGGCGGCCAGGTGCTCGTGCCCGACCTCAAGCGCGGCGACGTGGTGATCATGGACAACCTGTCCAGCCACAAGCGTGCCAGCGTCCGCGAGGCTATCGAAGCCGCCGGCGCCCGGCTGCTGTTCCTCCCGCCTTACAGTCCCGACTTCAACCCGATCGAGAAGGCCTTCTCTCGCCTCAAGGCCATGCTCCGCAAGGCCGGCGAGCGCACCGTCTCCGGGGCTGTGGAACCTCATCGGCAAGCTGGTCGACCTCTTCCAACCGCAGGAATGCGCCAACTACTTCAGCTCCTGCGGCTATGACCCAGACTGAAAGGAAACCGCTCTAACTGTTTGGTCCCGGCAATTGGTGGTGCGGGTTTGATATGAATCAGAGATGCTGTCGAAGCTGATCGTGGGTCTCGTAGTAGAAGTGTTTGACGGTCGCGTCCTTGATGGTCCGGTTCATCCGCTCGACCTGCCCGTTGGTCCAGGGATGCCGCGGCTGGGTAAGTCGATGCTCGATGTCGAGATCGGCGCAGGCGAACTCGAAAGCGTGACAGAGGAACGGCTCGCCCTTCGCCCGCATCGCCTTGATGTCCTCGGGCGTCCAGCCATCGCCAGTTGGGTCGGTGAAGTGGGTGCCGTTATCGGTGAGGACAGTGTGGATCTTGTAGGGCAAGGCGGCAGCGAGGTTGCGAAGGAAGTTGGCGGCGAGCCGCCGGGTGGCTTTCTCGTGTAGCTCGACAAAGGCGAACTTCGAGGTCCGGTCGATTGCGACGAACAGGTAGAGGCGACCCTCCTCGGTCCGCACCTCTGCAAGGTCGATGTGAAAATAGCCGATCGGGTAGTGCTTGAACTTCTTGCGAGCCGGCTTGTCGCCATCGACATCCGGCAGCCGGCTGATGCTGTGCCGCTGAAGGCAGCGATGAAGCGATGATCGTGTGAGATGCGGGATCGTCGCCTGCAGGGCGTAGAGACAATCGTCCAGCGGGAGGAGCGTGTGGCGACGGAACGCCACCACGACGGCCTCCTCCTCGATCGACAGCGTGGTCGATTTAGGGGCCTTCGGCCCGGTCGGAAGATCGGCCGTTGAGGATCGGCCTCGCCACTTGGCGACGGTCTTGGGGTTGATCCCGTGCCGCTTGGCGAGCGCCCTCAGGCTCTCTTGACTATGCTGTATCGCTCGACGGACTGCCTCAGTCGTTGTGGCGCTCCCGTGGAGTACCTGGCCCATAGCGCATCCTTCCACTCAGGCGTGAATGATGCACCATCAAAACCTGGGATCAAACACCTAACTTAGGGCTGCGCTGCGCTCCGGCGCTCGCCGCTGTGACATTCTCGGGGTCATCGACCTCGCATGAAGTCGAAGTCGGAACACCCATGAGCAGGCGAGCGCCGCGTCCATAAGTGAACCAGGCCCATGACCAGTTGGCATAGACCATCAGCCGGCTCCGGAAGTCGACCAGGAGCATGAACTGGACGAGCGACCATGCCAGCCAGGCGACGAGGCCTTTGAGTCGCACCCGGCCTAAATGCGCGAGTGCCCTGGATCGGCCGATCACCGCCATGGTTCCGTAATCGCGATAGCGGAAGGGCGGAAGCCCGGACTTCCCTTGGACCGTCGCCTTCAACAGGCGGCCGTCATAGTGGCCCTGCTGCTTGGCCACGGGCGCCAGCCCAGGCAGGGGCCTCTCCAGGCCATGATCGAAGCTTGCCGAGTCGCCGACCACGAAGATTTCGGGCCGGCCCGGAACGGAGCCATCGGCATTCACCTTGACGGCGCCGTTGCGGGCAGCATCGGCACCGAGCCACCGAGCCACCGAGCCACCGAGCCACCGAGCCACCGAGCCACCGAGCCGCAGGCCGCGCTGCGCACCACAGAACGGTCTCCGCATCGATCCGTTCGCCCGCAAGGATGAGATAATCATAGGGCAGGTCCTTGGCTCCGGTGAGCCGGACAAGCCGGCGATCAGGATCCACATCCGCGACCTCAGCCATTAGCACGGTTGCGTTATGCTGCCCGTGAAGCAGCACGCGGCTCGCCGTCGCGATATCGGCTGGCGAGAGCGCGGCAGTCGCCACCTGGTAGAGAAGCGGCTGAAACAGATGATAATTGGTACTGTTGACCAGCGTAATGTCCGCCTTGGAGCGCTCGCGCCGCCGCCATGCCGCCGAAACCGGCGCCCACGATAACAATGCTTGGGCGCGCAGTGTTACTCATTGCGTCCTCCGGGCCGTAAACATGACGGCATCTGAACGACCGTCGCAATGCTCCAGGCGACGGACATGGGTCGTGTTGCGCCAGACTGCGCGGCCGAAGACCGCATCGATTGCCGCGTTGCATCGCCGAGCAAAGTCAAAGCGGTTGCGCCTTTCTCATGCCGATCCAGAAATGGCTGACGCTGACGGTCTCGAGGGTGCAGCCACGGACCCCGCCGGGCGGGGCGTCCGGTGCTCCTCGTCGGGCGCCGCTGACCCAGCTCGGCGAGGCGTTTCAGGTCTTTCCGGCCGCACCGGGCGATATCATGACCGGCATCCGCGACGAACAGGAGGATCAGCGTCCCGGCGGTATCGTCCCGGCCGAGCTGTGCTAGCGCGAATTGCGCGGCTTTCCGATTCCCGAGCGTTTGGGCAAGGCGATCGGGAAGGTTGCCTAATGCCAAGGCCGTCCAGTCGCCCACGGCGTGGAGAGTGGGACCGTTGGCAGTCTCCTTGATCCGGAAGTCCGCCGCCGTCATCGGACAAGCGCCACGCCGATCCGGAACCGGGTCGTGCGCCGGTCATAATCGAGCAGATTTTCGCCATAGCCGATGAAGCTCTGCCCGAAGAGATAGAAATCCGGACCGCCACCCAGCAGTCGGGGCAGCGGATAGGAAAGGTCGGCGCTGACCGCGCCCTTGCCGCTCGAGAGGTTGAACCGGGTGGAGGTGGAGAGGCGCAATCCGTCCTCTTCCCCGACTTCCATAAAGAGAGCTGTATTGCCGCGGTAGCGGCGGATGTCAGGATTGTCCGACTTGTCGCCGACGAAGAGCGAAAGGCGCGGAGCGATCGACAGGCTATAGCCGCCCCCCAGCGGGATCGCCGCCATGGGCGCTACATAGACGCTGTTGATACTGCGCGATGCGGTACCATCGCGACCATTGGATTCATGTCGGATACCGCCTTGGGCGCTTAGTGACACGCCGCTTGAAAGCGTCGCCGGTGGCGTCAGATAGAAGAGCTCGGGCTGATAGTCTATATTACGGAAAGGCGAGGAATGCGCGCCCAGGTCCCAGAACATGCGCTGGGTGTAGGCGAAATGAAGCCCGTCGCGCCAAGAGCGCGGAAGACCTTCCGCGCGCCGGCTGCCGAACAGCTGATATTTGAAGCTGATCTGGATCCGCGCTTCGCTATTCGTGCCAGGACCGTAGACCGCGTAGATGGGCTCATAGGCCGAAAGGCTGGTAAGGAAGGCATTGCCGGCCGTACGGTCGGAAGGCGGCGGAACTGCTCGGGGCGCTTCGTCAGCATGCTCTTGCTGGTTCGGTCGCGCTTCGGCGAGTCGGGCAGTCGGGAGCGCAGTATGCGGTGCGAGAGCGATCTGGCCTGTGCTCCAGGCCGGGATTGAAATGACAGAACCGTCGAGTATCTCGCCGGGAGCCGCGCTGAAACGATAGCGCGCACGTTCAAAGCCTCCGGCTGGAATGGCCAAGTCGTCCGGCAGCCCCGCCGCCCGTTCCAGCCAGATCGTCCGCGTCTGGCCGCCTCGCTCGATTCGGGCCTCGATGCGGCCGGGCAGGAAAAGTGTCTTCGTCTCCCTGCCCTCGTTCAGCAGGCGAAGCTCGACGAGAATGGCGCCGCTCTCATCGCGTTCACCGGCATCGCGGATCAGGATGCCGACGTCCGGAGCGGCATGCGCGGCTGGAGCGAGGGCAATCGCCGCGCCGGCCAGCAGCAGGGGGAGGATTGCCGCGATCATGCGAACAGATGCTGGCCGCTGTCGACCGGGATGATTGTCCCGGTGATCCGCTTCGCCGCGTCGCTCACGAGGAAGGCGGCAAGCGCTCCCACATCCTCGACATCGACCAGTTGCCGTTGGGGCACGGTTGCCGCGGCGCGTTCGAGCAATTCGTCGAAGCGGTCGATGCCACTTGCCGCCCGTGTTGCGATGGGACCTGGCGAGATGGCGTGCGCGCGAATGCCCTTGGAGCCGAGCTCGGCCGCGACATAGCGGGTGGCGCTTTCCAGCGCCGCCTTCACCGGTCCCATGAGATTGTAGTGTTCGACCACTCGTTCGGACCCGTAGAAGGTCACACAAAGCACGCAGCCCCCGTCTTTCATCAGCGGTTCGGCCAGCTTCGCCATCCGCAGGAAACTATGGCAGGAAACGTCCATCGCAACGGAGAACCCATCGGCTGAGGAGTCGACAACGCGGCCATGCAGATCGTCCTTCGGCGCGAACGCAATCGAGTGGAGCAGGAAATCGAGCCCGCCCCATTCTTGCTCGACCTGGGTGAACAATGCCTCGAGTTCCCCCGGCACGCGCACGTCGCAGGGGGCGATCCATTCAGCGCCGATGCGTTCGGTCACAGGCTCGACCCAGGCCCTTGCCTTCTCATTGAGGTAGGTCGCCGCAAGTCGCGCGCCGCAATGGGCGAAGGATTCCGCACAGCCTGCGGCAATGCTGTGCTCATTGGCAATACCAACGACGAGCCCGCGCTTGCCGGCAAGATCGACGAGCGGCTTCACAAATCGGCTCCAAGGACATTGAGCGTGTGCAGAGCGATCATGCGCTCCTCGTCGGTCGGAATGACATAGGCCTTGACCCGGCTGTCCGGTTGGCTGACCAGCGGCCCGTCTCCGGCATTGGCGAGTTCGTCGATCTCCAGCCCGAGCCACTCGAGCCCGCGGCAGATGCGGCTGCGCATGCCCGCGTCATTCTCGCCGATGCCAGCGGTGAAGACGATGCCGTCCAGTCCGCCGAGCGAGGATGTGAGCGCGCCGGCTTCGCGGACGATTCGCCAGGCGAACAGCGCCATCGCCTCTTCCGCATGGGGAGCCTGACTCTCCGCAAGCGACCGCATGTCGCTCGAGATGCCCGAAACGCCGAGCAGGCCCGACTTCCTGTATAGAAGATCCTCGATCCCGGAGGCGCTCATCCCCATCAGGGTTTGAAGGTGCAGCACCACACCGGGATCGAGGCTGCCGCACCGCGTGCCCATCATCAGGCCATCGAGCGCGGTGAATCCCATGGTCGTGTCCACGCTATGCCCGCCTTCCATCGCACAGAGGCTCGCGCCATTGCCGAGATGGGCGACGATCACCTTGCCGGAGGCGAGTTCGGGGTCCAGTTCGGCGAGGCGGCGTGCGACATATTCGTAGGATAGCCCATGGAAACCATAACGACGGATGCCCTGGTCATGGAGCGCGCGCGGCAGGGCGAACCGTGAGGCAAGCGCGGGCTTGTCATGGTGGAACGCGGTGTCGAAGCAGGCCACCTGCGGCAGCTCTGGCACGAGCTTCGAGATCGCCCGGACAGCGGCCAGATTATGCGGCTGATGAAGCGGTGCCAGCGGGCTGAGGGCGTCGAGCTCATCGATCAGCGCCGCGTCGACAAGCCGAGGTGCTGCGAATACGGGGCCGCCGTGGACCACCCGATGACCGATCGCGATGATCTCACGGTTCCGGAGAGGATGATCTGATGCCCAGGCGAACAGATCGCCCAGCAGGTCGGCATGGGATAGCGCCGCGCCATCGGGCCATTCGCGCTCGAGCAGGGTTTCGCCGTCGACCGAGCGGGCCCTTAGCGCGGGGGCTATGCCGATCTTCTCGATCTTGCCACCGGCAGACGACTGAAGCCCGCCATCCTCGCCGATCGCGAACAGCGAGAACTTGATGCTCGATGAGCCGGAATTGAGGCTGACGACGGCCTTCATGACTGCGCCGCGCGGGCAAGGCCCGGCGCCGCCTTGGTTGCAGCGCGCGCCAGCAGCACGGCGACCGCGCAGGAGGCGAGGCGGGTGCGCAGGCTGTCGGCGCGGCTGGTGAGGATGATCGGCACGCGCGCACCCAGCACGATCCCGGCGGCGTCCGCGCCGCCCAAAAAGGTGAGCTGCTTGGCGAGCATGTTGCCGGCTTCGAGATTGGGGACGACGAGGATCTCTGCCTTGCCCGCGACCGGCGAAACGATCCCCTTTTCCTTCGCTGCGGCTTCGTTGATCGCATTGTCGAAGGCGAGGGGGCCATCGAGAAGGCCGCCCGCGATCTGCCCGCGATCGGCCATCTTGCACAGCGCCGCGGCATCAAGCGTGGACTGCATGTCAGGGTTGACCGTCTCGACGGCGGAAAGGATCGCGACCCTGGGCTCCTCTATGCCGATCACATGAGCGAGGTCGAGCGCGTTGCGGATGATGTCGGCCTTGTCCTCGAGCGTGGGCGCGATGTTGATCGCGGCGTCGGTGATGATGAGCGGCGTCGGATGATCTGGCACGTCCATGATATAGGCATGGCTGATCCGGCGCTCGGTTCTGAGGCCCGCGGCGGACGGCACGACCGCGCCCATCAGTTCGTCAGTGTGGAGCGACCCTTTCATCAACAGCCTTGCCTCGCCCGCGCGCACCAGCGCGACCGCCTTCGCCGCCGCGTCGTGGCTGTGGTCGGCAGGCACCAGGCGGAAGGTGAAGATGTCCTTGCCCGCTTCCCCGGCCGCTTTGCGGATTTTGCCTTCCGGGCCGACGAGGATCGGTGCGATCAGCCCTGCTTCCGCCGCTTCGATAGCGGCCAGGAGGGCGGCGACGCTGCAGGGATGGGCGACCGCCGTCGGCTCGGGCTTGCCGTTCGAGGTGAGTTCGATCAGCCGGCGATAGCCGTCATGATCGCGCAGATAGACGTCGGGCAGGAGCGTGCGCGGTCGGCGCACCTTTTCAGCGGGCGCCTTGACCTCGGCCTGGCCTGAAATGACCTCATCCCCGTCCTGATTGACGCAGCGGCAGTCGAACAGCACGATCCGGTGCTCGGGCCGCTTCTCGACGACCGTCACCGAGGCGGTGATCGTGTCGCCGAGGCCAACGGGCCGGGTGAACCGCAGCGACTGGCTGAGGTAGATGGCACCGGGTCCCGGCAGCTCGGTGCCCAGCACCGCGGAGATCAGGCCGCCGCCCCACATGCCATGCGCGATCACCCGGCGGAACAGGTCGGTCGCGGCATAGTCCGCGTCCAGATGCGCCGGATTGACGTCGCCCGAGACGAGCGCGAAGAGCTGGATGTCGCGCGCGGTGAGCGTCCGGGTCAGGCTCGCCGTCTCGCCCGGCTCGATCTCGTCGAAGGTGCGGTTCTCGAGGATCGCCTCTTCACTCACGGGTCAATGCTCCAGCACATAGTGGCCCGGCGCTTCGGCGAGCGGCGCGTAGCCTTTGTCGGGCGCGCCGGTCGGCGGTGGCGCTCCGGGTTCGCCCGAGTGGTGGACGAGCCAATCGCCCCATTCGGTCCACCAGGAGCCTTGCTTATGCTCGGCCCGCTGCGTCCATTCGTCGGCATCATAGGAAAGGCCGTCGGCCTCGCGTGTCAGCACGCGATAATGCCGGCCCTTATGGCCCGGCTCCGACACGATGCCGGCATTATGCCCACCGCTCGTCAGAACGAAGGTGATCTCAGCGCCGGTGAGGAGATGGATCTTGTGGACCGAGCGCCAGGGCGCGACATGATCGCGCTCGGTGCCGACCACGAACAGCGGCTTGCGGATCGCTGAGAGCGTGATGGTCCTGCCGTCGACCTTGTACCGGCCCTCGGCGAGATCGTCGTCGAGGAACAGGCGCCGCAGATACTGGCTGTGCATGGCATAGGGCATGCGCGTGCCGTCGGCGTTCCAGGCCATCAGGTCGTTCATCGGTTCGCGCTCGCCCATGAGGTAGGTGCCCAGCACGTGCGACCAGACGAGATCGTTGGATTTGAGGATCTGGAAGGCGCCACCCATCTGGCTGCTGTCGAGATAGCCCCGGCTCCACATCATGTTCTCGAGCAGGTTGAGCTGCCCCTCGTCGATGAAGAGGCCGAGCTCGCCCGGCTCGCTGAACTCGGTCTGCGCCGCGAACAGCGTGACGCTGGCGAGCCGGTCGTCTCCGTCGCGCGCCATGACGGCTGCCGCGATCGAAAGCAGGGTTCCGCCAAGGCAATAGCCGACCGCATGAACCTGGGGGGCGCCGGTGATCGTGGTCACCGCGTCGAGCGCCGCCATCGGGCCCATCTTGCGATAGTCTTCCATGTCGAGGTCTCGGTCCTGGCTCCCGGGATTGTGCCAGGAGATCATGAAGACCGTGAAGCCCTGGCCCGTCAGCCAGCGCACCAGCGAGTTCTCCGGCGAGAGGTCGAGAACATAATATTTCATGATCCAGGCCGGCACGATCAGGATCGGCTCGGGCCGCACTTTATCGGTTGTCGGCTCATACTGGATGAGTTCGATCAGCCGGTTGCGGTAGACGACCTTGCCTTTGGCACTCGCCACATTCTCGCCGATCCTGAACGCCTCCGCGCCGGCGGGCGGCAAGCCGCGGAGCAGGCGCTGCATGTCCTCGAGTAGATGCTGGAAGCCGTCGATCAGGCATTTTCCCCCGGTTTCGACGATCCGCTGCTGGAGAACGGGGTTGGTGGCGACGAAGTTGGTGGGCGCCAGGACGTCGAGGATTTGCCGGGTGGCGAAGGCGACCATCTCCTCATGATGTCTCGCCGTGCCTGAAACCCCTGTCGTCGCCGCATGCCACCATTGCTGGTTGAGCAGGAAGGCCTGGCTGACGAGGTTGAACGGCGCCTGGCGCCAGGCCGGATCGGAAAAGCGACGGTCCTGGGGCAGAGGCTCGATCGCAAGCGGCGCATCATCGTCCCGGGCGCTTCGGACGGCATAGTCGAGAAGCCGCGCGCTTTTGCGCACGGCCTTGGCACCCAGCTGCAACTGACTGCCCGGCGACAAGGCAAGGTGCAGACCCCAGTCCGAAAAGGCCTGCAGGACCGTCGCGGGAGAAAGGCCCGCGGTTGCCTGCGCGATCGCAGCGGAAGCCGTTCGGTTCAGGGTTTCGGCGATGCCGTCGAGCGGATCGGGTGGAGAAGGGCTGGTCGTCGTGCTCATGATAATCTCTCTGGTTGGGCGGCGGCCTGGCAGGCGGGATTGCCGATGACACCGTTCGTGAAATGAGCCGTCCTGGAGAAGGCCCGTGCGCGGGCTGTCGGCGGGGTGATCGAGATGACGGCAAGTTGCGGCCTCATGGCTCGAAATCCTCGCCAAGATAGAAGCGCCGCACCTCCGGATTGTTGAGCACGGCGTATGGCTCTCCGGCGAACAGAACCTTGCCGCCATGGATGACATAGGCCCTGCCGACGAGCTCGAGCATCTCGTGGACATTATGGTCGGTGATGAGGACACCGACGCCGCGCTCCTTGAGTTCGTGGACCATCGTCTTGATGTCGGCGATCGAGAGAGGGTCAATGCCCGCGAAGGGCTCATCGAGCAGCATGACCCCGGGATCGGCCGCCATCGCGCGCGCGATCTCGCAGCGACGGCGTTCTCCGCCGGAAAGGGCAGGGGCGGGCGTGTCGCGGATATGGGAAATGTTGAATTCGGCGAGCAGCGCGTCCACCCGCTCGCTGATCGCGGCGCGGTCATGGAGGCGATGCTCGAGGACCGAACGGATATTCTCCTCGACGGTCATGCCCCGGAAAATCGAGGCCTCCTGCGGAAGATAGCCGAGGCCCCGCTGGCCATGGTCGCTCATCGTGAGCGAGGTCACATCCTCTCCGCCGAGCAGGATCCGGCCTCCGTCGAGGCGCGTCAGCCCCACGATCCCGTAGAAGCAGATCGTCTTGCCGGCGCCGTTCGGGCCCAGCAGGCCGACCACTTCGCCGGAGGCGACATCGAGCGAAACGCCGTCGAGCACCTTGCGCGCGCCGAAGGATTTTTCGATGCCGCGCACGCCAAGTGCCGGGATAACCGGGACAGTGGCCGCAGCGCTTTCCCCGGCGAGGGAGGGGCGGGGATCACGCCGGGAAACGCCGCCCTCTACGGACGTGCCGCGGCCCTCCTCGAGCATGCTCAGGTCCGAGAGCATGAGCAACGTACCGGATCCTTGCCGGTCACCGCCCGCGAGGCCGTCATCATTCCATCACCTCCACCGCGAGAGCGATGCCCTGGCCGCCGCCGATACACAGGGTGACAAGGCCGCGCTTCAAGCCGTCACGCTGCATCGCATGGAGCAGGCGGGTGGTGAGGACGGCGCCCGTCGCGCCGATCGGATGCCCGTGGGCGATCGCGCCGCCCTCGACGTTGACGATATCCTCGGCAAGGCCAAGTTCGCGTGTCACCGCGATGGCTATGGCGGCAAACGCCTCGTTGATCTCGACGCGGTCGAGGTCGGCGACAGACCAGCCTGCCCGGTCGAGCGACTGGCGGACGGCAGGGGCCGGCCCGAGTCCGAACATACCCGGCGCCACCGCGCCCACCCCGAAGGCGACCAAACGGCCGAGCGGTGTTACGCCGTTGCGATCCGCCCAATCCTCGCTGGCGACGATCATCGCGGAGGCGCCGGTGTTGAGCCCCGGCGCGTTGCCGGCGGTGATCGTGCCTTCCGGCCGAAAGGCAGGCTTCAGGCGTGCGAGGCTTTCCTTGCTCGTATCGGGCCGGTTCTGCTCGTCCGTGGCGAAGATCGTCGGCGCCTTGCGACCCGCAATCTCGACGGGCACGATCTCCGCCTCAAATTTGCCGGCCGCCTGGGCCGCGCTGAAACTCTGCTGGGACCGCACGGCCCATTCATCCTGCGCTTCGCGCGAGATCTGGAACCGCGTGACCAGGTCTTCCGTGACCCAACCCGAATGCTGGTCGCTAAAGGCGTCGTTGAGCCCGTCGTGGAGCATGGCGTCGACAAGCTTGCCGTCGCCCATCCGGTAGCCCCACCTGCCCTTTGCGATGAGATAGGGGGCCAGGTCCATATTCTCCATTCCGCCGGCCACGACGCCCTGGGCGAGCCCCAGCATGACCTCCTGCGCAGCCGACGCGATGGCCTGTGCGCCCGAGCCGCAAACCCGGTTGACTGTCATGGCCGGCACGCTGTCGGGGATGCCCGCGCCGATCGCAGCCTGGCGGGCAGGGTTCATCTTCGCGCCCGCCTGGACCACCTGGCCGAGGACGACGGAGTCGACCGCGTCACCTCCCACCCCGGCCCGGGCCAGCGTCTCCCGGACGGCGATCGCACCGAGCGCGGGCGCGGCCACATCCTTGAGGGTTCCGCCATAGGCACCGATGGCGGTGCGGACGGGAGCGCAGAGAACGACATTGCTGCTCATGGAAAAATCCTTTCCTGCTCGGGGCTGCAGCAGTCAGGCCATATATTTGCCGCCGTTGATCGAATGGGTGGCGCCGGTGATGAAGCCGGCCTCGTCCTCGACGAGATAGAGCACGCCCCGCGCGATCTCCTGTGGCGTACCGAGCCGCCCAACCGGAACAGCGGCGAGAATGCCCTTCATCGCCTCCTGCGGCACCGCCGCGACCATGCCGGTGTCCGTATAGCCCGGCGCGATCGCGTTGACCGTGATGTTGCGCGCCGCGCCTTCGAGCGCCAGCGCCTTGGTGAAGCCGATCACGCCAGCCTTGGCGGCGGCATAGTTGGTCTGGCCGAACTGGCCCGAGAGGCCGTTCACTGAGCTTATGTTGACGATCCGCCCGAAGCGCCGCTCGCGCATGCCCTCGATCACCGCGCGGCACATGTTGAAGCACCCGCCCAGGTCGACGTCGATGACGTTGCGCCATTGCTCCTCGGTCATCTTGTGGAGCGTGCCGTCGCGGGTGATGCCGGCGTTGTTGACGAGAATGTCGACCGGCCCGACCTCGGCGACTACCTTCGCGACGCCGGCCTGGCTCGCGGCGAAGTCGGCAACGTTCCAGCTGTAGACCGGAATACCGGTTTCCTCGTTGAAGCTCTTCGCTTCGTCGTCATTGCCAAAATAGTTGGCGACGACGACATAGCCCTTCTCCTTGAGAAGCTTCGCGGTCGCGGCACCGATGCCGCTGACACCGCCGGTAACAAGCGCGATTCTTGGCATGAACATCATCCTTGGATGTTGGGGAAGCTGCGCACTATTGCGCGAGTGAGCCGCTCGTAATTGATGAGGCGCGACGGGAAAGCGGGAGGCGGCGAGGACATGACCTCTCCGGGTTGCCGAAGACACCTCGCGGGACAATGCGCGATCATGCCTGATTGGTAATGCTGGCCGGCCCGAGCTGATCATCGGCGGATGAATGAATGAACGCCGAGCCAACTGCGTCGATGCAGGCACCTTCCCCCGCACATGGGGTGTCCTGCTTTTCATCGATGTCGGTTGCGAGTGCGCCAGACTTCTTGCCGAAATTTGCCCACACGAGGCGAGCGCCCGATGCTCCGGATTCGCAGGCGATGGCGTCGCGCGGATCCATGGCCACTCCGTCTTGATCGTGGCCCTGCCTTGAAAATCGGACATGCTCGTCTCCGGGCCTCAACAGCCCACGGCCCTGACGGGGAACCGGAAGGCAAAGCAGGGTCGCTCCAGGCCGCAGGCGACGCCGTGCGCCTCTCGTGCAAACTCCCCTGGCTCGCCCGTCCCTGGCAGCCACGTGCCTTGTTTATCTCGCCCCGCAGTCGGGAGCAGCACCAGGAACTACACTTAATCGTTTCGTATTGGGATCGTCAAACGCCTTTTCCGCAGGCGACGCCCCTTGCGGACCTTTCCAGCTTTGCAGGCCCGTCCAGAAGGGCGTGTTCGGTTGGCGTTGTAACCAACTCTATGCGGGAGGAATCCAGCGCTTCCCGGTGGCAGTCACAGCACTCCCACTGCTCGACGCTTGCTCGTCGAGACGCTCGGGGACCGACCAGTCCAGGAACGATCGAGCTGCGCATCCCGTCGAAAGCATCACCCCAGGCGCAGCGACCCGATGGTAGCGAACACCGGAACCCGGCGTTGCTTCACCGCCGTCAGTTTAAAGCATACACACAATCCTATTTCGCGCTACGTTATGCCCATCAAGTTTGTGAAGGATCAAGGATAAGCACGCTCTACAGCACGAAAGTGACCGCGGCCGGCGGTCGCGCGGGAACGGTGAAAAGCGACGACGGTCTGCTTGACCTCTCGCTGGCCTTGCCGGCTCCGCTGGGGGGCAAGGGCGATGCGACCAATCCCGAACAGCTCTTCGCGGCCGGCTATGCCGCCTGTTTCGAGAATGCCGTCATCCATGTGACCCGTTCGGCTTCGGACAAGGTGAAGGATGACGACATCGTCGTCGTTGCCAAAGTCGGAATGCAGCCTTACGGCGCCGGCGGCTTTGCCCTCACTGTCGCTCTCGACGTGATCATCACCGGCCTCGACCAGGCGACCGCCGAAGATGTGGTCGCGAAGGCGCATGCCGTCTGTCCCTATTCCAACGCGCTGAAGGACAACATCGATGTCGCCATCGCGGTTTCGGTCAACTGAAGGCACGGAGGTGGACCTGGCGGGCGGTGACGATCCGCTCGACCTCGACCGGCAAGTCTGCTTCCCGCTCTATGCCGCGTCGAACCTGCTCAACCGGCTCTACCGCCCGATACTGGCCGAGCTTGGGCTCACCTATCCGCAATATCTGGTGATGCTGGTCCTATGGAAGCGCACCCCGCAGACTGTCGGTTCGCTGAGTGAAATGCTCCATCTCGACAGCGGAACGCTGACGCCGCTCCTGAAACGCATGGAACTGGCCGGGCTGGTTCATGGGGCCCGTGAGCGAGCGACGAGAGGCGGGTGCTGATCGAGCTCACGCCCAAGGGGCGCGATCTTCGTGCGTCTGCCGAACAGGTGCCCGCGATGCTCTCCTCGTGGCTTGCCATCGGCGAGGAGGGTGTTGCCGAACTGCGAGATCGTGTTCGCGGGCTGGTTGACGTCTTCCGCCCGCGATTGTCCAATGCCGGGTAAGGGTTGGCAGCCTCTCGCAATGGGCGCGTATCGCTGGCGATCCAGCGATACGCCGACGCCCGGCGCGCAAGCGGGCCGTCCTGCGGAGACCCGTGCGGCCATCACGATCAGAATATGCTGCTCGCAGGATGCGGAGCGATCGTCGGCCAGCGCCAAGGCCGATCCGGTATCGAGCTGTTCACCGGCATGCGCATGCATGTCACCGGCTCAGGAATGGAATGGCCCTTGCGATCAGATCGAGCGTCCTCTCCAGGTAGGCGGTTTTCGCCTTCGAACTGTTCTCAAGGTCGCGGCGCACGAGGATACGCGTCCGGGGTGCGGTCACGAGCGCATCGAAGAGGAAAGCGGCGAGGAACTCGACATCCTCTATCGCTCCTTTCGTGTCCTCCGCTTCTTCGAGAACGCACTGGATGCCGGCCACCCCGGCCTGCGCCCCGATGGCGTGTTCCGGGCCGTCTCCGTTAAGCTCGCGGCTGACGATCCAGTTCACCAGCGGTTCGAGGCCGATGACCTCCGGATCCAAGGCGACGTCGAGCATCTTTCTCGAAACCTTCAACACGCGCTCGCGCGCATTTCCTCGTGGGATGTCGGCGACGATCTTTCTCAAGAGAGACTTGCTGCCATGCTCAACGGCCGCGACCAGCAAGCCGGCCTTGGAGGCATGGCGGGCATAGAGCGTGCGCTTCGACACGTTCGCGGCGGCGGCAATCCCGTCCATGCTGGCGCCTTCCACGCCGAGAGCTATGAATTGCTCGAGCGCGATCTCGAGGATGTGCTCGCCAAGCCTGGCGGCGATTTCCTGCGTCGGCCTGCCCCCTTTGGGGTCGCGAGGAGGCAGCTGCCGCCTGTTTTTCGATGAGTTCTGGTTCGCCACCACCCCATCTTTAACGCTTTTGCACGCTTTTAGAACAGTTAGCGCTTGATCGAAGCCCTGCGATCACGGTAACGACACCCCGAAGTATACATAAGTTCCGTGGGGAATGGCTCGGTCCCGTCCTGCGGTGGGTCTAGCACAGGGAAGGCAGCGCGATGCCCGGTCTTGCGATTGTAACCGGTGGAACCCGCGGTATCGGCGCGGCGATCGCCCGTTTGCTGAAGGCGGAGGGGTGGAGCGTTGCGGCCATCTATCACGGCAATGACGAGGCTGCTGAACGGTTCAGGCGGGACAGCGGGGTGTCTGTCTTCAGGTGGGATGTCGCCGATGAGGCGGCCTGTCGTGAAGGCGTGGCGACCGTGGAAGCCGAGCATGGCCCGGTCGGTGCTCTGGTCAATAATGCCGGGATCACCCGGGATGGCATGTTTCACCGGATGAGCTGGGCGAACTGGCGCGCGGTGCTCTCCACCAATTTGGATTCGATGTTCACCATGACCCGCGCGGTGATCGAGGGAATGCGCGCTCGACAGTCGGGCCGCATCATCAACATCTCCTCGATCAACGGCCAGAAGGGCCAGCGGGGGCAGGTCAATTATTCTGCCGCCAAGGCTGGTGTGATCGGCTTCACCAAGGCGCTGGCACTGGAGAATGCGTCATGCGGCATCACGGTCAACGCCATCTGTCCCGGCTATATCGACACTGACATGGTAGCGGCGGTCCCGGAAGATGTGCGCGCCGGGATCGTCGCCGAAATCCCGGTCGGCCGCCTGGGGCAACCGGAAGAGGTAGCCGACGCGGTCGCCTATCTGTCCTCCCCGCGGGCCGCTTTCTGCACGGGCGCGGTCCTCACCCTTAATGGAGGGCAATATATTGCGAATGGCTGACCATAAGACTGGAAGAATATTCTGGTTCATCGAGCCCCGATCGGCCTCACGTCCCCCTTCGGACAAGCTGTAAAGGAATTCGCCATGAGCTATCCGACCGACCAGTTCACGGCTCTTGCGCGGGCAAACGGCGAGTTCGCTTTGAAGCTTGCCGAAATCGTCCGCTCCAGCGGAGAGGATTATGTGGAAATCGGCAGAAAGGCCGCAGCGACGCTGTCCGAGCAGGTCCGGGAGTTGAAGCCGGGGTCGATCCCGCTCAAGCCGGAAGCGGCCGCGAGCTTCTTCGGCGATCTTGAGAGAAGCCGGGAAGAGGCGCTGGCCAAGGCCAAGACCGCCTTCGAGGAGTGGCAGGCAGTGGCGCGTGAGCTGGTTCCCGGCACGGCGCAACAGCAGGAGCTCGCCGAGGCGGTGCAGGGCTGGTTCCGGCCGCTATTCAAGGCGGCCGCGCGCGAGCCGGGTTCCGATGTGCGTCCGCCAGCAACGCCGGCGGAGAAGCCTTGAGCGTCGTTCCCATCGGCCCGCTTGACCCTGATCGCGGCACGAGCCTCGCCGATGAGGACGAAGGGCCGAGCGCGATGCGGGACTCTCGTGCTCACCGACAAAGACCCAACGGTGGCAAGCGCCTGATGTCGGGCCGATGCATCGTGGTGCCGGCCCTGTTCCTGGCCGGCGCCTGCTCCTTTGCGCCGCCGCATGTTCGCCCCGCGCAGCCCGTTCCGGCACGCTATCCCGACGCGGTGAATGCCGCGCCGTCGATAGCGCGTATCGGCTGGCACGATTTCTTCCGCGAGGATCATCTCCGGGCGCTGATCGCTGCCGCGCTCGAGAACAACCGCGACATCCGGATCGCGACGGCGCGTGTCGCCGAAGCCCGCGCCGCCTGGCGGATCGAGGGGGCCGCCCTCTATCCCGAGCTCAATGCCGTTGGCACGGGAACGCGCGGCCGTTCCATCATCAATCTGCCCGGGCTCGGGACCCAGAGCTACGACATAAAGCAGGTGACCGCGCAGCTGAGCGCCGGCTGGGAGATCGACTTCTGGGGACGCCTGCGTAACCTCAGGGATGCGGCGCGCAGCCAGTATCTCGCGACCGAGGAAGCGCGCCGCGCCGTCGCCACCGATCTCGTCACCCAGGTCGCCAACGGTTACCTGCTCGAGCGCGAATATGAAGAGCGCGTGGCGATCGCCCGGCGCACGATCGCGACCCGCGAGGAGGCGCTGCGGATCATGCGCCGCCGCTACGAGGTGGGCTCCGGCTCGAAGCTCGAGATGACGCAGGCCCAGACCCTGCTCGCCCAGGCGCAGACCGTGCTGCAGGGGCTGGACCAGGATCGCGAGATCAACCGGAACGCGCTGGCGCTGCTGGTGGGGGAACCGGTGGAGATCGCGCCGGGACCGCTGGGCCTCGCCCAGGGAGCGCCGGACATCGCGCTGCCGCCGGGCCTGCCATCGGAACTGCTCACCAATCGCCCCGACATCGTCGCAGCCGAATATCGCCTGCGGGCCGCCAGTGCGAATATCGGCGCGGCGCGGGCGGCGTTCTTCCCGAACATCTCGCTGACCGGCGCTTTCGGCACGGCCAGCGCCGATCTCGACGGACTGTTCGGCGACGGCAGCCGGTCATGGAGCTTTTCCCCCACGATCACCCAGCCCCTGTTCAACGCCGGGCGGCTCTCCGCCAATCTCGACGTTGCGAAAGCGCGGCAGGTCGAGGCCGTGGCTGACTACGAGAAGACGATCCAGGGCGCGTTCAGGGATGTTTCCGATGCCCTCGTCCGGCGGCGACAGCTCGCGCTCCAGATCAAGACGACCCGAACCGTTCTCGACGCGCTGCGCGAGCGCGCCCGGCTTGCCCAATTGCGCTTCGACAACGGCCGGTCCGCCTATCTGGAGGTGCTGGATGCACAACGTGACCTGTTCGACACCGAGCAGACGCTGGTGCAGCTGCGCCGTGCGCATCTTGCCAGCGCGATCGCCCTTTATGCCGCCCTGGGGGGCGGCTTTGTGAACCAGCCGGCTCCCGACGCGGTCCCGCCCGCCACCCCGGCAGCAGGAGAACAGGAACGATGACGGCGCCCCAGAAGACATGGCTCATCCGGGGCGGCATCGCGGCGGCGGTTGTCGCCCTCATCCTGGTGCTGTGGCAACTTCTCAAGCCTGCCGAGCTTCCCGAGGGCATCGTCGGCGGCAATGGCCGGATCGAGGCGGTTGAGATGGATGTGTCCGCCAAGTCGCCGGGGCGTATCCGCGACATCGTGGTCGACGAGGGCGCGTTCGTGAAGGCCGGCCAGGTGGTCGCCCATATGGATACCGATGTCCTGAGTGCCCAGAAGGCGGAGGCGGAGGCGCAGTTCGCGCAGGCGCAGAACGCCGTGCAGGTCGCCCAGAGCCAGGTCGCTCAGCGGCAGAGCGAGCGCGCGGCAGCGCTTGCGGCCGTTCGCCAGCGCCAGGCGGAGCTGAATGCGGCGCGCAAGCGTCTGACCCGCTCCGAGACGCTGGCGCGCGAAGGCGCCACCGCCGTCCAGGAGCGCGACGACGACGAGGCGCAGGTGGAAGGCGCGACCGCGGCGGTGGAAGCGGCAAGGGCGCAGCTGGCGGCGGTCGATGCCGCCATCGGTACGGCGCGGAGCCAGGTAATCGGCGCCCGATCCAATGTCGACGCGGCGCGGGCGACCATCGCGCGGATCGAGGCCGACATACGCGACAGCGACCTCCGCGCGCCAGCCGGGGGCCGTGTCCAGTATCGCGTAGCGCAGCCGGGCGAGGTGGTGGCTGGGGGCGGCCGCGTCCTCAATCTCGTCAACCTCGGCGACGTCTACATGACCTTCTTCCTGCCCGAGACCGTTGCGGGCAGGGTGGCGCTGGGGAGCGAGGTCCGGATCGTGCTCGATGCGGCGCCCGATCATGTGATCCCGGCGAAGGTGTCGTTCGTCGCCGATGTCGCCCAGTTCACGCCCAAGACGGTCGAGACGGAGAGCGAGCGCCAGAAGCTGATGTTCCGGGTGAAGGCACGCATCGACCGTGCGCTTCTCGAACGCAACATCACCCAGGTGAAGACGGGGCTGCCGGGCATGGCCTATGTGCGGATCGATCCCCGGACGGAGTGGCCCCGGAAGCTCGCCGTCAACGTCTCGCAATGACGAAAGCTTCGGCGCCTCCGCCCGCGGCGCGTCTGTCGGGCGTCAGCCTCCGTTATGGGAAGACGCTGGCGCTCGATGGCATCGACCTCGAGATCCCGGCGGGCCGGATGGTCGCGCTGATTGGCCCGGACGGGGTCGGCAAATCGAGCCTGTTCTCGCTGCTCGCCGGGGCGAGGGCGGTGCAGCAAGGGCGCGTCGAGGTGCTCGACGGCGACATGGCGCACCGCGAGCATCGCGAGGCGATCTGTCCGCGCATCGCCTATATGCCGCAAGGTCTCGGCAAGAACCTCTATCCCACCCTTTCGATCGACGAGAACCTCGAGTTCTTCGGCCGGCTCTTCGGGCAGGATGCCGCCGAGCGCGAGCGGCGTATTGCCGAGCTGACCGAGAGCACCGGTCTCGCACCCTTCCGCAAGCGCCCGGCCGGCAAGCTGTCGGGGGGCATGAAGCAGAAGCTCGGCCTGTGCTGCGCCCTCATCCACGATCCGGACTTCCTGCTGCTGGATGAACCCACCACGGGCGTCGACCCCTTGTCGCGCGCGCAGTTCTGGGACCTGATCGACCGCATCCGCGAGGACCGACCGCACATGAGCGTGCTGGTGGCGTCCGCCTATATGGAGGAAGCGAGCCGCTTCGACTGGCTGGTGGCGATGGATGCGGGCAAGGTGCTCGCCACCGGAACCACCGTCGAATTCTACGAGCGCACCGGAACGCAGACGCTGGAAGAGGCTTTCATCGCGCTCCTGCCCGAGGAGCGCCGGCGCGGGCACAAGCCGGTCGCAATCCCACCGCGCGATGCGGGCGCGGAAGACATCGCCATCGAGGCGAAAGGCCTGACGATGCGGTTCGGCGACTTCACTGCCGTCGACCATGTCGACTTCCGTATCGAACGCGGCGAGATCTTCGGCTTCCTCGGCTCAAACGGCTGCGGCAAGTCGACGACGATGAAGATGCTGACCGGGCTCCTCAAGGCGAGCGAAGGGCAGGCCTGGCTGTTCGGGCGCGAGGTCGAGAATGACGACATGGCGACCCGGCGGCGGGTGGGATACATGTCCCAGGCCTTCTCGCTCTATTCCGAGCTCACCGTCCGCCAGAATCTGGAACTCCACGCCCAGCTCTTCCATGTCCCGCCCCTGGAGATTCCGGCGCGCATCGAGGAGATGACCGGGCGCTTCGGCCTGACCGATATCATGGATGCGCTGCCCGACGCCTTGCCGCTCGGCCAGCGCCAGCGGCTCAGCCTTGCGGTCGCGATGATCCACAAGCCGGAGATGCTGATCCTCGACGAGCCGACCTCGGGCGTCGACCCGATCGCGCGCGACCAGTTCTGGCAAATGATGATCGACCTGTCGCGCAACGACCGGGTGACGATCTTCATCTCCACCCATTTCATGAACGAGGCCGCCCGATGCGATCGTATCTCGCTGATGCACGCCGGCAAGGTGCTGGTCAGCGACACGCCGGACGCGATCGTCGAGAAGCGCGGCGGCACGAGCCTCGAAGATGCCTTCATTGCCTATCTGGAGGAAGCGGCGGAAGGGGAGGGAGAGACAAGGGAAGGTCATGATGACGGGAAAGGCGATGCGGCAGTATCCCCGGTATCCGGCGAGGACGTCGTGCCACCCTCCAAGGCCGGCCGCTCCCGCCGGTTCAGCCGCAGGCGGATGATGAGCTATGCCAGGCGCGAGGCGCTGGAGCTCCGGCGCGATCCGATCCGCGCCACCCTGGCGCTGCTCGGCAGCGTCATCCTGATGTTCATCATGGGCTACGGCATCAGCATGGATGTCGAGAACCTTCCGTTCGCCGTGCTCGACCGCGACGCCACGACCACGAGCGAGAGCTATGCGCTCAATCTTTCCGGGTCGCGCTATTTCGTGGAGCGGCCGCAGATCACCGACTATGCCCAGCTCGACAGGCGGATGCGCTCGGGCGAGCTGAGCGTCGCGATCGAGATACCGCCGAACTTCGCCCGTGACCTGAGGCGCGGCATACCCGTCCAGATCGGCGTCTGGATGGACGGCGCGATGCCCCAGCGCGCGGAAACCGTGCAGGGCTATATCCAGGCCATGCACGCCCAGTGGCTGGGCGAGGTGGCGGCAGGGGAGCAGGGCGCTCGCCCGGCGACGGGCCTCGTCAACATCGAGGTCCGCTATCGCTACAACCCGGACGTCAGGAGCCTCGTTGCCATCGCGCCCGCCGTAATTCCCGTGCTGCTGCTTCTGCTACCGGCGATGCTGACGGCGCTGAGCGTCGTTCGCGAGAAGGAACTGGGCTCGATCATCAACTTCTACGTGACCCCGATCGGCCGGGTCGAGTTCCTGCTCGGCAAGCAGCTTCCCTATGTGGCCCTTGCCATGGCGAACTTCGTGTTGCTGGTGCTTCTGGCGGTGACGATCTTCGGCGTTCCGATCACCGGTAATATCCTCGTGATGACCCTGGGCGCCTTGCTCTACACATTCTCGGCGACCGGGTTCGGCCTGCTCTTCTCGATCTTCATGCGCAGCCAGATCGCGGCCATGTTCGCGACTGCGATCGGCACCATCCTGCCCGCTGTCCAGTTCTCGGGCCTGATCAATCCCGTATCCTCGCTCGAGGGAGCAGGCGCTGCGGTCGGCGCGATCTTTCCGACCACGCACTTCGTCACGATCTGCCGCGGCGTCTTCTCCAAAGGATTGGGCTTTGGCGATCTGACCCGGGAGCTGGTGGCGCTTGCGATAGCCTTTCCCGTGATCCTCGGCATCTGCGTCCTGTTCCTCAAGAAGCAGGAGGGCTGAGCCATGGACCATGTCTCGAACACTTACCGGCTCGGCATAAAGGAACTGCGCAGCCTGTGGCGTGATCCGATGATGCTGTTCCTTATCCTCTACGCCTTCTCGCTCGGCATCTATGTGTCGGCAACGGGCATGCCGGAGACGCTCCACAAGGCGCCCGTGGCGATCATCGACGAGGATCAGTCGCCGCTCTCCAGCCGCGTCATCGGCGCCTTCTACCCGCCGCACTTCACGCCGCCGTGGCTGGTTGGCCTGGATGAGGCCGACAAGGGCATGGACGCGGGCCGCTACACCTTCGCGCTCGACATTCCGCCCGACTTCCAGCGGGACGTGCTCGCCGGGCGCCAGCCTGCGGTCCAGCTCAACATCGACGCCACGCGCATGAGCCAGGCCTTCACCGGCGGCGGCTATATCCAGCAGATCGTCCAGGGCGAAGTTTCAGAGTTCATGAAGGGAACCCGCGCGAGCGAGCCGCTCCCTGTCGACCTTGCCCTGCGCGCTCGCTTCAATCCGACACTGGCGCAAAGCTGGTTCGGGGCGGTGATGGAGATCATCAACAACGTGACGATGCTTTCGATCGTGCTGACCGGTGCGGCGCTAATCCGCGAGCGCGAGCATGGCACGATCGAGCATCTGCTGGTGATGCCCGTCACGCCCTTCGAGATCATGGCGAGCAAGGTCTGGGCGATGGGCCTGGTCGTGCTCCTTGCCTGTGCCTTCGCCCTGACGGTGGTCGTCCGGGGTCTCCTGCACGTGCCGATCGAAGGCTCGGTGATGCTGTTCCTCCTCGGCGCCGGCCTGCATCTGTTCGCGACGACGTCGATCGGCATCTTCATGGGGACGATCGCCCGTTCGATGCCCCAGTTCGGCCTGTTGCTGATGCTCGTCCTGCTGCCGCTGCAGATGCTCTCCGGCGGCATGACCCCGCGCGAAAGCATGCCGGAGTTCGTCCAGACCATCATGCTCGCGGCACCCACCACCCATTTTGTGAAAATGGCGCAGGCGATCCTCTACCGTGGGGCCGGCCTGGATGTGGTCTGGCCGCAATTCCTCGCGATCACTGTCATCGGCGCGCTGTTCTTCGCTGTCGCCCTTTCGCGGTTCCGGAAAACGATCGGGGCGATGGCATGAGCAGGCAACACGGGCCGGATATGAAGCAGGCCAAGGCGCCCCCGAGCGCGCTCTTCGTATCGGCACCCTTCGATAGGAGGGACATCCTCCGACGCGCGCTTGAGCCGGCCGTTCTCCTCCTCGAGCACCTTGAGCTTGCGTGCCTGCGACACGTCCATGCCGCGATACTTCGCCTTCCACGCGTACAGCGTCGCGCTGCTAATGCCGTGCTTGCGGCACACGTCGGCAGTCTTCATCCCGCCCTCCTGCTCACGCAGCACCGCGATGATCTGCTCCTCGCTAAACCTGGTCTTCTTCACGTCCGTCTCCTCACGTGACCTGAGCCCGTGAACTTGGTCCGATTTTGGTGAGAAATTCCCGGTTAGGTTTGGCAGGTGCCGGACGAGGGGTTTCGCCGATGAAGAAGTCGAGGTTCAGCGAGCAGCAGATCGCGTTCATCCTCAAGCAGGCCGAGGACGGGACGACGGTTGAGGAAGTTTGCCGGAAGGCCGGCATATCGATCCAGACCTACTACCGATGGCGCAGCAAATATGGCGGGCTGATGCCGTCGGAGATGAAGCGGCTGAAGGTGCTTGAGGAGGAGAATGTCCGGGATCACGGGTAGCGCCTGGCCGTACAGCCCCGCAATAAAGTTGGCGGTCACCGCGTCGAGCCCAGCGCTCTGCTGGAGCAGGCCCGAAATGGTCGGTATCGGGGTCGGCACACCGGTCTCGCTGGTTGTCGCGATCCGGTTCTTGCGATCGTAATAGAATGCTCCGACCAGGCCGGACATCCGCTCGCTCTCGAAATTGAGGCGCAGTTCCTGGGTGGAGGTCTTGAAGCGATTGCGCTGGAGATAGACGCCGCCGTCAGCCGCAGTCAGATCATTGTCGTGGCGGTTATATTCCTTGACGTCGTTGTAGGAGCTGATCGCGGTCAGCGTGAGCCCGCTGCCGATGTCATAGCGCAGATCGAGCGTGGCGATGACGTCGCTGTCGTTCGGCAGGTCGGAAGAGTTGCGGCGATGGTCGAAGAAGTCCGGCACGCTCGTGTCGGTGTAGCTGAACGAATAGCCGCCATAACGCTTGAAATGGGTGAAACCCGCGCGCGCCTCAAACCCGGGAAGCGCACCAGGGGTCCACAGTAACTTGCCGCGGATGTTGGTAGAATCGAGCGGGTTCTCGGGCCGGCGGCGGGGTGGGGTTGTAGGTGAATCCGTCGGCATCGCGCTTTTCGGCCGCGACGCGGAACGCGAGTTCACCGGGCACGATCGGTTCGCCCGCCGCGACGGCGAACTGGGTCTCGTCGCCACTGCTCGCCATCGCGCGCGCGTAGGTCCCACGTCATGCTGGGCTCGGCGGTCTGAACGATGATCGCGCCGGCAAGCGCGTTAAGCGCCTGCAGGGTGGACTGCGGCCCGCGCAGGATCTCGACCTGCGCGACATCCCGCATGTCGGTCGGTGCGGACTGGGTGATGTTGGCCGGCAGCGCCGCGCCGTCGACGAAGATCGTCGCCAGCGCGGCCCCTTCGCCGCCGCCGCTGACGCCGCGATTTGCCGTGCCGCGGATCGTGAAGCCTCGACGCCATAGGTCTCGGTGACGTTAGCGGTGCGAAGCAGAACGTCCTGGATCGAGATCAGATTCTCCTGCTCGATCCGCTTCGGCGTGGTCACGGCGCGCTGGTGACGGTGTCCTGAAGGGATCGGGCCGCTTTCTCGCCGGTGACGACGATGTCCTCAACTTCATCCGCGGCTTGCGCCGATGCCGCACCGCTCATTGCGAGCGCGATCAGACTGCCGGCAATCATCAACCCCGCACGTACCATTCTTACCCGTAGAAAGCCGAGCGAGCTACCTATCAGGCTAATGCGGGCTAATATCAACACGATCGCTTGCCCCTCGCGGGAGGATCGCGCCAGCGAACTCAGCCGTGAGCTCGAGGCGGAGCGGTACGTTCGATGTCGAATAGGCTGGCGGCATCTACGGGAAGGCAGGTCATCCAGATGCGCCGCGATGGCGCGGTGCCGCCGCGTCCGAACATGACGAAGCGGCCGGCGAAATCAGCGCTGGCTACATTTCAGATCGATCGCCTCCAGTGTCAGTTTCGAAGGGCGCTGACTTCTCGTGCGACTTCCTCATCGACGCAGCGCTGCCTCGCGTTCCGCGACTCTCTTGGCGGGGAAGGCACAACGTATACATCGCCGTAACCCGGCACGTTGGCCACACGTGCAACCGGGCGGCGGTCGTCGGACGGCATGGGCTAAACGTAGATTGTGCACCGCCGGGCACAGCGACGATGCGAGATGCGGGCGCGGCGTGGCTCTGGTCGAATGGCTGCGCAGTGACGGGTAGGGGTGCACCCGACCCAAACATCGCGATCGCCGTCGCCAGTGATCCTGCTCGCGCCAGGTCGGAATGTGTCCCTCCTGAGCGTTAGCATCAAGTGTTGGCAACATCCCACGCGCGCAACTATTCAAATCACGAGCGCCATTCCTATCTGCGCCCGTGATGGTCGCCGGCGCGGAAGTGCCTCGTCAGGGCTCCCGTGTCGGCCTCCGCTGTTGCTGGGAGAGATGATATGACCGCAATGTCTGCTGCCTCCCCCTTTATGGGGAGTACCTATGCCCGCGGTTCCGCGCTGCTCAGGCGGAACTGGGGTTGGATTGTGTTCCGTGGTGCCCTGGCCCTGTTGCTGGGCGTAGTCACTATCCTGTTTCCGCTGAATGCTCTGTTCGCTTTCACCCTCGTGTTTGCCGCTTATGCCGGCGCAGACGGCATCCTGTCGCTGATCGCGGGTGTACGGGGGGCGACGAAGAAGGAGGATCGCTGGTGGGCGATGGTCCTGCGCGGCGTCATCGGCATCGCGGCCGCGGTGGCCGTTGCGCTCATGCCTGAGGTCGCAACCCTAAGCTATGCGCTCGTAACGCTCGGCGTACTGATCGCCTGGGCGTTCCTCACCGGTGCCCTTGAGATCGCGGCCGCTATCCGGCTTCGCAAGGAGATCAAGGGCGAATGGCTGCTTGGAATCTCGGGCGCGCTGTCGATCCTGCTGGGCGTTTGGGTGTGGACCATGCTGTGGCTCTACCCGATCGCCAGCATCCTCTCGGTGGCGTGGGTGATCGCGGCCTGGGCGTTCTTTGCCGGCTTCACGCTGATCAGCCTCGGCATCCGCCTGAAGCGACTTCAGGCTGTTGAGAATGGTCTTGAAAGCCGTTCTGACGAAACCAAATAATCTCCTGCCGGGTGCCGAAAGGACCCGGCATGGAGAGTGCGTCCGCTCTCTCGGACGCTCTTCATACACTCGTTGCTCAAAGGAGGACTTGTTTATGAGGACCAACTATGACTTCACGCCGTTCCGGCGTTCGACTGTTGGCTTCGACCGGCTGTTCGACCTGCTCGAGAACGGTCTGACTTCGCAGGTTGCCGACAACTATCCGCCGTTCGACCTCGTGAGCGAAGGCGAGGACCGCTACCGCATCAACATGGCGGTGGCCGGCTTCCGCCCCGACGAGATCGAAGTGACCGCTCAGCAGAATCTGCTCGTGGTCTCTGGCCGCAAGCAGGAAAGCGAGGAAAGCCGCTACATCCACCGCGGCATCGCCGCGCGTGACTTCGAGCGCCGCTTCGGCCTGGCGGATTATGTTCAGGTGAAGAATGCGGAGTTCAAGGATGGCATGCTCTCGATCGAGCTGGTGCGCGAGATCCCCGAGGCGATGAAGCCGCGGAAGATCAGCATCGGCGCGGCTGGTGAAAATGCCCGCCGGATCGAGGACTCGTCCGCGAACAATAACGAGAAGGCCAACGACGGCGCCAAGCAGCGCGAAGCTGCCTGATGCCGAACCGGGCTCGCCGCGCCTTCCGGGGCGGCGAGCCCTCTTCGCCAGCAACCAAGGAGACGAATCATGTCGATGCGTGATTTGATTCCGTGGCGCCGGCAGGAGAACCCGGCGCCCGCGCTCTTCCGCGACGAAGAGCGCAGCCCCTATGTTCAGCTCCGCCGAGAGATGGATCGCCTGTTCGAGGACTTTTTCCGGGCACCGCTTGTGGGCGGCATCGGCCTCTCCAGCAATGTGCAGAGCTGGCCGTATCTGGAGGTTAAGGAGACCGATGATCAGGTGATCGTCACCGCCGAGCTTCCCGGCCTGACCGAGAAGGATGTGGACGTCACCGTGGACGATGGCGTGCTGACGCTCCGGGGCGAGAAGAAGTCCGAGCACCAGGACAAGGATCGCGGCTGGTCCGAACGCTACTATGGCCGTTTCGAACGCTCGATCGTGCTGCCCGATGGCGCCGACGAAGAGAACTGCCAGGGCGTGCTACGCGATGGCGTGCTGACGGTGCGGATGCCCAAGTCGCAGCGGACGACGCGCGGTCGCAGGATACCGCTCGGCGACGGCGCGACGCAGCACTGATCGATACCGCGCGCCGGCGCCGCCGGTGTGCGGCCGTCGAAACACACGCTCCCTGCGCCGGCTGGTGGAGGACGAAGCAGAGGGAACAGTCATGGTTCGATCCCACCGGCAATCCAGGGGCATCTGGGCAGCATGGGCTTTGGTGCTCACGTTCGTTGGCGCATCCCTTGGCGGCGCGGCCGTCGAGATGCTGACGAGCACCGCCCCGGCTGAAGCGACCGGGCAACGGGCGATATCGAGCGATGCCGTTCCCCTCAACCGGTTGACGCTGGCGCCGCTGGTGGAGCGGGTCGCGCCTGCGGTGGTCAACATCGCCGTGCTGCAGAGTTCGCCCTATGCGCAGAACCCTCTGCTCCGGGATCCCTATTACCGCTTCTTTCTTGGTGTTCCTGACGAAGCCCTCGCGCCGCGCATATCGGCCGGATCGGGGTTCGTGGTCGACGCCGAACGCGGGCTGGTGGTGACCAACCAGCATGTCGTCTCGCATGCGCGCGCAATCGCTGTCGGCATCGGCGATCGACAGGTCGAGGCGGAACTGCTCGGGAGCGATCCGCTGACAGATATTGCCGTTCTAAGGATCCCAGGGCGAGGGCTGAAGGCTCTGCCGCTGGGCGAGTCAGCCAAGGCCCATGTCGGCGACTATGTCGTGGCGATCGGCAACCCCTTCGAGGTGGGCCAGACCGTCACTGCCGGCATCATCAGCGCGGTACGGGCGCCGTCCGCAGGAGGTCCGCCCTATGTTCAGACCGATGCCCCGATCAATCCAGGGAACTCGGGTGGGCCGCTGATCAACATGCGCGGCGAGGTCATCGGCATCAACAGCGCGATCATCGGCCCCAGCGGCGGAAATGTCGGCATCGGGCTCGCTGTGCCTTCCGACGTTGCGCGGAGAGTTGTCGAACGGATCGCGGGCACGAGGCTGGCTGCTGCCGCCGATGGCTGACTTCCCGCTCTCCTCTTCCCCGCTCCAAAATCCATCGTCAGCGAAGCCACGCCGCTCCGACGCTATTTTAGCAAGGCCGCGGCCACGTCGCCGTACCGACGCGGGTGAACTCCATCGGAAGAAGCGAAGCGACGGAGGTCGACGGCCTCATCTCGAAAGCGGGCAGCGACAGCGCTGACGGTATAGGCCTGCGGGCGGGAATAGGGCAGCAGCCAGATCACACGGTTAAAGCAGAACTGCGCACGTATCTCAGCGAGGCGGGCGGCAAGAGCCGGTCCAGCCTTGTCATTGGAACCCATCGAGAAGATGCACGTATCGTAGCGTTTTCCCGGTCTTCGCCAGGAGAGGATCTGGGCGGCCGTGGCCCGCTCTGCGGCCTGAATGTCACAATGGCGCTCATAGCGGGCATTGATCGCCCGCGCGGTGCCGACGCCCGTGCTGTCCCCAAGGATCAGGCACTCGAACATTAAAGCTTCCCTCGGCCTTCGGTCGGCGGAAGGCCTGACCAGCGAGCCAAGCCGTCTAACCCGGTTGCGCAGGTCGCTGGATCCGGTTGCGGTCCATCGCCAAGTGATCGATGTTGGCCCGACCGCCGCGGGTCGGGCCAACGCGTCAGTAGCAGCGCCACACGCGGAGATGCGGTGCTTCCCAGCGCCACCCGCAATGCCGGTACCACCGGCCGTGCCAGCGGTACCAACCATGACGAGGGCCTGGTTCGGCTATCCACACTGGGCCGCGCCATCCTGGCGCCCAGCGGTGGTGGCCGGTCCAATGATGCCAGCCCGGCCCCCACGCCGGCGGCGGCGCCCAGACCTGAGCCGCTGCGGGGGTAAGGGACGTGCCGAGGAGCGCCAGCAGACCGACGATTGCCGACGTCAGCACCTTCATCACGCGCGAGGGCCACCGACGCGCCTCCGATCGAGGGGGTGGCGTCTGGCTCTCCAGATGGCGGAGCGAGTTGTAGTGGGAGCTATCGGCAGCACCGCGCCGGCGCCCACGGATCAGATCGCGAATAATCGTCCTCATATCCAAATCCTCTGCATGAGCAATTCGGGCATGAGATGCGCCGGAGAGAGAGCCGGCGCCCTCTAGTCCCAGCCGAACCCGCTATGGCGTTCGGCGTTAGTCGAGCTAGTATTCCTCGGCGCCCCGTCAAGGGTCTAGGGCCAGGCTTTGGCGACCAATAACGGCTGTAGGAACCGGAACGAGGGCAGACACTTACCTGGATGGCGGTGCGAGAAGGTACGGTCAGAATGGCGCAGCTAACGCGACTCGAATTGGCGAACTGGGCAGCTCTCTACGCGGCGACGGCGCTGTGCTGTGCGATCGCCCTCGCGTTGTCGATTGTCGGCGCTGGAGTGCACGTCTGCCGCGAACGCGCCTGGGAAGAAGTTCGGAGCGTTCGACAAGCAATTCTCTTCGTGCCCAAGCTCTGGTGGCTGTGGCAACGGCTCTACTTTCGCTCGACGCCGGTTATCATCGCCATTGTGGGGGGGTTCGCGATGACGCTTCGCTGGAGCTGAGGGGCACGGGGCTCAACTCACAGGTCCAGGGCGGCGGCAACCTTTCGGGCTACCCGGCCCAGCTCGAGGTCGCCGGAACTGAGGCAGAGCAGCGGAGCGATCTCGCGAAGGCGAGAATGCCCGCTGGTGCTCGATCCGTCATGCTCGTCGTCACCGTGGTCTATGGCGTCGATCGCCAGACGCTTGATCTCCCCGGTGATCCGCGAGCGCGCCTCGATCAGGAAGTCCGGTCGCGCAGGGCCGAGCGGCGTCAGAATATCGAACACGGGCTTTTCGATCGCGACATCGATGCCATGCCGGTGAAGGTTGCGCTGGATCGACAGCAATTCGCGCAGCAGGCTGCGCTCGAACTCGGAGTCGACCGGGATGAACCGCTGCCCCGAGTAGATCGGCTGCGCGTAGGCGCGAAGCGGAGCATAGCCACGCGCCTCGGGATATTGACCAGCGACGACGATCACGAGGAAGGGGCCACGGACCAGGTTGCCCCTCACCGACGGGGACTGCACCCGATTGGCGACGCGCACTGGCTGGTTGTCGGCGGTCTCGATGACATGGCCGGTGATCTGATGCGAGAAGAGCGCGAAGAACGCCTGCGGCGCGTGGCCGGGAGGCCAGTCTCGGGAGAGACGCCTCAGAACCGCATAGGCGCGCCGGCTGTGCAGGGCATCGGCGTGGGTCCAGAAGGCGCGGCTGAGCTCGATGCCGGGCGCGATCTCGATCCTGCTGCTCGCCTTCACCAGAACATCGAACTCCCGCTTGATCGAAGGCTCCTCCGCGCCATCCGACAAGGGAAAAGCTCGGGTCGTCCCTGCAACGTCGAGGAGGCGCCATAGCAACCGGGCGAGCCGAGGCACCGAGGCGTGGCGCGTGCGATCGTCGCTGGCGTCGCTCTCGGGCTGTTGCGCGAGCTTGCTGGGGGCAGGCCGCAGGACCTCGAAGAAGCCCTCGGGAGGCGGCGCCGGCGTTTCGCGCGATCGTACCTCCGAGATGCGATGGGTGACCTGATCCCGGAAGAAGGGGCAGTCGGCGCGGTGGTCGGGTCGCTTCGCGCTGGTCAGCCGGCGGAGATAATAGGTCTCCGCCTCCGACAGGAAGGCGGGCGTGAGTATCGGCGGCGGATCGTCCGCGGCCAGGCAATCACAGGCGATCCACTTGGCGCCGATGCGGGCGTTCTGGACGAGCGTGATTCCTGCCTCTTCATCGCCAGGCGATCCCTGGCCGGTGTACCAACGCACCAGCGCCTCGCGGAGCGGAGCGGGCAGCGCGATCCGGGGGCCGCGGCCATCCGTGTCTCGGTCAATCAGCCACATGATCCAGTTTCGGGCGATCCAATGCAGCCATAGTTTGCCCGCTCCAGGGAATTGACAACTGCAAATCGCCTGATCTCAACTTCCTGAACCAGGGGTCAGGGAGGTTTGATATGCGTGCGTTGTTGCTCGCGAGCACACTTGTCATCGTTGATAGCGGGGCCGCGCTCGCGGCGACCCAACGCGCCGCTTCGCCGGTGCGCAGCGTCCAGCTGATCAGCATGACGGGGCGGTCGGACGTCGCCGCCGACGGTAAGGATGGGACGGTCGAGCCCAGCATGGAGGGTCCGGCCGAGGCCGTCGTAGCGGATGTGGAGGGCTTCCGGGTCCACGATCTGAGCCGTCGCTGGGTCGAGTATCAGATGGGTGAAAGACTCGCGGCAGAGGCCGGCGCGACGACGGTGGTCGCGCAGGAGGACCCCTTTGCCCCGGTCGGTGTTGCCCAGCTAGGCGCCCCGGCCAGTCAGACGGCGGCACTTGCTCCATTTTCCGCGATCGCCGTGCCGGCATGGATGCGCGGCGGCCCGGTATTCGCTGCGGCTGCCACGACCTTCGTCCCCGGGTGCTCGCCGACAGGATACCGGCGAAGCGGCTTCCTGCCCGCCGATGCCGAAGTCCGCCGCCAGACATATTTCTCGATGATGAGCAACGTCGCCTGCGAGTACGGAATTCCGGTCGGGCTGTTCGATGCGATGATCATTCGGGAGAGCCGCTACAATGCCTCTGCGGTGTCCCCGAAAAGCGCATTTGGCCTCACGCAGCTGATGCCTGGGACGGCCGCCGGTCTTGGTGTGAACCGCTACGACGTGGAGCAGAATCTTCGTGGCGGAGCGCGGTATCTGCGTCAGCAGCTCGACCGGTTCGGTGCCTATCACCTCGCGTTGGCGGCCTACAATGCCGGGCCCGGGCGCGTCAGGAACGGGAGTGTGCCGCGGATCGTCGAGACCCAGGATTACGTCTCGAACGTCCTGCTCAACTGGTCTCGGCTCAGCGGCGTTTCGAGAGTTGCGGCTATCCAGACGAGTGCATCGCCGGCACCGCCCCGTGAGCCTTTCATTCGCGCCGCCACTGTGTCGAGCTTCTGAGAAGTCGTGCCGATCGCACGGGGTGCCGCGCTAGAGGAGCGGGTCGCGTCCTGATCCGAATTGCGAGCGACGCTGAAGGACCGCCGTGATCTCGGTGACCATCCGCTTGATGACCGCCGACTGGAAGTAGGTGCCCCACTCGCTGCGGATCTCGCTGCCGTCCATGCCCTCAAGCTCCTGAAGGGCTTCGACGAGCCGGTGCGGAAGACCTTTGAACAAGGTGCTCAGCATCGCCACGAGTGCGGTGAAGCGATCGTCCTGCACGAGCTCCATTTCGCGGGTCATCTCGACGCTGATGACTGCCTGCATGAGGTCGATGTTTAGGGCCCTGAGGATCGCCTGAAATTCCGGCAAGGTCATCGAGGCGCGCTTTTCCGGGTCCCGGTGAAGGATCGTGCCGAGCCTGCTCTTCTTGATTCCTGAGCGTAGCGCCATCGTCCGGATGCCGATGTCGTTGGCCTCCATCGCGCGCATGATCATCGGCACATAGTCGGCCGCTGCTTCAGCTTCTGCCTCGAGGGGCAGCTCCTGCTCCATTCGATTCGTAAGCGATGACACTTTTCGCCCCCGCAGTCCTCTTGCGGACAGAGCGACACAATCAAACCTTATCGATCTTGGCAAGCCCTTCGAAAAAAGCGCGCGCACTCCCCACAGCCGAATTTATCTAATGCGCACAACCTTTTCGCCCTCGTCACGACCACGCCCGCGCGCGCTTTTTGGCGGCTTCTGCTCGTCGATTCCGATCTTGCTCAACAGCTTGGCGGTGCCCTGCTCGACCACATAATCGAACAGCAGCATGGAGATAGCATCGCCGACCGTCAGAGCCGATCCCAGGTGCCTTTCGAGTCGCCGCTTGGCCTCCGTCAGGCTTTCCGCGCTCGTCTTCGTGATGCTCAGATAGATGCGGATCGGGCCCTTGGTCGGCACCTTCTCCAGATGCTTGCGCAGCGTTTCCACGTCGTGCTGCTCGATCGCGCCGGCGGCGCCGGCGGTAGCGCGCGCGTTCACGAGGTTCCCGAGCGACTGGTAGCGCCGTGTCTGATTGGAGTGAATCCGCAGGCTCTCGGTGGTCAGCCGAAACAGATACTCGGATACGTCGAGGGTGTACCCCCGCATTGCCTGGCCGCCCATTCCCGCATGTCCTTGCTTGCCTGGCTTCGGCTGAAGTCGCCAGGGTGAAGTGACATCGCCCTATACGACTCGTCCGGGGCGAGCCAAGTGTACCCGCACAGGGACTTGCCCGCAAAGCCGGACCTTGGTCCGCAACCGCGGACAGCGCGCCTGAAAGCCGGGACAAGATGTCCGCGAATCAAGATGAAGAATCGTTTTTCGCGGACGATGTTTGGCTCTGCCGGAGGTTATTTAGGCACGGCCGCTAGATAAATCCGCCGAGAGCCCTGCGGTTCCAACAAAAGCCGGTTGTAGCGAAAGTCGTCGGGGACCCACCCTTCAATTGGGCGCGGAGGTGCCGCGTCTCCATCGAAGGGAAACTCTTATGCAGTCTCTGCTGAATCGGAGCGGGCGCATGGAGATGGCGATCCTCGCCCTCGCTGTGATGCTGTTCGCGCTCCTGTGGTTCGCCGGGCCGGCCTTTGCCGGTGCGGATACCACATTCGACACGGCCCTCACGAAGTTCACCGACTTCCTCGAGGGGTCGGGCGGCAAGGTCATTACCGTGCTGTCGCTCGCCGGCGGCATCGTGGCGCTCGCCTCGGGCCGCTTCTCCATGGGTCAGATCGCCATTCCGGTCGGCGTCGGTGTCGGCGCCGGCACGGGCATTCCGATCGTCACCTCGACGGTGACGGCGACGATCTGACGCAACGAGCCTGGCGCGTCGGGGTGGCAGCCTCGGCGCCGCACAGGGGGAGGGTGGTGCAATGGCCGCAGACAAGTACGCGATCCCATCTCATCTGGACGATCCAGAACTGATCGGGCTGTGGACGCTGGATGAGTTCCTGGCGATGGTTACGCCATTCGTCTGGGGGATCATGACCCAGCACATCGTCATTGGAACGGCGTTGGCATTCGCCGGCTGGTGGGGATTGAAAAAGGCAAAAGCGGGTCGTGCCGCGTCTTGGCTGCTCCATCTGGCCTATTGGCATCTTCCGGCCGGCTTCACCGGCCTGAGGGCCACGCCACCCTCTTATCTCCGACTGATGGCGGGCTGAGATGGACCTCGCATTCAGCCACGCAAGCAACCAGCGGGTTCTTCGCCAGCGCAACTTCCTGGTCGTGGTCGCCGGCGCGCTTGCGGCGGTAACAGCGCTGCTGCTCGCCTTCGGCATCTCGCGAGACCGCGAGATCGTCCTCCAGCCCGTGCTGCGCTCGCCGGTCACCGTCAGCAGTGCCGGCGTCTCCCGCGAATATCTCGAGATGATCACGCGCGACGTGGTGGTGCTCACGCTCGACCGCAGTCCGCAAAACCTCGAATATTGGATGAACGCGGTGCTCGAGATCACATCGCCGCGCGTTCAGGGCAAGATCAAGGCCGACCTCCTCAAGATCGTCAACGAGCAGCGCGGCTCCTCGATCTCTCAGTTCTTCACGATCGAGTCGATGGACATCGATCCCAAGAACCTGCGGTCCGAGGTGACCGGCGAGCTCCACACCATCGTCGGCAACAAGGTGATCTCCAGGGAGCGCCGCACCTTCCGCTACGACTGGGAGTATGAGGGCTTGTCGCTCCGCCTGGTCGGCTTCGGGATGGTCCGCACCGGCAAGGAGCAAGACAAATGATGGCTTTCTACGCCGTCGGCAGCGCGGCTGCAGGCACCATCCTCATGTCCCGCATCTACTGCATCCTGAGCAGGGTGGCGGGCGCATGCCTGATCACGCTGGCGGTCTTCCTGTTCGCGCAGCCGGCATGGGCAGACCAGACGGTCGTGGCCGCCGACAGCGCCCAGGTCGACTGCCAGGCGTCGTCGAAGGACCTGACCCGGATCAGCCTGGTCGATGACGAGTTCGCGAGCGTGTCGAAGATCTCGACCGGCAACCCGCAGGACGATTTCTCGGTCGTCAACGAGCCGGTCCGGGGCGACATCTACCTGAGCGTGCCCGAAGGTTTCGGTCGCCCGGCGCTTTCCTTCTTCGGCACGAGCAAGCGCGGCTACGTCTACAAGTTCGTCTGCCGGATCGCCGGCGACCAGGCGGCGCAGGTGTTTGTGTCCAATCCCGCGATCGCCCGGGAAAAGGCAGCCGAGGGCTCGCCCCAGCAGGTCGCCGCGGGGCCGCAGGATGCCGCGGTCGAGCTCGTCCAGGCCATGTACGCCAACAGCGTCGCCGACGGCTATGAGATGCGGCAGCGCGCGCTGAAGCCCGTCTATGTAGGCAAGCTCAAGGTCCAGATGATCGCTGAATATCGCGGGCAGGACCTGACCGGCAAGGTGCTGCGCATCGAGAACACGGGCGATGCGCCGACCGAGCTGACCGAGCGCACGGTCGCTCCGGCAAGCGCGCTCGCCGTCTCCATCGCCGAGCCCAAGCTCGCCCCGGGGAAGGTCACGACGGCCTACCTCGTCTCCCAGACTGTGAGGTAAGCCATGGCCTTCTCGGACATTTTCAATCGTAAGCGGAGACCCCTCGACGAGGCGGAGGGCGAGGGGGTCTCGCCTGTCGGAGGCGAACTGGCGGGCAACGAAGCGGTGCGCCGCAAGCAGCGAATGCTGCTCGCCGGGGTCGCCGGCGTCGGGCTGGTTCTGTCCTCCATGTGGATCTTCAGCGGCGACGAAGGAGAGAAGGCCGCCGACGCCGATGGCGCCGAGAAGGTCGAGGTCTCGACCAAGGATCTGGTGAACCGCAACCTCTCGCAGCAGGAGTGGATGGCGCTCTCGGAAAACCGGTTCGAGTCCACCGAGAACCAGCTCAAGTCGGTGAACGGCCAGCAGGCGAGAATGGACAATCTCGCCGCTCAGATCGAAGCGCTGAAGGGGCAGAACTCGTCGATGCAGGCCGATGGCCAGCGAGTGCTGTCCGCTTACCAGGTGGAGAATGAGCAGCTCCGCAAGCAGCTGAACGAGCGGCCTTCGGCGCCGCCCCCGGCGCCTGGCCCGGCGGCTCTGTACGGGCGAGGCGGCCCGCAAGCCTATCAGCGGCCGGACGCGCCGGGCGAAGCCGGCGCAGCGCCTCCGCTCAGCCGCGCCGCCGAGGTCAAAATGGTCAGCTTCTCGTCTTCCGACACGGGGACCGCGTCCAAGGTGGCGAAGGGCAGTACGGTCTATACCGACAGCCCGAACTATCTGCCGCCCAACAGCTTCGCCTCCGCCAAGGTCATCGTGGGGGTGGACGCGAGCGCTGGCGTGAACAGCCAGACCGACCCGCTGCCTGTCGTTCTGCGCGTTACCGGGCCGGCGCGCTCGGTGCTGCAGAACGGCAAGCTCCTCACGACCAAGATCCAGGGCTGCCTCATCAACGGCGCGGCGCGCGGCGACCTTTCCAGCGAGAAGGTCTACGTCAAGCTGCAGAAGATGACCTGCCCGCAGCCCGGCGGCCGCTACGCCGTCTCGGAGGTCAAGGGCTTCATCGCGTTCGGCGGCAAGACCGGCGTGCGCGGGCGGGTGGTCAGCCGCGAGGGTTCGCTTGCCATGCAGGCATTCCTCGCAGGCCTCGTCGGCGGTGCCGGCAACGCGCTGAACACGGCCTTTCAGCAGCCGCTGGCGACGATCAGCACCGATGGCGAGGGCGGCATCAACCGCACCCCCAGCCTCGGCAATGTCGGCCTGCGGGCGCTCGGCGGCGGTGCAGCGGAGTCGGGCAGGGACGTCTCGAAATATCTGATCGAGCGCGCCGAACAGTACCAGCCGGTCATCGAGATGCCGACCGGCGTCGATGTCGAAATCGTCTTCCTGGAGGGTGTTTATGTCCGCAATTGATCGCTTGCGCCGGAGCGCGTTCGCGCGCCCCTGGAAGCTGCTCACCGGCGTCGCGGCGCTTGGCGTTGCCAGCGTTGCCCTCGCGGCCCAGGTCGCGGGTCCGAGCAGCGTCGAGGTCACGAACCTGCTCAAGACGCGCTTGCCGAAGACGCCCCTGACCCAGGTCAATTGCGAGAAGGTGCGTGGCCTCTGCGAGGTGACGGCTGGGTCAAACCTCTTCTACGTCGACGCCGGCGCCCGCTACCTCATCATCGGCCGGGTCTATGACATGGAGACGCGCCAGGATCTCACCGCCGCCCGACTGCTCGAGATCAACCCGGACATGCTCGTCGGCGGTGCGGCGAAGGCCAATGCTGCGGCTGCGGAAGGCGAGGCCCAGGGAATGGAAGCGGCGGCTCCGGCGCAGGCCAGGGTCGAGAAGACCGCGCTCCCCGCGCGGCCGACCAGGCTGGCGCTGGAAGGACTTCCGAAGGACGGCGCGATCGTCTGGGGCAATCCGGCGGGGCAGACAGTCACGGTCTTCACCGACTTCCGGTGTGGCTATTGCCGCGCGCTTACGAACGTGCTGCGCAGCATGAATGTTCGGGTCGTCGAGCGGCCGATCTCCGTTCTCGGCAGCCGCGATATCGCCGACCGCGTCTATTGCGCCAAGAATCGCGAGGAGGCGCTGCATGCTGCCTATGCCGGCGAGCCGCTCAAGAGCGGCCCGTCGTGCGATACGTCGGGCCTCGATGCGAACGAGGCTTTCGCTCACAAGCACGGCCTGAGCGGAACGCCTGTGATCGTGCGCAGCGATGGGGCGATGCTCGAGGGCTATCGGCCCAAGGAGTTCCTGCAAAGCTGGCTCAAGGACGGACGCTCGTGAGCGCGCCGCGCCTCAGCCGTCGGGCCGCTGTCGCCGCGCTTGGCTTCGGCACGCTGATGAGCCTGAACGGCTGCACGACCTTCGGCGGCAACGTGAAGGGCAGCTTCACCTGCCAGGCGCCCGACGGCATCTGCGCGCCGTCCTCCACGATCGACGATCGCGCGCTGGCGATGATCTCCGGTGACGCAGGCGATGTCATGATCCCGGCAGGGCCCTATCCGACACCGGCACAACAGCCCCGCGCCCTGCGCACCGCTGTGGCAGCGCCGCCCTCAGACGCACATGGGCAGGTCGCGCCGCGAACCCGCGAGAAGGTGCTCCGCATTGTGTTTCAGCCCTATGTCGATGACCGGGGCCGGCTGCATGAATCGAGCGCGGTCCACGCGGTCGTCCAATCCGAGTGGCAGGCCCAGGCGCTTGCGGGTGCGACTCCCATCCCCGACAGCAGGTCGGCTGATGCACCTGTTCAGCTGAGCCTTGTCGATGCGGTCGAGCGCGAGGCTCCCGGTGTGGTGGACGTTGCCGCGTTCGACCCGAACATGCCGGACCCGAATGTGGTGGCGGCTGCCCGGGCCAGAAAGCCGGACCCGGTGGAAGCAATCAAGGCGGATGTCGCGAGCCGTCTGGCCACCAAGGTCAAGGCGGCGGGCGGCGCGCCGACGGTTGGCGCGCCCGCCCCGGCATCCTCTGCGTCGGGGTCGCAGCGGCCGACTGCTTCGGTCATGGCCACCAAGCGCGCAGCTGGCGGCGGCGAGACCGCCGCGGCGGGTGTGCCAGCCAGCCGGCGAAGCGAGGCGCCGGCTCAAGCCAAACAGCGATCGGAGGGTGCTCCCGCCACGAGCACTGCGTCCGGCCAGGAGGCAGCTGCGCGCGTGAAGGCGAGCCAGGAGTACCAGGAAGCGCGCGAGCGGGTCGAGGACAGCGCGCGCGGCGGCGCCGGAGCGACGCCCGGGGCGGGGCTCACGACCCTGACGAGCCCCACCGTCCGCGCTGCGAGCTTCCCCGCCGCGGTTCCGGAGGACAACTGACATGAGCGTAAAGCCCCGTTTCTACGACAACCTGCTCTCCGGTCTGTTCGGCGATAGCAAGCGACCAGAGGCCGAGCGTCCGGACTTGGCCGTGCCGATGCTCGCGCATTGGCTGCCCTATCGCAGCTACGACCCGAAGACGGGCATCTTCTACAACTCCGCCTCGCGCGGATTCGTGATCGAGGTCTCGCCGCTCGTCGGGGCGGATGAGCGTACCGGCGAGATCCTGACACAATTCTTGTCCGAGGGCATCCCGGTGCCCGGATGCCTGCAGTTCCACGACTGGATGAGCCCGCGGATCAGCGAGCGGCTCTCCAAATGGTATCTGCCCCGCTACTCGGCGAGCGGCGTCTACGAGCGGATGGCCAAGCATCGGGTCGACTTCCTCACGGACGGCGTGTGGAACTCGCTTTCGGCCGATGCGCCATTCTGTCTTCGCAACCACCGCGTCGCCATTTCCTATTCGACGCCGGAAAGCTCGCGTGTCTCGGCCGAGGAAATCGTCGCCGTGATGGACGGCCTCATCTCGGTGCTCGGCTCGATCGGGGTCTCCGCGCGCAAGATGGATCCGGTCGCGCTGATCGGGTGGATCGACGACATCACCTCGCCGACCACGGCCGCGGGCGACGACGTCATCAGCTACAATCCGCTCGACCCCATCGCTGACCAGGCGGTGCGCCGCGACATCGAGATGAAGGTCGACCCGGACCGCATCCTGCTGCGGACCGAACGGTTCCGTCCGACCGGCAAGGAGGTCAACGGCGCACCCGAGATCGGCGAGATCTATCCCGACGTATTCGACGTGCGTTCGTTCTCCGTCCGCAATCTTCCTCAGCGCTGGGCGCCCTGGGACTGCGCGCGGCTGATTGGCGACATGTTCGCCGACAAGCTGCGAATGCCGTGCCCGGTCTCCACGAACCTGTGCCTCGACTTTCCCGATCCCCAGGCCTCGAGCAACAAGGCCGGCTTCAAGTTCATGCGCACCACGAGCCTCGCCGACTCCAAGTCCGCGCGCTTCCTTCCCCAACTCCGCGATCAGTCCCAGGAGTGGAAGTTCGTCAATGACGAGATCCGCCAGGGGCGCAAGCTCGTGCGCCTGTTCTACAGCGTCACGTCATTCTCTCCCAAGGGGAAGGGAGACGCCAACGAGCGCGTCCTCAAGTCGGTCTACCGGGCCGCAGGCTGGGACCTGCTCGACGACCGCTACCTCCAGGTGATGGGCCTCTTGTGCGCGATGCCCATGACGATGGCGAACGGGCTGTCCCGCGACCTCGAGCGCATGAAGCGCATGCGGACCATGCTCAGCACGACCGCGGCGAACCTGGCTCCCATACAAGGCGAGTATCTCGGTGGTCACACGCCGCACCTGCTCCTGATCGGCCGACGGGGGCAGCCCTTCTTCTGGAGCCCGTTCGAGAACGCTGCAGGCAACCACAACGTGGCGGTGTTCGGCAAGTCGGGATCGGGCAAGTCGGTCGCCCTGCAGGAGCTGTGCGCCTCGTTGTGCGGCGCGGGATCCAAGGTTGTCGTGATCGACGACGGCCGCTCCTTCGAGCACTCGGCCAAGCTGCAGGGCGGTGCCTTCGTCGAGTTCACGATGTCGAGCGGCTTCTGCCTGAACCCGTTCTCGATGATCGACGCCGCCCAGGCGGCCGAGGACGAGGACTATCTCCTCGACTGCATGGCGATGCTCAAGGCCATCGTGAACCAGATGTCCCGCCACATCGACCGGCTGACCGACACCGAGCGCGGCCTGATCGACGGCGCGGTCAACCGCGTCTGGGAGGCCAAAGGCAGGAACGGCTCGATCGACGACGTGATCGCCGCGCTCAACGAGACTGGCAACGAGCTCGCCTCGCATCTCGCCATCGCGATGATGCCGTTCTCGAGCGCCGGCACCTACGGCAAGTTCTTCCAGGGTGAGGTCTCGTTCGAGCTGCAGGCACAGCTCACGGTGTTCGAGCTGTCCGACCTGTCCTCGCGCGAGGAACTGCGCAGCGTCGTCCTGACCGCGATCATGTTCATGTCGCAGCAGATGATGCGGAAGGTCGACCGCTCGATTCCCAAGGCGCTGCTCCTGGACGAGGCCTGGCAGATGCTTCGCGGTGGGGCGATGGCCGATTTCATCGAAACCTACGCCCGCACGTGCCGCAAGTATGGCGCCTCCTTGGTGACGGCCACGCAGTCGCTCAACGACTACTACAAGTCGGCAGGGTCCATCGCGGCCCTCGAGAACAGCGACTGGTTCGTGATCCTCCAGCAGAAGCCGGAAACGATCGCCGACTTCAAGAAGCACGATCGCTTCGAGATGGACGACTATACCGACGCACTGCTCCGCTCACTCAAGCGCAACGGCTTCGAATATTCCGACATCATGATCAAGGGGCCGGAGACGCTGGCGGTCGGGCGGCTGGTCCTCGATCCTTTCTCTGCCGCGCTGTTCTCGTCGAGTCCGCGCACCTTTGCTGCCATCGAGGCGATGGTTGCCGACGGGCTCAGCATGGATGAGGCGATCGAGCGGATCGCATTCCCCGAGAACCCCGAAAAATGGACGATGCCCGCCGGTGATACGGCGGCAATCGCTGCGGAGTGAACCCATGGCGACCATGCTCACAGAGCCGACCACGCCCAGCTCACGACGCCCGTCGCGCGGGCTCGATGTCGGCTTTCTGCTTTACTTCTACCTCCACATGGCAGGGTTCCTCGCGTCGACCCTGCTCATCACCTGGGGCCTGTTCGTCCTCTTCTTCCTCGCCATCGGCGGCTTCTCATTCGATGGGATGATGCACCAGCTCGACAATCTTGCGAGCCGGTACGTCGCCGCCGACGCCGCTCGCATCACGTCATTCCGGCACGTCCTGATCGTCGCGCACATGCTTCTCGCGGCCGCGGTCATCTTCTTCCGCCGGCACAGCATCCTGCCTTCGCGCGATCCCAAGGGGAGCAACACCGATGTCTGATCAGCCCCAGCTCGACCTTCAAGCTCCTCCGGCGGCGCCGAAGGCCGCTGCGCCGGCACGTTCGGGACGTGGTTTCGGCGGGTTCACGCGGGCTCAGCTGGTGATGGGCGCGATACTGATCGTCGCACTGATCTGGGCGATGTGGGTGACCAAGGCCCTCGTGGAGCCCCGCGAGGAGCATATCGTCAAGGCGAGCCTCTCCAACATCGTTGGCGAATATGTGAGCGCGCAGGCGCGCTCCGCGTCGCCCCCCGGGCAGGTCGAGGCCGAGATGCGTGCCTTCATGTCCTCGCTCGACCACGAACTCCAGCGCCGCGGGGCGGGCGGGCAAGTGGTGCTGGTCGGCGAGGCGGTGCTGACGAAGAACGTGCCCGACATCACCGACAGCCTGCGGAAGGCTGTCTATGCGAGCGGCGTTCGCCAACCCCGGCCGGCGAGCGCTCAGGAGATGCAGCAGCTCCAGCAGCAGATGGCGCCGGGACCGGCGACGCCATCGACGCCCGGCGGGCCCGCTGCCGCTGCCGGCGCAACGCTCGAGCCGATGGCGGCCGTCCCGGCCGGAGCAGCCATGCCGCAGGCCGGCTCCGGTGCCGGCGCTGCGCCTCCCGCGGCAATCCCCGGGGCAGCGATCACCACCTTTGGAGGTCCCGATGGCAGTGGCGGTCAGTAATGTGACGGCTGCCCGCTGGCGGCCGCGCAAACGAATTTGGGGCCTGTATGGCGGTCTCGTCGCGGGAAGCGCGGTGCTCGGCGCGATCAGCGACTGGCGCGACAATCACGCGCTCCTGATCAACACCACCGACTCGCTTCCGAACTGGGCGTTCGTCATCCACCGGAACAAGGTACCGGTCAGGGGCGAGTACGTCTTCTTCGATCCGCCCCCCAGCGACCTGGTGCGGCGCCATTTCGGCGACAAGCCGCAGATGTTCGGCAAGATCGTCTACGGCCTGCCGGGCGACGTGGTGGCGCACTGGCACCGCGCCGTGACGGTGAACGGACGGGTCGTGGGCTACACCAAGCCCACGACCAGAAGCGGCGAGCGGCTCGCGATCGGGCCGAGCGGCGTGATACCGGCGGGTTGCTACTATGTCGGCACCCCCCACAAGGATGGTTTCGACTCCCGCTACGCAGCGATTGGCTTTGCCTGTCGGCGCCAGATTGTCGGCACCGGCGAGGCGATCCTGTGATCCGCGCGGTCGCTGCCTCGCTCGCCGGTGCTGCCTGTCTGGGCGCCGGGGTCCTGGTCGCAGGATCGGAGCGGGGCGAAGCGCGGGACTTCGGCCAGCTCGGGCAGACGTTCCCTGTCATCGAAGCCGACCTGCTCTCCACGATCGAGGCTCGGTTGCAACGCGCGCAGGCGACGGGAGAGATGGACCGCGTCAACGCAGCCTTCGCCAAGCGCGTGGAGGCCAAGGTGCGGCGCCCGGTGCCGGTGGCCGGCATCACGCCTGCCGAGGAGCCGCGGGTCTGGGACTATGACCCGAGCATCACGCTCGAGCGCGAGATCCGGGACCACAAAGGACAGGTGATCGCGCAAGCCGGGCAGAGGATCAATCCGCTCGACTTCGTCTCGATGCGGCAGAGCCTTGTCTTTGTCGACGGCGACGACACAGCGCAGGTCGCGTGGGCGACCCGACGGTTCACCGAGCTCAACGCGAAGATCATCTTCGTCAACGGCTCGCCGATCGAGTCGATGACGGCGCGCAAGCGCCGGTTCTTCTTCGATCAGGACGGTCGCCTAACCGCCAAGTTCGGCATCCGCCACACCCCGGCCGTGGTGTCGCAGACCGGCAGTCTGCTGCGCGTCTCGGAAACCGTCCTCAAGCCGGGAGCAAAGAGTTGATGCCGCTTTGGCTGGACCTTCTGCGGACCCCCATGGCCGCACCGGAAACCGGCGCCCTTCGCCGCATGCGGCTGGTGTGGCAGGGGCTGTGCCTGTCGGTCGCGTTGGTCGTGGGGTTCTTCGCGCAGGTCCATGCCGCCCTTGGCCGGGCTGCGCCGTGCCTCGCGGCCGCGCTGCTCGCCGCGGCGGCGCTGTACACCTGGCTCTATCTTCGCCGGAAGAGTGTGGCCGACACCGCCTTCCTCCAGGAGACGGGGGAGGCGGGCTGATGCGCTGGCTGAGGGCCATCCTGGGCGTCTTGGGGTTGCTGCTCGTGGTGGTGGCCCTGGCGCCGCGCGCCGAGGCGGCGCCGACGTGCACGGGCAAGTTCGTGAATCCCATCACGGACGTCTGCTGGTCGTGCCTCTTTCCGCTTTCGATCGGCGGGGCGAAGATCTGGCCGGGCAACCGCCCCGACACCAACAATCCTGCGTCGCCGGTCTGCGCGTGCGCCGACCCCTTACCCCGGATCGGCATCTCGGTTGGCTTCTGGGAGCCCGCGAGGCTGGCGGACGTAACGATGAAGCCGTGGTGCTTTCCCAATCTCGGGGGAACGCGGATCGCGCCGGGCTTCGACATCGGCCAAGGCTACCTAGCCGGGCCGTCGATGGTAGGCGGCCGATCACAGAGCACGGCGAAGTGGCACGTCCACTGGTACGTCTACCCGCTCCTATACTGGATGGAGATCCTGACCGACTTCATCTGCTTCGAGCAGGCATCGTTCGACATCGCCTATATGACCGAGGTCGATCCGCTGTGGCAGGATGACTCGCTGACCGCGATCATCAACCCCGAGGCGATCGTCTTCGCGAACCCGATCGCGAAGGCGGCGTGCGCGGGCGACTGCATTGCGGGAACCGCCGCGCTGCCGCTCGACGCGCTGTTCTGGTGCGCGGGGTGCCAGGGCAGCATGTATCCGCTCAACGGCAATATTCCCGCCTCGATCGGGCATGTCCAGTCGTCCCGGCTCGCGCTTTCCCGGTTCGCCTACAAGATGCACCGCGAAGGCCTCGCCTGGGGCACGATGGGCTCGCAGGGGCTCTGCAAGAAGTACCTGATGCCGATCATGCGGAAGCAGCAATACCGCTTCCAGATGGTCAATCCGATCCCGACGGTGAGCGGCCGGTTCGCCTGCTCGGCGATCGGCGCCTCGACCATGCCGCCCGATGCCGGACGCGCCTTTCCCGCCGGCGGCGAGGACATGGGCTACCTCGTCTGGCGCAAGCGCAACTGCTGCGTGTTCTGAGGAGAGAGACATGCGTCTTCTGACATCCGGCATCGTCGCGCTTCTCGGCACCGCTGGCCTTTCGGCATTGCTCGCGCAATCCGTCGACGGGGTCGACGTTCAGGCCGTCAAGAAGCGCGCGGCCGACATGGCGGCAGAAGCGCAGGCCTTCGTCGACCAGGTGAAGGACCGCGGTGACGAATTCCGCGAGCAGGCGAACGTCGTCCGTAAGTCGGGCATCGACAACATGCAGCGGGTTGCCGCGACCGATCTGCCAAAGGGACCGGAAGGTAAGATCGACTTTGACGAGCTGGTGCAGGGCGCGGCGACAAATGCCAATGTCCCAGGGGGCGATGCCCCGCAGTTCATCGTCTTCGCCAGCCTGTCGATGCCGCCGGCGTCGCTCAAGCAGCTGATCGGCGATACCGCGCGGGCAGGCGGCGTCGTCGTTTTCCGCGGCTTCCCCAACAACTCGGCCAAGGAGTTCGTCAGCCGTCTCGGCCAGGTCGTGCAGAAGGGCGACATGCCGAACATCGGCATCGACCCGCGGCTTTTCCGCGCCTTCGACGTGCAGGCGGTACCGACATATGTGGCGGTCTCGTCGACCTTCGACTTGTGCGCCGGATTTCACTGCCAGACCAAGGTTCCGCCCCATGATCGCATCGAGGGCAACGTCACGGTCGACTATGCCCTCAACACCTTCGCGGAGGCCAACGGACCGGGCGCGCGCATCGCATCGGTGGCGCTCGGCAACCTGGCGCGGAGCCGGCGCCAATGAAGCTTCGCGCCATCGTGACCGTGCTTGCCGGCGTCTGCCTGACGATCAGCTCTGCTGGCGCGCAGCAGATGACGATCGAGCAGGCGCGCGAAGAGGGCAAAGCGTTTGGCAACGCGAAGCGGGGAGATGAGAGCCTTGTTCCCAGCTCGGAGGCACAGGCCCAGGCCGTGCCGGGCTATTCCGGGACCAATCAGCCGCAGAGCACCTACTTCGACGATCCGGACGCGCTCATCGCGGCGGGGACGGCCCAGCGCTCGACCAACGAGTCCTACCGGACCGTCACCGATGCGGACCGCACGCGGCCCGCCTTCAGCAACGCGGAGATCCTTGCGACGACTTCGCGCGCGACGTCGATCGAGAACGATCCGTCGGCCTACCTTGCCGATGAGAATATCGGCTCGAGCACCGGCCAGTGCCAACCGCTCCCGCCAGGTTCCGGCGCGGGAGGATATTACGAGGCGACGTGCAACCAGGGAACGAAGCTCGACGAAGTGCCGAGGTCCTGTTCCATCAGGATGGCGCCTGAGATCACGAAAATCGATGCGTACAAATATTTCGTCGTTCCCGACAGCGCCTACGGTACGCCGTTCGCACGCTATTCCTCGATGGCGCCGCACGTCGCGGCCGGAACCTGCAAGCCCACGGGCGTGGCCATGCAGGCCTGCGCCGCGCACCGGATTTACGGCGTGTCCACCAACAAGTTCTGCGATGACTACTATGCGACGGAGTATGTCTGCTCGCAGAACCTGAGGGATATCGCCCTCTTGCCGAGCCCCATCACTGGCGAGGGCTGGCACGAAAAGACCGTCCAGACCAGCGTGACGGTGAAGCGGGTCGACGGCTGCGCCGAAATGGCGGCCGATGCGATGTGCACCGCTGCCGCGGCCGGCGAGGTCTGCACCGAAGGACCTGAGACCCGGATCATCGACGGCGTGCCGGTAACGCAGGCCTGTTGGGCGTGGAAGCGCGACTTCACCTGCAATGTCATGAGCGCAGGTAACGACTGCGGCGATCTCGACGCGAACCGACAGTGCACGTTTCTGCGCGAGGACTGCCTGGACGACCCGCAGCAGGGTGCGTGCAAGGTCAAGGAGAAGGTCTATCGTTGCCCGACACCGGACACCCCGACCTCAAACGCACCGCAGTACATCTGTGGTGACGACGTCTACTGCATCAACGGGGACTGCGAGCCGATTACCCGCGAAGCCTCGACCGAGTTCAAGGACGCCTTGGTCGCGTTGCACGCGATCGACGACGCTTCAAAGGGCTTCGACCCGAACAACCTCACCGTCTTCTCGGGAACGCGGGACACCTGCCACAAGCCGGTCTTCGGCCTCATCAACTGCTGTGCGGGCAAGGTATCCGGGGGCCCTCGCCGGCGGGCCCGTCGCGATCGCCGCGCTCGCGACCCCGTTCCTGGCGCTGTTCGCCTGCTCCCAGGACGAGATGAAGCTCGACATCAAGGACCGCATGGGTTTCTGTCACAAGGTCGGAACCTGGTGCTCGTCCAGCTTCCTCGGCATCTGCAAGACGAAGAAGACCGCCTATTGCTGCTTCGAAAGCAAGCTGAGCCGTGTCCTTCAGGAGCAGGGCCGCGTCCAGCTGAACAAACCTTGGGGGAAGCCCAAGAACGAGCAGTGCAAGGGCTTCAGCATTGCCGAGTTCCAACGGCTCGATCTCTCGAAAATGGACTTCACGGAAGTTTACGCCGACTTCCTCGACGCGGCCAAACTGCCGGACGAGGTCCAGACGATGACCGAGATCCAGTCCAAGATTCAGAACTACTACGACCTGCATGGAGGCAAGCCATGACCAGCCACGAGCCAGGGGATCGAGATGACGGCCACGGCGAATGACCTGCTCTCTGCCGGCGCTCCAGGGTGTGACTGGAAGATGACCGTGTTCGAGCTGGCGATTTTCATGTGCCTGTATCGCGCCGGGCAGCCGCGGCGCGTCGAGGACATCTGCAAGGTGATCGGCGGCTGGTTCGAATGCGTGGTCGACCCGCCGGCCGCAGCCGCGCCGATCGAGCACATGCTGGCCAATCGATGGGTCGCGGAAAAAGGCCACGGCCTTTGCGCAACCGAGGAAGGCCGTCGTGCGGCGCGACCGCTGATGAGCGGCATGGTGCGGATGCTCGACCACGGGACGCGGCTGATCGATGTCGCCCTGATGATGTCCGTGCTGCGCTTGTCGAAAGGAGAACTGGACCATGGCATTCGCGATCTTTGAGCCAGCGATCCTGGCGGTGCTGCTCGCCGGCGCCGGCCAGCCAGCGCCTGCAGCGCCTATGTCCGCGCCCGCGTCGCCGTGCAGCCGTCACGCAACCCTCACCCCCGCCTTCGACTGCTGCCTCGACCTCGCGCTGTGGAAGGCGCCGCCCACCGCATCGCTCAACCACCCCGCGCCATCCCTGCACGGTGCGGCCGATCAGAAGGAAGGACGATAAGCATGTCGAAAGTCGCGAAGCTGGCGATGCTCCTGCTGGCGGTCGCGCCCCTGGCAGCGCCGCTGCGGGCGCAGGACGCCGAGCGCCGGGACGACAGCGTCGAGGCGTCCGACCGCGGTGACGATTTCTACTGCGGCGAGCGCAGGCTCGGGCAATGGTTCTACTGCACCAAGCCGAAACCGCCCGAGACCGCGAAGGCTCAGCCACAGACGCCCGAGCAGAGCGCGGCGGAGCGCCTAGCCGCCATCACGCGGGAGCTGGATGAGCTGAAGGCACGGGCGATCCTCGATCCATCGGAGGAGAATGTCATTGCCTATGTCCGTTTCCAGCGCGAGCAGCTGGACCGCGCGTCGACCTTCTCGGACACTTGGCAGCGCGCCCTCTGGCAGAACCCGGACATCGACTACACGCTGCAGCGGCCGGTCAACACGGTGGCCAAACGCGCGTGGCTCGACAACCGGAAGGCTGACCGCGACCAGGTCCTGACCAACCTCGGTCAGCGCTACGGTCTGTTCTACTTCTACGCGCAGAGCTGCGGCGCGTGCGAGGTCTTCTCGCCGATCCTGCGATCGGTCGCGAATAATCACCGCATGGCGGTGATGGCCGTCTCGATGGACGGCGGGCCGAGCCGCGACTTCCCCAACTATGTGGTCGACTCCGGCCAGCGCGCGCGGATGGGGATACCCGGCAACGAGACGCCGGCACTCGTCCTGTTCGACACCGCGACGAAGCGCACCATCCCCGTCGGCTACGGCATCCTCAGCGCCGATGAGATCATGGATCGGATCTTCATGCTCACCAACACCAAGGTCGGGAGCGACTACTGATGTCCATTCAACGGCAGAAGGGCCGGCTGAGAAGGCTGGCTCACCGGGCCGGCGCCGCCCTGACCATGGTCGCCGCCTCGCACTTCGCGCTCATCGGTGTCGCACGGGCCGACGTCGCCTCGGAGATGAACGGGTTCTTCAACGACGCCGGCGGCGCGGCGAACGTCACCGGGCCAACAGCGTTCCAGGGGCAGTCGGCCGGCTACTACTCGCTCGGCAACGTCTGGACGCGCTTCCCGCAGAAGAGCGTGTCGCCGTTCAATCTGCAGCTCCCAAGCGCGCGGGCCGGATGCGGTGGTATCGACCTGTTCTCCGGCTCATTCAGCTTCATCAACGCGAGCGAGATCGTCGCGATGCTGAAGGCGACGGCAAACAACGCGCTGGGCTTCGCCTTCAAGCTGGCGATCGACAGCGTCTCGCCCGAGATCGGCAAGGTCATGGACGAGTTCAGCCAAAAAGCTCAACTCCTCAACCAGATGAACATCTCAAGCTGCGAGACCGCGCAGGCGCTGGTGGACGGGATCTGGCCACAGATGGAAACCACCCGATCGACCATCTGCGAGGCTGTCGGCAACAGCCAAGGCGTCTTCTCGGACTGGGCCGCGTCCCGCCAAGGATGCAACAACGGGGGCCAGAGGGACGCGACACTCGCTGGAAACACCGACCCGGCGATGAAGGAGCAGATCATCGGCGACCCGCACAATTATACGTGGGAGGCGCTGAAGAAGTCGTCGAAGTTCGGAGCGTTCGACCAAGCCTTCTCCGAATATGTGATGACGCTGGTTGGGACGATCGTCACGACCCCGCCGACAGGCAGCGAGCATGGCCCGAAGGTGGTGATCTACGGACCGGCCGAGGAGGCGGTCGTGACGGCATTGCTAGACGGCACCGCGAACGCGCCGGCAGTGAAAATCCTGAAGTGCAACAACGACCCGTGCACCGATGTCTCGGACCAGACGCTCAGCGTGCCTGCGTCAAGCGCGCTGCGGCCCCGGATCGCGACGATGATCAAGAGCATGAGCTCCAAGATTCGCAGCGACAGCGCGCTCGACGCAGCCGAGAAGCAGCTGCTGAACATGGCGACTGTTCCGATCTACAAGATCCTCGCGGTTCAGGCCTACGCCCACTACGCGCTCACCGACGGCGAAATTCAGACGCTCTCCGAGATCGTCGCGGTCGATCTGCTGAACGCCATGCTCGACAACATGCTCGACAGGGTGGAGCAGGCGAAGGTCTTCTATCAGACCGCGGACCAGGAGACAGCGTCGCAGTGGCGCCAGCAGATCGCCGCGACCCGCGCCAAGTTCGCGCAGCGGGACGTGAAGCTCAGCAACAAGCTCCAGGTGACGATGCAGATCATCAACCGGAGCATCATGCTCGAATCGACGCTGCAGAACACCATGACGCCCGGCATGTCCTCAGCGCTCAACTTCTCGCGGGGATTGAACGCGCAGGGCTTGCTCTAGGCGCGCAACAGGGAGGTAGCGGCGTGCTCGAGGTCTACACCGTCGGCGGGGGCGAGTATCTCGTCAATACCTTCAACGCGGTCGCCGCGTGGGCGGGGGGAGGGGGCTATCGCTCTCTCCTGCGGGTCGTCATGGTGATGGGGCTGATCTATTCGCTGCTCGTCGTCGCCTTCACCCTCAACTTCCGCGCGTGGTTGAACTGGTTCCTCCAGGCAACGGGCATCTACCTGTGCCTCATGGTCCCCACGATCGACGTGAAGGTGACCGACCGCCTCAATCCGAGCCTGTCGCCTGCGACGGTGGCGAATGTTCCTCTTGGCCTGGGGGTCCTCGCGAGCTTCACCACCCAGATCGGCGACTGGCTCACCCGGACGGCCGAAACCGTCTTCGTCATGCCCGGAGAGCTCAACTATACAACGAATGGCATGGTGTACGGTGCACGGCTGTTCGACGCGACCCGCAATTTCACTATCCGTGACGCGGAATTCTCGACCAACCTCGAGAACCACTTCAAGAACTGCCTCTTCGGCGACGTGATGCTCTACCAGAAGTCGCTCACCAACCTGGCGAAGGCGCCGGACCTGTGGGCGGCGATCGGGCCGGGCTCGGAGGCGCGCTCGCAGGAGTGGCTGGAGCGCCAAGGCGACGGCTCGGTCCAGAACTTCATCATTACATGCCGCCAGGCCTATGACACGCTGAACGGCCAATGGGCGAGCATGATCGAGGCGAACGCAGAGCCCTGGGCGAAGGAAGTCTATCCCAAGCTCAGCAATGCCGTCGCTGCGGCGAAGCTCAAGCACGACGTCCCGATCGTGAATGCGGCCTTCACAGGCTCGGGTGACGACTTCACCGGCGTCATGAGGCAGAACACCGCCATCAACGCCTTCATGCAGGCGCGAAATTCGATGTCCGGCGGGAGCGGGGCGGCGTCGATCGACACCTTCGCGCAGACCCGCGCGGACATTCAGGCCCGCAACACCTACAATTCGATCGCGCAGCAGGCGATGGCGTGGGTGCCGATCCTGAACATTGTCCTGACCGTCGTCTTCTTCGCGATGTTCCCTGTGATCTTCCCGCTCTTCCTGCTCCCCCAGACCGGGCTGAGTTCGTTGAAGGGCTACGCGATGGGGTTCTTCTATCTGGCGGCCTGGGGACCGCTCTACGTGATCCTCCACATGATCTGCATGACCCGGGCCGAGGCAGCCTCGAACGGCGTCGCTGCAGGAGGGATGTCGCTCGGAAGCTACGCCGGCATCGGCGCGGTGAACGGCGAGACGGCGACGATCGCCGGCTTCATGCTGATGAGCATCCCGTTTTTGGCGGGCGGGCTTGCACGGGGCGCGATGTCGATCGCGGGACAGGCGACGTCGATGCTGGCGCCGGCGCAGAATGCCGCGGAAGCTGCTGCGCTGGAGCAGACCACCGGCAACTACTCCTACGGAAATGTAAGTTGGGCGAACTCGACCTCGAACATGCGGCAAGCCGACCAGTGGCAGACGGCGCCGAGCTTCATGGGTGGCGCGGCGAGCGTCGGCTGGCGCCAGGACAACGGCGCTGTGATCAGCGGTTTCGGCAATGGCCAGGAAGTGTTCGACACCGGTGGCGCGATCTCGCGGCTCTCATTCACCCCAACCGTGACCACCGGCACCGTGGCGGAATGGCGGGAGATGGCGAGCGAGGCGCACCGTCAATCGCAAGCCTACGACAACGCGGCTCAGGAGATGCTCACCTGGACCAAGACCGACCGGAGTGCGCACGGGACGTCCAGCGAGCGCTCGTCAGGCTGGGATTCGAGCAGCGGCCGCTCGTCGAACACGTCTGTCGAGCAGTTCGATCGAACAACCGGCAGCAGCTCGCAAGGGTTGGAGGATCGGTCGTCAACGGGTCAGAGCCTGACTTCGTCCGACGGGCACGACCGATCAGCCGGTACCATCAATCAGGTGTCCGGCTCTCTATCGGCAGGATTGGGCGGTGGTCAGCAAGGCGCAGGCGGCGGGCGAAGCGGTATCGGCAGAGTTCTCGGCCGCTTGCCGGGAGTGGGCGGCACCGTCACGACACAAGGTCAGCAGCAGGACACGTTGCGGCATGGGACGACGGATAGTCGTTCGTCTGATAGTTCCAGCACCGCAAGTAGCGGGGTCCGGGACGAACACTCCAACGGTTCGGGCGCAACGTCGTCCGATGGCACCTATGATCGCTCGGGCGTGTTCAGCCGCGCCTCGGCGACTTCCAGTTCCTCCCTCACCCACGAGCAGGCTCTGGCGCGCGCCCGGTCGTATACGGAGACGGCGCGGCAGCTTGAGGAATTGTCGCAGCAGCTCTCCCGCGATGCGAGTTACGCCGAAACGCACGGCATGCAGCTAAGCGAGAACATGAGCCAGGATCTGGCGCAGTGGTACCGGGCGCAACAGGCCTCAAACCCGGGTCTGGATGCTCCGGAGCTGTGGGCGACCGATCTCAGCGACCACCAGCGTGCCGTTCGGCAGGAGATGGTCGCTCGCTGGATGCGCGAGAAGCAGGACGACATTCGCGAGGAGATTGCCGGCAAGCTTCAAGAGCCAAACCTAGTCGAGGTGAGCAGGCCGAGTGTCGATAGTGCGGCGGACGTGGCAGCCTCGTATCGTCCACATGGCGTACCCGGTTTTCCGTCTGGTCCGGCCGGCGGCGATCCTCGGGCCGCTCAGTCGATTATCGAGGCTGGCGGGGACCGGCTTGAGGGCGATCGCGCCGCTGCGCGGGCTGCTCGGACGAATGCCGTGCAGGGTTCGGTCGACATTCAGCTAGAGGTGAATCGCGATCACAACCGCGGCTTCTTCAATGATCCGAAGCTGCGGGAGTAACCTCGGTGTTAAAGCGCGAAAATGAAGTACCCGATTACGCCAGCAAGAAGTGCATAGGCGACCAAATAGGCAGCCGCGCTCGCTCGGCTGACATTGCCATTGGCGTCGGTGACGGGACCGTGAGGCTCAAAACCGTCGTCGACGTACTGAATGATCGGACCCGCAGAGTTATCCTGGGTGATCAAGTATGTCGCGGTGTCAAGCTTGAGCATAAAACCTCCAAACCTGTCTAACATACAAGGCTTTAGGTTCGATCACAAGCAATGGAGATTGCGGCTGATGCCTCTGCGGCGGCTCCGGAGGGACCGACGGCACCGGGCATTACCTAGGCCGTCTGGACGCCGCTTCAAGCTGACCGCGCAGCCTATGGATTGCAGGCATGATTGCGAGACCGTTGCCGAGACGATCACCGGCACGATTGCCAAGTAGCGCTGCCACAGCGGCCAAGTGGCCGGCATGTTCATCGAGTTCCTAAATCCGCGCTGAGGTTGCGCTCAGCCGACCGCGGATGAAGGGCGCGCCGCACCTCGTCGGTGATCGTGTAGACGGCCTGGCGCTGGGCACCGCGATTATGATGGTCGACGCGGTAGCCCTGATAGTGACGCTGCATGAGGCCGGCCCTGACGAGTTCCGAGACGGCGCGGCTCACGTTGGTGCGGCCTGAGAGACGGATCCGTTTCTGAACTTCCGCAGCGATCAGCCGTTCGGCGGCCGCCGTGTCGGAGGGAAGCTCATTGCGCTGTTTGAGCTCCGCTCGTACCTTGTCGGCGATCGCAAGGCGGCGGGGGTCGCGCCGGGCGACGGGTACCAGGGCATCGCAGAGCCAGTCCCGCACCGGCACTTGGCGGTCACCTTCACGGACATACGGGCCGGCAGAGCCGCTTTGGGCGCTAACCTGCGCAATCAAGTTGAGCACCATGAAGCTGTAGCGTGGGCGCTCGCAAACTGCCGTCAGGCGATCGAGCAGTCCGGGCAGGTCCAGCGCGGGTGCATCCTGCGGCGCTGCTCGTTCCGCATTGCCTGCGGCGGCGAAGAAATCTGGCTGGAACATGAGAACGAATCAAGCACATCTCGATTCTCATGTGAATCCCTCTTGTTGTGGCGCGTCCATTTTATCGAGGTGTCGCGTGCCTGGCTCGCAAGCCGGGCCAGCCGCCAAACGTTTGGGCGCCCGGACCTCAGCGCGATGTGGGCTCATGGCTGTCGGGGTCGTCGAGCCACGTCGGAATATCGCGTCGCGCGTCGAGCACGCGCCATATGTCGATGTGATCGTCGCGTTCGACGTAGAAGACGAGCCACGGAAAGCGGGCGAGACGACGATGTCGCAGACCCGGCAACATCAGCTCGTGCGCGTAACGCGGAGAGCCGATGCCCGGTTGCTCTGCGATCGCGCGGTAGGCTGCTTCTAGCGAGGTCACGAAGCCGAGCGCGATGTCCGGCCCAGCCTCGTGAGCATAGTGATCGATGGCGTTCTCGACGTCGCGATGGGCCTGGTCGCGGGGCACGACCCGCTTCATGGTCATGCCGTGCGGCGAGCCCGCACGCGCAGTCCTTCGAAATAGGTGTCGTCTGCTGGGGCGCCCGGGGCGGATTCAGCGCCGTCGAGCAGCAGCCGGCGCAATCTCTGGCGGTCCTGGTCCTTGCGGATGAGCTCGCGGACATACTCGCTGCTCGTGCCGTAGCCGCGGCCGGCAACCTGCTCGTCGACGAAAGCCTTCAGCGTATCGGGCAGCGAGATGTTCATCGTGCTCATGGCCGCGGTAGTTAAGGGGTTTGGCAAAATTTGGCAAGGGGAGCCGCCCGTCCTGCGCCTTCTGACGATTGGTCCGTTTACCGGCGGGGTAAAGTGCCACGAGCGGTTGTCTTCGCGGCGAGAAACTGTGGGGGAGGTGATCGGCTCAGTGGGGAACAGGCGGGCGGGTCAAGCTCGCCAGGCTCCTCGAGCGGGGTGCCGGCTGACCGGCACCTGCATGACAGACTGATATAGCTCAGCGACGATTACATCTTTGATCCGGCACCCTTTCTGGCGGGGCGCCGTGGACCAGCAATCCAGGCTTCGCTGGGTGCTTTGTCGGCATGTTCGACGAGGGTCGCTCCTGCCCCGCGATACGTCGTCAGGCGGCGCGGGTCGCGCAGAACGGTCGGGGGAACCCATGCTCGAAGGGGGCAAGTTGTACGGTGAATAGCGAAGAACCTGCTGGAACGGGAGTGCCGGGCCTCGATGACATCCTCGGTGGAGGGTTGAGCCGCGGCCGAGTCTTTCTCCTCGAGGGCCTGCCGGGAACGGGCAAGACCACGGTCGCGATGCAGTTCCTGCTCGAAGGGGCCCAGACCGGAGAGAAGGTGCTGTATCTGACGCTCTCCGAAAGCGAGGAAGAGCTGCGCGCCGCCGCCGCAGCGCACGGGTGGGCGCTTGACGGCGTCGAGATCGTCGAGTTGATCTCCCCCGATAGCCTCGTTGACGAGAAGCAGCAGCAGAGCTTGCTTTACTCGTCGGACCTCGAGCTCGTGGAGACGACCCGGAGAATATTCGAAGCCTTCACGCGATCGAAGCCCGACCGGCTGGTCCTCGACAGCCTCTCGGAAATAAGACTGCTGTCACAGAGCTCGCTCCGCTACCGGCGACAGGTCCTCGCGTTGAAGCACTATTTCGCGGGCCAGGGCACGATCGTGCTGATGCTCGACGACATGACGACGGAGACCGAAGACAAGACCGTTCACAGCGTCGCGCATGGTGTGGTCTGCCTGGAGGAGCTCGCAAGAGAATATGGTCCGGAGCGCCGGCGGATCAGGGTCGCCAAATATCGCGGGCGAGGCTTTCGCGGCGGCTATCACGACTTCGTCATCGAACGAGGCGGGGCCCGCGTATTTCCGCGTCTGATCTCGGCCGAGCACCGGTCCAGCTTCGAGCGCGACAAGGTCACGACCGAGATTGCCGAACTGGACGCGCTGACGGGGGGTGGTCTGGAGCGTGGATCGAGCGTGCTGATCCTGGGCCCGGCCGGAACGGGGAAGTCTCTGCTCGTGCTGACGTTCGTCGCCGCGGCCGTGAAGAAAGGAGAGAAGGCGGCGTTGTTCGTGTTCGACGAGGAGGTCGGGCTCCTTGCCGAACGCGCAAGAGGGCTTGGAATCGACATCATCGCGATGATGGACGCCGGTGCCTTGCAGGTCGAGCAGATCGACGCCGCCGAGCTCACCCCCGGAGAGCTTTCAGCGCGGGTCCGGAAATGCGTCGAGGAGAATGGGGCGAGGACGGTGGTGGTGGATAGCCTTAATGGTTACCAGGCCGCGATGCCGGGCGAGAACGCCCTGGTGCTGCATATGCACGAGCTGCTGCAGTATCTGAACCGCCAGGGCGCAACGACGTTCGTGACCATCGCGCAGCACGGGCTGGTCGGCGATACGCGAACCCCCGTCGATGTCACCTATCTCGCCGACACGGTGATCCTGCTGCGCTACTTCGAGACCCGCGGCCGTCTCCGCCGGGCGATTTCGGTCGTGAAAAAGCGAACCGGTGCGCATGAAGACACCATCCGCGAATACAGCATTGGCGCCGACGGGGTCCGGATCGGCGAAGCGCTGGTCTCGTTCCAGGGAATGGCGCGCGGCGTGCGCAGCCTCTTCGGGGATGCACCTGAGCTGATCGAAGAACGCCATTGATGCCCGAACTTTCCGAGCGCGCGCTAATACTCGCGCCCTTCGGCCGGGACGCAGACGTCGCCGCAACCGTTCTGGCGAACGCCGGCATCACCGCGCTCGAATGCCCCTCGGTGGAACGGCTGGTCGAGGAGATCCGGGCAGGCGCAGGCCTCGCGGTCGTTACCTCGGAGGCGCTGATCGGTGCCGACACCGGCTCGCTACAGGCATGGATCGCGGACCAGCCAGAATGGTCCGACTTTCCGTTCGTGCTGCTTGTGCACCAGGGCAGCGGGCTCGAACGCAACCCCGAGGCTGCCCGCTTGCTGGAGCGGCTCGGGAACGTCAGCTTCCTCGAACGCCCCTTCCATCCGACTACCCTCATGAGCCTGGCGCGCGCGGCGCTGCGCGCCCGCCGCCGGCAATATGAAGCACGCGCGCGCCTCGAGGAGCTGCGTAGCCTCGCCGGCTCGCTCGAGCGCAAGGTCGAGGAGCGGACCGCCGAGCTATCGTTGGGCGAAGCGCGGATGCGGGCGATCTTCCAGACCAACAACCAATATCAGCTGCTTATCGATCTCGCCGGGACCGTCCTGGACGCGAACGCCACGGCGCTGGCGGGGATTGAGGGCCGGCTCGAGGATGTCGTCGGCAAGCCCCTATGGGAGACCCCGTGGTTCGCGCATTCGCCCGACCTTCACAACGCCGTGAAGGCTGGTGTCCTGCGCGTCGCAGCAGGCGTGACCTTGCAAAAGGAATTGACCATCCATCTTCCGATCGGCCCGCGCTCATTCGACGTGGGCATGCGGCCGATGCGTGGTCCGCAAGGCGATACGCTGGCACTCATCGTGGAAGCGCTCGACATCACCGACCGCAAGCGTGCCGAGGAGGCGCTCCGTCAGGCGCAGAAGCTCGAGGCGATGGGGCAGCTTACCGGCGGCGTCGCCCACGACTTCAACAACCTGCTGACGCCGATCGTGGGCGGGCTAGACATCCTGAGCCGCAGCGGACTTGGCACGGAGCGGCAGCGCCGGCTCATTGAGGGTGCCATACAGTCGGCCGAGCGGGCGAGGGCGCTTGTGCAGCGGCTGCTGGCCTTCGCGCGGCAGCAGCCGTTGCAGCTCCGCGCGATCGATATAGGTACGTTGGTGCGCGGCATGGCCGAACTGGTCGGATCGACGATCGGGCCGAAAATCAGCTTGTTGATCGAGGTGCCGGAAGGGCTGCCTTCCGCACGCGCCGATCACAACCAGGTCGAGATGGCTCTGCTCAACCTTTGCGTGAACGCGAGGGACGCGATGCCCGAGGGGGGCACGCTCAGCATCTCGGCATCCGAGCGGCATCTCAGCGAGGAAAATGACGAGGGCCTGAGCCCCGGCAGCTATATCAGCCTCGCGGTCTCGGATACCGGGATCGGTATGGATGAGGAGACAGCCAAGCGAGCCGTCGAGCCGTTCTTCTCGACCAAGGGGCTGGGCAAGGGAACGGGGCTTGGCCTTTCGATGGCGCATGGCCTTGCGCGGCAACTCGGCGGAACCCTCACGATCACGACCGCTCCCCATGCCGGGACCCGGGTGGAGATTCTCCTTCCCGTGTCAACGGAGACCCCGCAGCGCGCGGCGCCAAAGGTCGAGGGAACGCTGCCCCAGGAGGGAACCGCCCTTCTTGTCGACGATGACGATCTCGTCCGTTCGAGCGTCAGCCAGATGCTCTCCGCGATCGGCTATGAGGTGACCGAGGCGAAATCGGCGGAGGACGCGCTGGAGCTGGTGAACAGCGGCATGAACCCGGCTGCGGGCGCGCACGCCCGTCCTGATCGTCTCGGGCTATGCCGAGAGCAGCGAGATCACTCCGGACTTTCCGCGCCTCATGAAGCCCTTTCGACAGGACGAACTGGCCGCCAAACTGGCCGAGATCCGGGCGGCGGCGAGCGCGACCGGTGACTCCGCCTAGGAGAAATGCACTCAGTGTTCGGATGGGGGCCTTGCGGCCCCCAATCCTTTAATAGTCCATCGCGGGAACCGGCGCCGGCTTTTCGTCCTTCGGCAGCTCCGCGATCAGCGCCTCGGTTGTGATGAGCAACCCTGCAACCGACGCCGCATCCTGAAGCGCGGTGCGCACGACCTTGGCCGGGTCGATCACGCCGGCCCGGACGAGATCTTCATACTCGCCGGTGGCAGCGTTGAAGCCCCAGTTGTAGTCCGATCCCTCGCCGAGCTTCCCGACCACGTAGGCGCCGTCCTCTCCGGCATTGTCGACGATCTGGCGCGCCGGCGCCTTCAAAGCCCGGCGGACGATCTCGATGCCGGCCTTCTGGTCGTCGTTGGCCGCGGAGAGGCTTTCCAGCGCCTTGACCGCGCGGAGCAGCGGGATGCCGCCCCCGGGCAGGATACCCTCCTCGACCGCAGCGCGCGTGGCGTGGAACGCATCGTCCACCCGGTCCTTCTTCTCCTTCACCTCGACCTCGGTGGCGCCGCCGACACGGATCACGGCGACGCCGCCGGCGAGCTTGGCGAGCCGCTCCTGCAGCTTCTCGCGATCATAGTCGGAGGTGGTCGTCTCGATCTGCTGGCGGATCTGCGCGGCGCGGCCGTCGATGTCCGACTTCTGGCCGGCGCCATCGATGATCGTCGTGTCGTCCTTGTCGATCACCACCTTCTTGGCGCGACCGAGCATGTTGACGGTGACGTTCTCGAGCTTGATGCCGAGGTCCTCGCTGACGACATTGCCGCCGGTGAGGACGGCGATGTCCTCGAGCATCGCCTTGCGCCGATCGCCAAAGCCCGGCGCCTTGACGGCCGCGACCTGGAGGCCGCCGCGCAGCTTGTTGACGACCAGGGTAGCCAGGGCGTCACCCTCGACGTCCTCTGCGATGATCAGCAGCGGGCGGCCCGACTGGATCACCTTTTCGAGCAGGGGCACCAGCGCCTGCAGGTTCGAGAGCTTCTTCTCGTGGATCAGGATGTACGGATCTTCCAGCTCGACCCGCAGCTTCTCGGGGTTGGTGATGAAATAGGGCGAGAGATAACCGCGGTCGAACTGCATGCCCTCCACGACTTCGAGTTCGGTCGCGAGGCTCTTTGCCTCCTCGACCGTGATGACACCTTCGTTGCCGACCTTTTCCATCGCCTCGGCAAGGATCTGGCCGACCTCGGTGTCGCCGTTCGCGGAGATCGTGGCGACCTGGGCGATTTCGCTGTTCGCGCTAATCCTGCGCGCATGCGCCTTGAGATCGTCGACCACGGCTCCGACGGCGAGATCGATGCCGCGCTTCAGGTCCATCGGGTTCATGCCGGCGGCGACCGCCTTGGCGCCCTCGCGGACGATTGCCTGGGCGAGCACGGTCGCGGTCGTGGTCCCATCGCCGGCGAGATCATTGGTCTTGGACGCGACCTCTCGGATCAGTTGCGCGCCCATGTTCTCGAACTTGTCCTTGAGTTCGATCTCCTTGGCGACCGTGACACCGTCCTTGGTGATCCGCGGCGCGCCGAAGCTCTTGTCGATCACGACGTTGCGGCCCTTCGGTCCGAGGGTCACCTTGACCGCGTCTGCGAGCGTGTCCACGCCCCGCAGCATGCGGTCACGCGCGTCGGTCGAGAAACGGACTTCCTTTGCAGCCATTGTATCGTTTCCTCCTATGTTCGCGTGAATTTCTGTGGGTGCGCCGCCCTATTTGGACGACGCTTCGGCTTCGACGATCCCGAGGATGTCGCTCTCCTTCATGATGAGCAGTTCCTCGCCGTCGATCTTGACCTCGCTGCCGGACCATTTGCCGAAGAGGACGCGGTCGCCGGCCTTCACGGACAGCTCGACCAGCTTGCCAGTCTCGTCGCGAGCGCCAGGCCCTACGGCGACGACCTCGCCCTCCTGAGGCTTCTCCTTGGCAGTGTCTGGGATGATGATGCCGCCGGCCGTCTTTTCCTCGGCTTCGATGCGACGCACGGCGACACGGTCGTGCAGGGGACGGAAATGCATGCATTACCTCCTAAGCAGATCATGATGTGATGACCCTCCCGTTCGCGGGGAACGGTCGGTTTCGGCAGAGCTAGGAAGACGATTTTCGACCATCAAGAGATCTGCCGCACTTTCCTGGCGCTTCACCCATGCGAGTGCCAATGCGCATGCGCGGTCGCGCAGCGCACGAGCGGACATTGCCTCGAGAGTCGCGGCGACGAGGTGATGTAGATCAGTAGGCCATTGCGGCCGATTCGCTACGGGACTGCCCAAGAGGACCGGAAGACTTCGGCAAGGACGGACAGCCCGTGATCTCGCTTGGTTCAGTGCTCCATAGGTGGGTCGCGCAATGGCCTTTGCCGATCGCGGACGCGGGCGCTGTGCAGCGCTCGTCGAGCCTTTATAGGTTCGGAACGCTTCGAACGGTTTCCAGGCCCTGTCGGGAAGGCGCGCAAGGCCGGAACGGCACGTGCTTCCTCGATCGCTGCACCTTCCGTTGGAGATTTGCAGATGAACACGCCATTTGAAAGTTCCGGCGCGGATTTGCACGGCGCCTCCCGGCGAGCGGTGGCTTACGACGCCGGTCTTCGCCGTTACATGCTTGGCATCTATCGCACGATGGCCCTGGGACTGGTCCTTACCGGGCTTGTCGCCTTCCTCGTCGCCAGCACCCCAGCTCTCTATCAACCGATCTTCAACACGCCCCTCAAATGGGTCGTGATCCTGGCGCCGCTCGCCTTCGTCCTGTTCTTCTCCTTCCGCGTCGAGCAGATGAGCACCAACGCTGCGCGGGTCGCTTTCTATTCATTCGCAGCCATCATGGGACTGTCGCTGGCCAGCATTTTCCTCGTGTTCACCGGCACCAGCATCGCGCTGGCGTTCTTCTCGGCCGCCGCCCTGTTCGCGACCATGTGCTTGTGGGGCTATACGACCAATGTCGACCTCTCGCGCTGGTCGACCTTTCTCATGGTCGGGCTTGTCGGCGTCGTCATCGCGAGCCTGATCAACCTGTTCCTCGCCTCCGACACGCTGCAGTTCGCCGTTTCGATCATCGGCGTGCTGGTTTTCACCGGCCTGACCGCCTGGGACAGCCAGCGATTGAAGAGTCAATACTTCGCCTATGCGGGCACCGAATCCGGCGAGAAGCTGGCCGTGATGGGGGCGCTGTCCCTTTATCTGGATCTCATCAACCTGTTCCAGCTGCTGCTGAACCTCATGGGGGAGCGTCAGCGAGCATAGCGACGTCGCGTCGCCGTCCTATCGGGCGGTAGAAAGGGAGGCTTTCGTGGTTGGAGTTAAGATCAATGCCGTTTCCGACGAGCCCGAAGCGGTCAGCCACCCGATGTTGGGGACATTGCGCCGCAACTGGGGATGGATTGTCTTTCGCGGTATCCTCGCGCTGGCGCTTGGCGTCGTTTCCTTCCTGTTTCCGCTCAGCGCCCTGTTCGCCTTTGCGATGGTATTCGCGGCCTACGCCGGTGCCGATGGAATCCTTTCCATGGTCGCGGCGGTGCGCGGTGCGCGGCGTAAAGAGGAGCGCTGGTGGGCCTATGTGATCCGCGGGATCATCGGCATCGCGACTGCGGTTCTGTTCGTGCTGATGCCCGAGGTCATGACCGTCGGCTACGCTCTCGTCACGCTGGTCATGCTGGCGATCTGGGCGATTGTGACCGGCGCCCTCGAGATCGTCGCCGCAACGAGCTTGCGCAAGGAGATCAGCGGCGAGTGGTTGATGGGGCTCTCAGGTGCCCTCTCGGTCGTTCTCGGGATCGTGATCATCATCCTGCTGGTCCTCGATCCCCTCACAACCTTGCCGTCGGCCGCGTGGGTGATCGGCTCGTACGCGATCTTCGCCGGCGTGGTCCTCCTGGGGCTTGGCTTCAAGCTTCGGCGGGCCTGAATCCGCCGCGGGCCGCGGGAGCCGGTGCTCACCTGGAGGCGCCCGCGGAAAAGCACCGGGCGGCGAGAGCCGCTCGGTGCATCCCCACACCGCAAAACATCGACTGGCTGATCTGAATCAGTTCTCCCTCTCGCACGATGGAGAGAATACCCAGTTGAACGGCCCGCCCTTTAGCCGCGGCGCGGCTTTGCTGCAGGAGAAAGACGATGCCGACTCCCAAGGCACCAGACGAACGTGCCGAAGACGAAAAGCCGGAAACAGAGGCCGGCGAGGATATGATCGAGGAAGAAGCAGGGGCCGACGATCTGGACCCTGTCGACGAGGCGATCATCGAATCGTTTCCGGCGAGCGATCCGCCCGGCTGGACGCTCTAGAGGATCCTCGCGACTCTTCGATCTTCGCGAGCTCGAAAGCAGTATGATCAGGCGAGAGGCCTACGCGATTGGTTCACCACCTTCTCGCCGATGCCGTGATCCTCATCCTTGCGTCTTTGGCGTTCGTCGCCCTCTTCACGAGGCTGCGGCTTTCGTCGATCGCTGGCTATCTTTTTGCGGGCGCGCTCGTCGGCCCATACGGGCTGCATCTGGTCGCCGCGAACGAGGGCACCCGTTTTCTGGGCGAGCTCGGCATCGCCGCGCTGATGTTCATCATCGGCTTCGAGTTCTCCTGGCCGCGCATCGTCGCGGCGCGGCGTTTGGTCTTCGTTGTTGGCCTGCTTCAGGTGAGCGTTACCGCTTTGTTGGTTGCAGGCGCCGCTCTCCTGGCAGGGCTCTCCCTGACCGCATCGCTGATACTGGGATTTGCGCTGGCGCATTCGTCGAGCGCGATCATCCACAAGCAGCTGCTCGATCAGGAGGAAGTCACAACGGCGCACGGCATCACGACGACCGGGATCCTGCTGTTTCAGGATCTGGCTGCACTGCCGGCGCTATTGCTCGTCGGTGCGATGGCCTCCGGTGCTGAGCACGACCTCGCTCCGCTGCTGCTGCGCCTTGGCGCCGCGGTGGTCATCTTTGCCGGGGTGGCACTTCTCGCCCGCCGGACGATCGGCCGGCTTTTCGACTGGGTCGCTCGATCGCGCTCGAACGAGCCGCTGATGCTGGCCGGGCTCGCGCTCGTCGCGGGCGTCGCGCTGATTGCAGAGTCGATCGGGCTTTCGCTGGCGGTTGCCGCCTTCATCGTCGGCATGGTCGTTGCGGAGAGCAACTACCGCCATCACCTTGCAGACGAGCTCCGTCCGCTGCGCGACCTTTTCCTCGGCCTCTTCTTCCTCACCATCGGCATGAGCGTGGACTGGTCCATCGTTGTGACCGAACCCGTGGCCACGGCCGGTGCGCTGCTCGTGCTCGTCCTTGTGAAGTTCGCTATCGTCTTCGCCCTCGTTCGGCTAAGCGGCGCCGAGCGCAGCTCGGCGTTGCGCACAGCCCTCATCCTTGCCCATGGTGGCGAGATCTCGCTGCTCATCCTGATGCAGGCGATTGGCGGCGGCCTGCTGCCGGAGGAGGTGGCGCAACCTGCAATGGCCGGAACCGCGGTCAGCATTTTCCTCGCCCCTTTCCTGATCCAGTTCAATCGGCGTATCGTGACCGAGGTCATCGCCACGCCTGAGATCGCGGGCGATCCCGAGGGGATGATCGGGGGGGCGCAAGGAAATCTGCGGAACCACGTCGTCCTGGCAGGCTGTGGGCCTGTGGGGCGCCTCGTCGGCAAGGTGCTGAAAGCCAGCGGCGTTCCTTACATCGCGATCGAGCGAGACGTGGATCGGCTTCGGATCGCACAGCGTGAGGGACATCCGGTCATCTTCGGTGATGCCACCCGCTACGGCGTCCTGGAGGCTGCCGGCGTCGAGGACGCAGGAGTCGTGGTCTGCCTTCTGAACAGCGAGGCTCGGCTGGAGGAGCTTGTCCGGCATGTGCGGCAGCTCAACCCTGCGGTCCCCGTCCTCGTCAGCACCAGCGACGACCGGGGGCTCAGGCCGCTCGTGAAGGCGGGCGCCACCCACATTTTTCCTGAGAGCCAGGCTGCAGGACTTGGTCTGGCGGCTCAGACGTTCATCGCCCTGGGGGTTCCTCCGGCCGAAGCGCTCGCTCGCGTTCGGGCGATCCGTGTCAGGCTCAATCCCGAACTTCGAGCGCTGCGACCCGTATGATTCATCGAGGGTCCGCAGTCTGTATATCCCGCTAATGGAGCTTCTCGATGGCGTATCGCGACCTCTTGCTTCAGCTGACGACGTATCCCAAGCCGACGCCGGATCGTTTCATTGAGGCGGCGGCGGCGTTGGCGAATAGGTTCGGCGCGCGGCTCTCGGGAGTGATCTGCAAGGTCGAGCTTCCGCCGGTCTCTAACTTCCTCGCTGATCGGCTCGTGGGTGCCAGCGCGATCATCGCTGGCGAGAACGCGAAGAGCAGCGAGAATTGCCGGCATGTCGAGGAGCGATACCGCGCGATCGTTCCGCCGGCTGCACAGGGAGAGCTGTTACCCGTTCACTGCAAGGCCGTGTTAAGCGCCTTGCAAATCGCGCCGCATTCAAGGGTCTTCGACCTTACCATTGTTCCGAGCTTCGGCTCTTCGGAGGCCATCGCAGAAGAGCTTGCGTTCGATGCCGGCCGGCCGGTGCTGCTGCTTCCGGCCCAATGATCGATTGCCGTTACTCGACCTCGATGCGGTCGTGATCGGATGGGATGGTGGTCATGCCGCCGCCAGAGCGGTGGCAGACGCGCTTCCGATCTGCGTCCTCGCCAAGTCGGTCAAAGTGGTGACGATCACTGGGGACAAGTCGCTGAAGGCAGATCTGCAAGCCTTCCTCGAACGGCATCTAAAGGCTCACGGCATCCAGCCCGAATTGATCGAGCACCATGCAGAAAGCGCGAATGCCGGGACGGAGCTCCTCGAGTTCTGCCGGCGCTCAGGGGCGGGCATTTTGGTGATGGGCGCCTACGGCCATTCGCGATTTCGCGAGTTCATGCTCGGTGGCGCCACACGAACAATCCTCGCTTCGGCCGACCGGCCGATCCTGATGTCGCACTGAACTGGCTGGGGTATGCACTCCGGACGGTCAGACTCGTGGGTCCTCCCAGGACATGGCTAAGGAATAGACGACGATCGCCGGTCAGCTGTCCGCCAGACGAACCAGCCCTTCGCCCTCCTCCTCTCCTGCTTCGCTCGCCAGCGCCGCCATCCGCGCCGCAGCTTCCCTTTCCGCCATCACGATCTCGTCGGCCCCCATTGCCTGCAGCTGCTCGACCTCCGGTTCCGAGTGCGCCCGCGCGATGATCCGTAGATCCGGGTTCAGCCTCCGCGCGCGCTTCGCGATGATAGCGGCTTCGAACCCTTCCGGAATCGCGATCAGCAGCTTCGATGCGCTTGCGATGTCGGCTTGCTTGAGCGCGGAAATCTCCGTGGCGTTGCCGAAGATGACCCGGAGGCCGGACGATTCTGCCGCCTTTGCCGCATCTCTGCGGTCCTCGATCACCGTCAGCGCATAACCCGACGCTCCGAGAATGTCGGCGATGATCCGCCCCACGCGGCCAAAGCCCACGAGTACAACATGGCCCGGGGGTGGGCTCTGCTCGCTTTCCTGACTTTCCGACGATCCGCGCGCCGCCACGATGGTGCGGAGGGAGAGCGTGCCTCTACTGGTCGCGAATGAGAATAGAAGCGGGTTGAGGAAGATCGAGATGATGGCGGCAGCGAGGATGAGATCCCGGCCGTCAGGCGGGAGAATCCCGTAGCTGACGCCAAGGCCGGCGAGGATGAACGAAAACTCGCCGATCTGCGCCAGGCTTGCCGAGATCGTGAGCGCGGTCTGGTCCGGATAGCGGAACGAACGCACGATCGCATAGGCTGCGGCCGACTTGCCCACTAGGATGATGGCGAGGGTGGCGAGCAGGGCCGCCGGTTGTTCGACAACGACGGCTGGGTCGAACAGCATACCCGCGGAAACGAAGAACAAGACGGCGAAGGCGTCGCGGAAGGGCAAAATTTCCTCGGTTGCCAACCGACTGAGCTGCGTCTCGCCGAGGATCATGCCCGCGAAGAATGCACCGAGAGCAAACGAGACGTCGAAAAGGAACGCGGCGCCGAAGGCAACTCCTAATGCGATGGCGAGCACCGCGAGGCGGAACAGCTCGCGGGAGCCCGTGTCTGCGACCCAGTGCAGCATTGCAGGCATGGCGCGCCGGCCCACCAGAAGCATGACTGCGATGAAGCCCGCCACCTTCAAGAAGGTGCTCGCGACGGCGCTCGCGGCAGCTGCGCCGGCGTTCGCCGCCGTGCCATTGAGGATGGCCGCGACGGAGGGCAGCAGCACAAGCGCCAGAACCATCACGAGGTCCTCGACGACGAGCCATCCGACGGCGATGCGGCCTCTGTCGGTTTGCACCAGGTTGTGGACCTGCAGTGCCCGAACCAGGACGACGGTGCTCGCGACGGATAGCGCGAGGCCGAAGACGAAGCCCTCGCCCATGCGCCAACCCAGCGTCCACGCCAGCCCCATTCCGAGAAGCGTTGCGACAGTGATTTGGATCAGGGCCCCGGGTATGGCCACGTTCTTCACCGAAAGCAGGTCTCGCAACGAGAAGTGCAGGCCGACGCCGAACATCAGGAGGATCACTCCGATCTCGGCAAGCTGGGCGGCGAGCTCGGGATCAGCAGCGAAGCCGGGCGTGGAGGGTCCGACTGCGAGACCCGCCAGCAGATAGCCGGCGATCGGCGATATCTTGAGCCGGTGAGCGAGCGTTCCAGCAATGAAAGCGACAACGAGGCCGGCGACGATCGTGGTGATGAGCGGAGCGTTATGGTGCATAGTCGTTCTGCCGGAAAAGAGGTCTCGGTTTGCCCCGACCGAGTTGATGCGAGCTCACAGCAAAGGACTGAACAGTCGCGCGACATTCTCCGCGCACTTGCGCACGAGATTGCGCGACTCCCAGTCGCTCGGCATCAGCCGGATGCTTTGCTCGAGGCGCGCGTCCTCGATGCGCCGCAAGGCGAGCGTAGCGTCCCGATCATACAGTACGAGGCTGATCTCGGAATTGAGCGCGAACGAGCGCATGTCGACATTGCTCGATCCGACGACGGCGACGGTCTCGTCGATGCTCATATGCTTGGCGTGGAGAAAGCCCGGCTGGAAAAGATGGATTCTTGCTCCTGCGGCGAGCAGCTCGGAATAATAGGACTGCTGGGCGAGGTGAACGAGCGGATGATCTGAGCGGCCGGACAAGAGCAGATGGACCTCGGCTCCCTTGAGGATCGCCACCTGCAACGCTTGCAGGAGGGGCTCGCTCGGGACGAAGTAGGGAGTGGAGATCAGGACACGCTCTCGAGCCGAGTGAATCAGCGCAACGAAAAGCTCGTCGATGCCCCCATGCTCGAGATCGGGCCAGCTCGGCAGAACTTGCCCGACGCTGCTGCCCGCATCGTCCGCCGGAGGGTAGAGATGCCCATCGGCAAGTTCCTTCTCCGTCTCGAGGAACCAGTCCGCCACGAAGACCGCCTGCAATTCGCCGACAACCGGCCCTCGAACGCGGGCCATTACCTCCCGGTTTGGCCAGCCCCATCCATGATCGGCGTCGATGATGTTCTGCGAGCCGGTGTAACCGATGCGTCCGTCGATTACGGCGATCTTGCGGTGATTGCGCAGGTCGAAGCGTGTGGTGCGGCCAAGCACCCGAATCGGCAGGATCTCGTGAACTTCGACGCCTGCGGGCCGCAGCTCCCGCTCGATGCGGGCGGCCCACGTGCGCGATCCGATCGCATCGACGAGCACCCTGCACTTGACGCCGCGCAGCGCGGCCTGTCGCAGCGCAGCAATCACCTTCTGGCCGGTGGGGTCCGCGGCGAAGATGTAGAAGAGAAGGTGGACATGGTCGTCGGCGTGTCCGATGTCCTCAACGAGGAGATCGATCGTTGCGTCGTAGTCCGTCAGGAAATCGACCTCATTGCCTTGTAAGAGCGGCATGCGGCCAATCCCGCTCACGAGGGAAGCCGCTGAAGCTTGGACGAGCGGCAGCTCGGCCGGCCGGGCGACCCGGTCGATGCAGGAAACCGCCCGGTCGATGATCGGCCAGAGTTGCGCGACGCGCTGGCGACGCCATCGAGGGTGGTATGGCCGGCCGATCGCCAGATAGAGGACGAGGCCGAGCCACGGCGCCACGAAGAAGAGGAGCAGCCAGCTTTGCGTCGCGGCCGGCGACCGTCGGAAGGGAACAACGATCAATGCGCCGATCCGGATCGCCCAAGGCGCTGCGACGGCCAGCCACTCGAGAGCGACGCCCAGGTTCACCTCATCGCCCTTGGCGATAAGGAAGCCGGGTTGCGCGACGTAATCCGATCCCGGCATCGCGGCCGCGGGACGGACGCCCTGGCCGGGGCGTGCCTCCCGACCCATTCTGTGTCGAGGTCCAGAGAGGCTAAAGTTGTGTGGGAGGCGATCGGCTCGGTTCGGTCCACGGGCGTCTGGTCGATCAGCATGCTGGGCTGGGAGACCACTTGGCGCGTTGCGCACGGTGCCGCCTCATGCCGGCGGGCCGGCGTCCTCGTACACGAACCGCTGCTGCCGCTTCCGGATGACGCCAGCCGCGCCCGTTGAGATCAGCTCGCACATAATCACCTCCTGGAAGGAGCGAGCTTCCCACCGGCAAGGTGGCGTGGCCCTGACATAGCTCAGGACGAGGTCGACGAAAGTTAAGGTATGAGCTGCGCGCCGGACCTTCGAATCCAGGTGATGCCCAGACGAAGGGTGGAATGGCGTAGCTAGTGCCGCCGTGCATGTCGGCTGAAAGGGCCAGGTGGGCGCTCGGGCTCGGCGCCTTGCGTCGCCCCGAAGCTCAGCTCGTGCGGCAGATGTGCTCGCGCCATGCGCCTGCGTCGCGGTTGGGATCAGGTCGGCGGGCCGTGAGGCCAACACGAGACAGATCGGGGTGAGCACACATGGATAAGCCACTTGTCATCATCACCGGCGCAACGGGCAATCTTGGACGTTCGGTGGCGGCTGTGCTTTCAGCGGATTACCGGATCGTCGGCCTCGATCTCAAAGCAGAGGCGCTGACCTTCCCGGTGATCAAGGTCGATCTTGCTTCGGACCAATCTGTGCTCGAGGCCCTGGCGCAGATCCGCGCGCGCCATGGTGGACGCGTGGCGTCGGTGATCCACCTCGCTGCCTACTTCGACTTCACGGGCAAGGAACATCCGCTCTACCGGTCGGTCAATGTAGAGGGCACGCGCCGGCTCCTGCGAGCGTTGCAGGACTTCGAAGTCGAACAGTTCGTCTATTCGAGCACGATGCTCGTACACGCGCCGTGCGCGCCGGGCGAACAAATCGACGAGAGCTGGCCGATCGATCCCCGTTGGGCCTATCCGAAGTCGAAGGCGCTGGCCGAAGAGGTAATCCGCGAAGAACACGGTTCCATCCCATATGCGATCTTGCGCTTCGCCGGCGTGTACGACGAGGAGTCGGCAGTGCCCACGCTCTCCAATCAGATAGCGCGGATCTACGAACGCGAATTCGAGAGCTTCTTCTACTCGGGCTCGCCGCTAGTGGGCCAGTCCATGGTCCATCGAGAGGATCTTGTCGAAGCGGTCCGGCTCGCCGTTCAACGCCGGGACACGCTGCCGCCCGATGCGGAGATCCTGATCGGCGAACCCGAAGCGCTAGGGTATGATGCGCTGCAAGACGAGATCGGATATCTCATCCACGGCATCGAGGACTGGCCGACGTTGCGAGTACCAAAGCCGGTGGCGGCAGTCGGTGTCTGGGCTCAGGATAAGCTCGAGCCCGTCGTCCCCGACGCAATCGACGAGGGTGAGAAGCCGTTCATCAAGCCCTTCATGATCCGGCTTGCGGACGACCATTACGCGCTGGATATCGGTCGCGCCGAGAGACTGCTGGGCTGGCGACCCCATCATCGCCTCAAGGATGAGCTCCCGAAGATGATCGCGGCGCTGAAGCGCGATCCTCTGGCTTGGTACAAGAGAAACGGTCTCCGGCCGCCGCACGATCTTGCCGAGGCCGCCGCGCTGGGCAAACATCCTGAGGAGGTCAGGCGGGCGAGCGACGAGCGCTACCGGAGGGAGCATTCCGAGACGCGCTGGGCGCATTTCGTGAACCTCATGCTCGGAACCTGGTTGCTCACTCAGCCGCCGCTGATCGGCGTGGTCGAGCCTCTGCTCCGCTGGACTGAGATCGTCTCCGGGGTGCTGCTGATCGTCTTCGCATCGCTGTCGCTGAGCTGGCACGCGCCCTGGGCGCGATGGATATCGGCAGCGATAGGCGCTGTCGTGATGGCAGCGCCGTTTGTCTTTTGGACCGACAATCCAACAGCATACCTTTCCGACACGCTGGTGGGTATGTTGATCTTCGGCTTTGCCGTTGGGACAAAGCCCGAAGTGGGGCCGTCACCCCTGGCGCGAGTGGCCGGTCCGCAGGTGCCTCAGGGGTGGACGTATAATCCCTCGAGCTGGACCCAGCGCATCCCGATCATCGCCCTCGCACTGATCGGCCTCTACGTCTCCCGTTACCTCGCAGCATATCAGCTCGGCTATGTGTCCGACGTCTGGGAGCCCTTTTTCCAGGGAAGCGTCGAAGACCCGCGCAACGGCACCGAGGAGATCATCACCAGCGAAGTCTCGGAAGCATGGCCTGTTTCCGATGCCGCGCTCGGCGGCTACACCTACGGCCTCGAGATCCTCACGGGAATCGTCGGGTCGCGTGCGCGCTGGCGGACCATGCCGTGGCTCGTGCTTCTGTTCGGACTGATGATCGCCCCGCTCGGGATTGTCTCGATCTTCTTCATCATCATCCAGCCGATCTGGATCGGCACCTGGAGCACGCTGGCGCTGATCGGCGCCGCGGCGATGCTGATCCAGATACCCTACTCGCTGGACGAACTGGTGGCGGTCGGCCAGTTCCTGCGCCGCCGTGCACGGGCAGGCAAGAATGTGCTTCGGGTCTTCCTGTTCGGAGACACGGACGAGGGCGGGGCCGGTGATGTGCCTGACGAGTTCGACCGACCGGCCCGAGCGATCATGAAGGACGTGGCGATCGGTGGCGTGAGCCTGCCCTGGAACCTGGCCATTGCGGGCGCGCTGGCGGCATCGCTCTTGTTCACGCGGGTTACATTCGGCGCGACGCCGCCGATCGCGAATTGGGATCATCTGCTCGGATCACTGGCGCTGACCGTGATCTCGATAGCCGCCGCCGAGGTCGCGCGGTCCGTCCGCTTCCTGCTCATCCCCATTGGCGCGGCGCTCTGTGTCACGCCATTTGCCTTCGGCGCAGAGGCTCTGCATGCGGCATATGATGTGCTGCTAGGTCTTGCGTTGATCGGTCTCGCCCTCCGGAGAGGCGAGGTGTCAGCGCAGTACGGGTCGTGGAACCGCCTGATTGCCTGACCAGGGCAGGCGCGGCAGGAGTCGTGACACGCGGCCGCAGCGCGGCTGCGACGGGAAGGGCGGCCGCGTTCTTTGGCGGTGATATCGGGTCAGGACCTGCCCGGGGCTGCTCGCGGCAGGTGCAGGATGACTCGGGTTCCAGCGCCTTCGTCGCTCTCGACCGCGATATCACCGCCAAATTGGGTCGCGAACCTTCGGACCTGGCCCAACCCGAGTCCGGTTCTCTTGAGCGACTGCCTCGTCGTGAAGAACGGATCGAAAACGCGGGTCAGAACGTCGGGCGCGATTCCTTCACCGGAATCGATCATTTCAAGCCGAACGAAGTCGCCCGCTGCGCCTACAGGGCTCGCCGTGCTTCGGAACGTGTTGAAGGCTCGCAGGACCAGCACGCCACCTTTTGGCATCGCGTCGGCGGCGTTCGCCAGAAGATTGAAGAGCGCAAACTGGAGATAATTGGGGAGGACGCGGACCGGCCAGAGGTCACGCGCGATCTCTGTCCGAAAGTCCACGCCGTCTCCCAGAATGGTGCTGGCCCGCGCCTCCAGCCCGCGGATCAGCGCTTCAACCGAAACCCGCTCGGTCGTAACGCCGCGATCGGTGCTGAGCTCCGCGATATCGTCGGCCAGGGCGGCGGCATTCCGGATCGCGTGCTTCATTCCGGCTACGAGGCGTGCCAGCTGCTGCTGATCCGCTCCGCGCTCGATCGAGACCAGACCGGAGGCGATCACCGCCAGCATGTTGTCCAAGTCGTGCGCCATTCCACGCATCAGCATGTCGGTTTCGCGAACGACCCGATCGGCCGGGCTGCTCAACACAGTCGTGATGTCCATGACCACTCCTTCGGTCGCCGGATGCCAAGCTTCGGTCGCCATGCCATGCCGGAGCATATCGCGACCGGCGCCAATCGGGGGCTGAGCTAAATCAGTGTTAGCCGGCCCGGAGCGCTTACCGATGAAGCTCGCCACCGGCCGCCTCGGCGGAATGACTGGAAGTACCAAAGTAGCGTGGAGAGTTTTGTGCCTTAGCTGGCGAAACGGCGCAATCACGCACCGGCGCGCTCAGCCTGAGGCGAGCGGCCACCCAGCTTTTAGTCAGCGTGCCAGGCATGTCGGCGGCTCCGCGATGACGCTGTTCGAAGAAGGAGTTAGATGCCATGTCCATTCGTGATCTGATCCCCTGGAGCCGTCAGGAGAACAAGGTTCCTGCTCAGGTCAGCGCCGCGGGCGCTGCGAGCGACCCGGTGCTCTCGCTGCACAGGGAAGTGAACCGCCTGTTCGAAGATGTCTTCCGTGGCTTCGGCGTGCCGGCGCTTGCCGGCGTCGAGCGAGGGCTCCTCGCGCCGAGCGTCGAGCTTGCTGAAACCGACAAGGAAATCCGCGTCACGGCCGAACTCCCCGGACTCGACGAAAAGGACGTGGAAGTGATCGTCGAGGAAGGCGTCCTCACGCTCCGTGGCGAGAAGAAGTCGGAGGTCGAGGACAAGGACCGGGGTTACTCCGAGCGGAGCTACGGGCGCTTCGAGCGCCGCATCGGCCTTCCCAAGGGTATCGAGCAGGACAAGGCAAGCGCCACGTTCAAGAACGGCGTTCTCACCGTCACGGTCCCGAAGTCGGCGTCTGCCGCCGAGAGCGTCGCCCGCCCGTGGGCTGCATGCCCACGGGCGGAGCCAATCAAGCGATTGCGACGGTTCTGGTGAAGCTGTCCCACTCCCGGCAACGGCATATCACACATGATCAGAGCAGAAGGCGAGGGTGCTCCCGAGTCGACAGTGTATAGCCCGAAAGGTTGATCATGAGCTGCCGGTTGCGGATCACGAGCGAGTTCGCTGCGATCGCTGCCAGATCGCCGCGGCGAAGTTCCTGCATCGAGCGGCTGACATGGGTTTCAGATAAGCCGAGGAGGTCAGCCAGATGGCGACGCTGAAGCGGGAAATACGACATCGCATCTTGCCCGAGGTCCAACGCAACGAGGCGATCTACAAGCTCAAGGAGGAAGTAGGCTAGGCGTTCAGCGCCATTCTGCTTCGCGACAAGCGCCATGCGGCGATCGGCGCGGCGCTGGTCCTCCATGAGCGCGAAGACCATCGCCTCGGAGAGGTGGCTGTGCCGCTGAAACAGCTCGTCGATACTGCGCCCTGTCAACACGCACAGCGTCACGGGGGTTAGGCTTTCGACACCGCTCTCCGAATCGCCCAGCATCAACTGTTGGAGACCGATCAGGCTACCCGGCAGCAGAATGTCGATGATCTGTCGTTGCCCGGTTGGTGTAAGCTTGTAGCGATATGCCCATCCCGCATACAGCGTGTACAGCTTTCCGGCGAACCGCCCAGGCTCGATGATCACGCGGCGCGCAGGAACATCGATCTGATTATTTTTGAGGGCGCGCACAAAGCTGAGCTCGGGCGCTGTAAACTTCTTGAACAGCGCCAACCGGCGAAGCGCGCAGTCTTCACACGGTATGAAGTTCATTCGTAGTCCGACCCCGTTCGCATAGCCAGTGCGCTATAGCAGAGGTGGGCCCACATGTCACACCGGTGGCTGCCTTGGGTGCGGCCCCGTCAGGTCGTGACCACCGCCGCCGCCAGACGCGCAAGCCCGATCGGATCCAGGATTTCAAGGTTGCGGCCATTCACCTGCACATAATTATGCCGCTGGAGCAGGGTGAAGGTCCGCGTCACAGTCTCGCTGGTTAGCCCGAGATGGTCGCCGATGTCGGCTCTGGACATGAGCAGATGGAAGTGGCGGCGCCCTTCCAGCCTCTGCATGAGATCGAGAAGAAAGAACGCCAGCCGCTCCATGGCATTCGACCGCCCGAGCAGGAAACCGGTGCGGAGCGCGACCCGATAGGTGCGCAGAAACCAGGTCGTGATCGTGGCGCATGTGAAGTGATCGAACTGCGACAGGCCCTCGAGCACGCTGCGATCCGTCATGATGAGCGAGGTCGGGCACAGGGCCTGGGCGAACTGGCTGCGCACCTCGTCGCGTTCGAGCAGGATGAATTCCCCCGGCAGGTAGAAGCCGCCGATCCACCGGCGACCATCCTCGGAGATGATGCTGGTTTGGATGGCGCCGGAGAGGATCCAGTAGAGGCCATCCGACTCGGGCCGCGCAGGGAGTTCCTGGCGGTCCTTCAACATGATGAGTTTGGAGTTGAAGCCATTTCCTAGAGGCGGAGGAACGACCTTTCGCCCGCGATTCATCGCGGGCGTCTCCGTCTCGTATGAGCTAGTAAGCCGTTCCACATGTCACTGAGCGTAACATATGTCACGGGTTAGGGCAATCTCAATGGCCGAGTCGTGTCACAGTTCGACCGGCAGAAAGCTGAGCTATGTCAGGGCGGCAGAGGGCCGGGCCTGCAATTCTAGGCGCTCCCTGGAGAATATCGATGAGCGCGTTGAGCTGGATATCGGCCAAGATCGCGATCTCGCCGCCCTCGCTGGCCCCGCTAGCGGGCAGCCGGGTGGATCAAGATCCGATGTTCAAGACGTTGGGAAGCGGCTCGGGAAATTGGCCCCGGACCTTCCAAGGCAATCCCCAATTCGCAGCTCTTCCGGAGGAAGCGCTGCGGCAAACCGCGCCCCGCGGACCGGGGGCTCGATGCGGGACGGCCGATATCCTTTCTCGACGAGAAACCCCGGCGAGCGGTCCCTCGCCCTTTGTGAAGGAGTCGAACCGTGAACGTCGTTCCTAAGGCGGAATGGCCTCAATATCTAAACCGCGTGTCCCGCGGCCTGACCGGGCTTCGAGCCGAAATCGAAGTCGCATCGCTCGAACTCGGCGATCAGATCGAAGCGCAATACCTGCCGATCACCGGAATCTTCTATGACCACAAGGATGACTTGGTCGGTGTGACGCTCGAGGGGCTGGATCACATGATCCGCCACCCGCAGTCGATCTATGTCGAAGAATCCGGCGATGGCGTTGCGGCGATCGCGGTGATCGATCGCGACGGAACGAATCACCTCATCAAGCTGAGGCGGCCGCTGGCGCTGCCCGCTCCCGACCAATGAGCCCGTATCCTCAACAACCAAAGGGAAGATCATGAAACGCAGTCTTTTCGCCGCGACCGCAGCCTCCGCCCTCATCTTGACGGCGGGCTGTTCCAAGCAGGACGCCGACAACCAGGCCGCCGAGAACACGACCACGGCGGCGAACAACGCCACCGCGCAGGCGACGCCGGCCCCGCCGGTCGATCGCGAAGAGCTGCTCCAGGACGCCGTTTCGGCGCTGCAGGAGACGGAGAATGCTCTCGCCGCGCTCGACAAGAAGGATGCCAAGGCCGCGACCGCCGCTCTCGAGCGCGCGACGGGCAAGCTGGAAATCGTGCTCGCGCGCAACCCTAACCTTGCTCTCGCCCCGGTCGACGTCAGCGTCGTCAGCTACGACGTCCTGGGTTCGGTGGACGCCGTGAACGCGCTGCGGAAATCGGCCGAGGACGCGCTCGAGGATGGGCGGTTGCAGGAAGCACGCCATCTCATCGACGGGCTGGCGAGCGAGACCGTCGTGCGGGTCAGCAATCTCCCGCTCGCGACCTACCCGGACGCGATCAAGGCGGCCGCGGTCCTGGTCGCGCAGAACAAGCTCGATGAAGCGAAGGCGGCGCTCGAAGCGGCGCTCAGCACGATCGTGATCCGCGACGTGATCCACCCGCTCCCGCTGACGCGGGCAAGCGCGGCGATCGAAGAGGCGCGCAAGCTGGCCGCGAACGCACAGCGGGGCGCCGGAGACGAGGCGAGGATTCAGCGACTGCTGACCACTGCGCGCGAGCAGCTCCGGCTCGGTCAGGCGCTCGGCTATGCGACCAAGGACGAAATGAAGGACCTGCTGAAGACGGTCGACGAGATCGAGGACGGCACCAAGAACAAGGGCGCGGCGACCAGCATCTTCGACAAGATCCGCGAGCGCTTCAAGAAGGCAACGGAGTCGAGTCAGCCTGCGGAGAAGAAGTGAGTTTGCGCTCTCCAAACAGTGCGGCAGGCGCGGACGCGCGCAGGTTCGACGGTTCCGCCGGTCGGGAACGAGGGGAAACTTAGGACGATGAGTGCGGACGTTCCGACCGTGCGAAGTCCGCACTTCATCAAACCCGACCATCGAAGAACGGTTATACGAACGTTCATGCCCGGCGACTCGCCGAATGCCTTGGAGCGGGGTCAGACCCGGGCCGAGCGCATCGTCGGGCGGATCCTCGGCCTGCCTGAGGATGAATTGGCGGTCGAGTACGCACGGCTGCTGAGCGTTCTCTGCGGCCGTCACCGCGACGTGGAGAAGGTCTTTCTCCAGCGCTACGAGAACGCCAGAGAGCTGCTCCGCGGGGGCTTCTCGGCAAGTGGCGCTCGCGCAAAGCTGATCGGCGCCTATTTCAGCGAGGAATATGCCTACCAGTCGGCTGCCCTGTTCAACCCGAGCATCGTCAGGCATCCGGATCAGTCGGGTTGTCCGCCAGGCGCGCTGCGGTTCGTCCTATCGCTGCGGGCGATCGGCGAAGGGCATCTTTCGTCCATCGCCTTCAGAACGGGCACCTGGCAGCCCGGGAGAGACATCGTCCTAGATGCGGCGAGCCCGCTGGCCGCCACGCCCCGAATCGAATATCCCGAAAACGATGATGCTGCTGTGCATCTTCATTGCGAGGACAGCCGCGACCTCTCAGAGACCGTCCTGTTCCCGATCCTCGAGCGGCAGCGCGGCGGCATTGAGGATCTTCGGCTCACCAGCCTCGAAATGGAGGACGGGTCGACACTGTTTGCAGGGACGTACACGGCGGTCGGGGGACGAGGAATCGCCCAGGAGCTGCTCGCCACCCGAAACTTCATCGACTTCAAGATGCACCGGCTCGAGGGACCGATCGCCGCCTCGAAGGGAATGGCGCTGTTTCCCCGCCTGATCGAGGGCCGTTACGCGATGCTCGGCCGGCACGACAATGAGAATATTTGGCTTCTACTGTCCGAAAACTTGCATCATTGGGATGGCGGCATCAGGATCGTAAAGCCGCAATGGACATGGGAGTTCACGCAACTCGGCAACTGTGGATCGCCGATCGAAACTTCCGATGGATGGCTCGTCTTCACGCACGGCGTGGGAGCGATGCGGGAATATTGTATCGGTGCGTGCCTTCTCGATCGATCGGATCCCAGCCATGTGATCGCTCGCACACGTCGGCCACTGCTGCGCCCGTCCCCGGAGGAGCGATACGGCTACGTTCCGAACGTCGTCTATAGCTGCGGCGCGCTGCTGAGCGGGAACGACATATTGCTCCCATATGGCGTCGCGGACAGCTTCACTGCCTTTTCGACCTTGAGTCTTGATGCTCTGCTGGCCGCGATGGACTAGGCGGTACCGCAGGGTGACGGCCGTCGCAGCCCTCCGACTGACATGGGTCAGCCAGCCAGACGGCTTCACCGTTTACACAGCACCACGTTTTTTGGCGCCGCCGACGCGCCATCCCTGGAGCCGCCTGCGTGCCGCACACCTTGCCCCTTGGCCTGCTCAGATCAGCACTTCTGATTGCGCTTACGGTCAGCGGTGCGGGCGCGCTTGCGCAGGACCGGAAGCCTCAGCAGCCGGTCGGCGAGGTGTTGGATCGCGCGGGCAAGATTGTCGTGCAGCCCGCCCACGATGTGGGTGTCGCCAGGACCGAGATTCCACCGGTGCTCCTCAAGGCCGCAGAGGATCCATATGGCGTGGAGAAGCTTGGAACCTGCAGCGCGCTCACAGAGGCGATCAAGGAACTGAGCAACGTCCTGGGCCCTGATTTCACCACTGCACGCCAAAGACGAGAAAATCGGGCCGGGAAAATAGCCGAAGCCGGCGGCAGGTCCGTGGTCAATGCCTTGATCCCCTTCCGCGGCATCGTCCGGGAGATAACAGGCGCCGCTCCGGCGCAGCGGCGCCTGAATGCCGCAATCGACGCGGGCTATGCGCGGCGCGGCTTCCTCAGAGGGCTCCATTACGCCCGCCACTGCCGCTCGAACTTCTAGAAGGGGAGGGAACGCCTTGCCGGTTTTCCGCTTGGTGACAAGAACGGTCAGAAAGCCCTGGGGCCGGCGGTCACTTGGACCTGGGTTCGACGACGTAAGCGCGGGCGAGGAGCCCATCGGCGAAATCTGGTTCGAGGTTCCGCGCGGGAGCGGCCTTGGGGAGCCAGAGCTGCTGGTCAAGCACTTGTTCACAAGCGAGCGGCTCTCTGTCCAGGTTCATCCTGATGACACCACCGCGATGGCGCATGGGCTCCCCCGGGGCAAGAGCGAAGCCTGGCATATCCTCGAGGCGGAGCCAGGGGCGAGCATTGCCATGGGATTGCGCGAGCCGATTACGAAAGACCGGCTGCGCGCCGCGGCCAACGACGGCTCGATCGTGGCGCTGCTCGATTGGAAGCCGGTTAGAGCGGGTGACTTCTGGTACGCGCCGGCAGGCACGATCCACGCCATAGGCGCCGGGCTCAGCCTGATCGAGATTCAGCAGAATGTGGACGTCACCTATCGGCTCTATGACTATGGTAGCAACCGCGAGCTTCATCTGGACCAGGCGGTGGAGGCTGCCCATCCGGCGCCCTACGAGGCTCCATTCGCCCCATTCGAACTGGCGCGGGGCAGGCGCGTGCTCGCCGCCGGAGGGCCGTTCGTGGTGGAACGATGGGCCGACGCTTGTTCCGGCATTCTGGCGCCGCGGCGAGGCGAGCCGGTCTGGCTGATACCCCTCCGGGGCGAAGCCGTCGTCGGATCGGAGCCGATTGAGCCCGGCGGCGTGTGGATCGTCGCTGGCGATGCCGGCGTCAACTTCACCGGCTCGTGCGATCTTCTCGTCGCCTACTCGGGCCGAGCGGTGCACGAGGCGCTCATCAGCTGATCTTGAAGTGGACCGGCAGTCCTGAAGCGGGCTCGCGATCGAACCGAAAATGGCTTGTTGAAGTGAGCTAGATCAGTGCCGGACAGAGGTGCTGCGCATAGCGAAGCCGATGATCCCGCCTCGGTGGGCTTCTCCAAGGATGGGCCTTGAAATGCCTGCTAGCCCGGTTCGCTGCGCCACAATCCTGACATTACTTCTCGCCTGCGGGAATCCCGCGATTGCGCAGACTTCCACCGCTTCGTCTTCAAGCCCAACCGAAGGCCGCAGCGAGCAGTACAACGTACCGCCGCCGCCTGGCTACAAGCCGCCTCCTGGCCGGTTCGTGCAGTCGGACCGCGAGCGCGAGGAGGACGATCGCTACAGCCGCGAAGCCGAACGGTGGGCGGCAGAAAACTGTATTGCCGATCGCCGAAGCAACGTCGCTGCAGGCGCGGTGATCGGCGGGCTGATTGGAGCGCTTGCTGGTTCAGGGCTCGCTGGTCGCTACGATAGAGCCCCGGCCACCGTCCTTGGCGCGGGTGCAGGCGCGGTCGCGGGCAGCGCCATCGCGAGGAACGCCAGCCCCGACTGTCCGCCCGGGTTCGTGGTCAAGGCAGCGCCCGAGCCTTTCTATCCGCCACCCGTCTATCCGCACGTCTATGTGGCGCCGCCGTGGTATGATCCCTGGGTATGGTACGGGGGCCACTGGCTCTACAGGCCCTATCCCTATCACCGGTACTGGTACAAGCGCCACTGGCGACGCCGCTAAGTGCCGGAGGAGTCGGAAGTCCTTGGTGTGCCTGAGCCGCTATGGCATGGGTTTGCCACTCCGGAGCATTTGGCCGAGAGCCTGGTCCGAGAGGTGTCGGGCATCATCACCGATCGTCTGAATACGGAAGGCGCCGCCTTCGTCGCCTTTCCAGGTGGCAGGTCGCCTGCACGCGCCTTCGAATTCCTTGCCCCGCGCGCGAGCGGGTGGCGTGGGGTCACGGTCATCCCCACCGACGACCGCCTCGTGCCGCCGGGCGACCGGCTGTCCAACTTTGGTCTGCTGGAGAGATATTTCGCGGCGGGGCAAGCACAGCTCATCCCTCTCGCAAGACCACCATTCGATGATCCTGCCGCGGCGGCAGACGCAGCCGAGCTGAGGCTTTCGGACCTGGCTTGGCCGCTGGATCTGGTCTGGCTTGGCTTCGGCCTGGACGGTCATGTTGCCTCGCTCCTCCCGGGACCCGACCTTCCCGTCGCGATGCGTTATCCTGACTGGAGGCGCATCGCGGGCGTCAGGCCCGTGCCGCTTCCGGCCGAGGCACCGGTGCCAAGAGTGACGTTGACGCTGAGCGCCATTCTCTCGGCAAAGCGACTGCTGATATCCGGCAGCGGCCGGGATAAGCTGGAAGTCGTCCAACGGGCCCTGGATGAGGGTGCGGAGTCGCAGATGCCGCTCGGCATCGTCTTAGCGAAAGCAAAGTGCCAGCCCGATCTGTTCTGGAGCCGATAGCTTCGAACTTTGTCGCTGGATCGGCTCGCTTCGCGGCGTCTCTCGTGCGGGGCCGGCTCAGTAAGCTTTTTGCGAAGACGCATGGCGGCGAAATGCCGGGAATCGTGGAGAAGATGCCGGGGCTCGCCCATTTTCCGAGCACTGACAAAGATCAGCGTTTCGCCGAGCCGGCACGCTTAGCTTGCCCAGGTCTTTGGTGCTCGATCGGCTCGCCGGAAGGCTGATCGAGCTGATCGACAGGAGATCCTGGATGCGGAGGTTCGTTTTCGTTCCAGCGTTGTTGCTAGCGGTCGCCTGCGACACGCGTAGTCACGCCCAGACGGCACCGCTCAATGCGGACGGTTCCGGTCGCCTGGAGTCGGCGCGTGGGGCGCCCCCGAGCTTCGCCGATCTTGCGGCCCGTCTCTCGCCGGCTGTCGTGAACATCTCGACGACGTCGCGTGTCAGGGCGCGGAGAATGCCCGACTTTCCGGGCGGCCTTCCGTTCGGCGGCCTGTTTCCCTTTCCGGAGCTGGGCCGGCCACCCGCTCCCCGTAACGCGACGTCGCTCGGATCCGGATTCCTCATTTCAGCAGATGGCTACGTCGTCACGAACAACCACGTTGTGGCGGGCCGCGGCGCGGGCGTGCAGGTCCAAGCGATCAAGGTCACGCTGACCGGCGGGCAGGAATATCCGGCTCGCGTGGTCGGGCGTGACGAAGCCTCAGACCTCGCTGTCCTCAAAATCGAAGCCAATAACTTGCCCTTCGTGCGCTTTGGTGACTCGCCGGGCGCGCGCACCGGCGACTGGGTCCTGGCAATCGGGAATCCCTATGGCCTTGGCGGCACGGTGACGGCCGGAATCGTGTCCGCCCTTCATCGGGACCTTCGCTCAGGGCCTTATGACAGCTTCATCCAGACCGATGCCTCGATCAACTCCGGCAATTCCGGCGGCCCGCTCTTCGACATGCAGGGCAATGTGATAGGGATCAACACCGCGATCATTTCTCCCACCGGGGGCAATGTCGGGCTCGGCTTCGCGATCCCGGCCGAGATCGCAAAGCCGGTCGTCGACACGTTGAGAGCCGGCGGTCGCGTCCGCCGTGGCTATCTCGGCCTCCTGCTTCAGCCTGTCACCGAGGATGTCGCTGCCGCGCTGGGCTTGCAGAAGGACCGCGGCGAAATCGTCGCGGAAGTGCAGCCGAACCTGCCGGCGGCGCGTGCGGGCTTGCAGCAGGGCGATGTCATCTTGCGCGTGAATGGGACTGAGATCACGCCGGAGAACTCGGTAGCCAGGCTCGTCGCAGCCGCTCCCGTCGGCTCGCGAGTAACGCTCGAGGTGCTTCGCGAAGGTGGTAGGAAAACGCTCACGGCTGTGGTTGCCGAGCGGCCGGCCGAAGCGAGCCTCAACGGCGAGGACGAAGAATTCGACCTCGACGACGATGGTGAAGGGAAGGCGAGCGCCTCCGCCGGGCTGGGCCTTTCCGTCCGGCCGCTCACGCCCGCGCTCGCGAGCGAACTGCGGGTCGATCCTGGAACCCAGGGTCTCGTCATCGTGCAGGTCGATCCTTCCAGCGACGCCGCGGCGAAAGGGCTGAGCGAGGGCGACATCATCCTGTCGATCAACCAGCAGGCTGTGCGGACCGCACAGGAGGCGGTGAGCTTGATCGCCGCAGCGAGGAAGGCGGGACGCAAGCAGGTGCTTCTATTGGTGAAGCGCGGCTCGGTGCCACCGCGGTTCGTCGGCATCGAGCTCTCCGGGAAGCCCTGAGAAGTGGCGAGGAGAGGAGGACTGGCGCGCGGCACTTCTCCTCTCCTTGCGTGTTGGACGAGGCGGCTGATGCTTGCTCCGATCGCAATCGGACGCGACCTGCCGATCGATGCGCCGACGGAAAGTCCGCGCGCGAGGCCTCCGCTCGCTCCGCACTTCCGCCGGCTCTGTTTGTCGAACAGGAGGAATCGGAATGAACCTTGAGAAGTATACGGACCGCGCGAAGGGCTTTCTCCAGTCCGCGCAGACCGTCGCAATCCGGCTCAATCATCAGCGCATCACGCCGGAGCATATCCTCAAAGCCCTGCTCGAGGACGAGCAGGGCATGGCAGCCGGCCTGATCCGCGCCGCCGGCGGCAATCCGGACCTGGCGACCAGCGAGGTCGACGCTGCGCTGGCCAAGCTGCCCTCGGTCACCGGAAGCGGGGCGTCCCAGCCTCCTGGGCTCGACAACGATGCCGTCCGCCTCCTCGATCAAGCCGAGCAGATCGCCCAGAAGGCCGGGGACAGCTATGTGACCGTCGAGCGGTTGCTGCTGGCGCTCACCCTTGCGGCAGGTGCGGCGGCTGGCAAGGCGCTGGCGCGAGCGGGCGTGAAGGCGGAGGCGCTGAACGAAGCGATCAACCAGCTCCGCGGCGGGCGCGCCGCCGACACGGCAAGCGCCGAGGACCGCTACGATGCGCTGAAGAAGTTCGCCCGCGACCTCACCCAGGCCGCCAGGGACGGGAAGCTCGATCCGGTCATCGGCCGGGATGAGGAGATCCGACGAACGGTTCAGATTCTGGCGCGTCGGACCAAGAACAACCCCGTGCTCATCGGCGATCCCGGCGTGGGCAAGACCGCGATCGTGGAAGGGTTGGCGCTCCGCATCGCCAATGGCGACGTTCCCGACACGCTCAAGGATCGCAAGCTGATGGCGCTCGACATGGGGGCGCTCATCGCCGGTGCGAAGTATCGCGGCGAGTTCGAGGAGCGACTCAAGGGCGTGCTCGACGAAGTGAAGGGGGCCGAGGGCGACATCATCCTCTTCATAGACGAGATGCACACGCTGATCGGCGCGGGTAAGACGGAAGGTGCGATGGACGCGGGCAACCTGCTGAAGCCCGCGCTTGCCCGCGGTGAGCTGCACTGCATCGGCGCGACCACGCTCGACGAATACCGCAAATATGTCGAGAAGGACGCGGCGCTCCAGCGCCGGTTCCAGCCCGTGTTCGTCGGCGAGCCAACGGTGGAGGACACGATCTCCATCCTCCGCGGTCTCAAGGAGAAATACGAGCTGCACCACGGCGTGCGGATCACGGATGGGGCGATCGTCGCGGCGGCGACGCTCTCCAACCGCTACATCACGGACCGGTTCCTGCCCGACAAGGCGATCGACCTGATGGATGAGGCGGCAAGCCGGATCCGCATGGAGGTCGAATCCAAGCCGGAAGAGATCGAGACGCTCGACCGGCGCATCATCCAGCTGAAGATCGAGCGGGAAGCGCTCAGGAAGGAGTCGGATGCCGCATCCAAGGATCGCCTGACCCACCTCGAGCATGATCTCGCGCAGCTCGAGCAGCAGTCGGCGGAGCTTACACAGCGCTGGCAGGCGGAGCGGGAGAAGATCCAGGCCGAGGCCAAGCTCAAGGAGCAGCTCGATCAGGCTCGCCTCGAGCTTGACCAGGCGCAGCGACGCGGCGACCTCGGCCGCGCTGGCGAGCTGAGCTATGGCGTCATACCGGGTTTGGAGAAGCAGCTGGCCGACGCTCAGACGGCGAGCCAGGGCGCGATGCTGCGCGAGGAGGTCACCGCCCAGGACATCGCGGCGGTCGTCTCGCGCTGGACGGGCATCCCGGTGGACAAGATGCTCGAGGGCGAGCGCGAAAAGTTGATCCATATGGAGGAGGCGCTCGGCAAACGGGTCATCGGCCAGCGGCAGGCGGTCACGGCGGTCAGCCGCGCGATCCGCCGTGCCCGCGCGGGCCTGCAGGATCCGGACCGGCCGATGGGCTCGTTCCTGTTCCTCGGCCCGACCGGCGTCGGCAAGACCGAGCTCACCAAGGCGCTTGCCGGCTTCCTGTTCGATGACGACAGCGCGATGGTCCGAATCGACATGTCGGAGTTCATGGAGAAGCACTCGGTCGCGCGGCTGATCGGCGCCCCGCCGGGCTATGTCGGCTATGAGGAAGGCGGCGTGCTGACTGAGGCGGTGCGGCGGCGGCCCTATCAGGTGATCCTCTTCGACGAGGTGGAAAAGGCGCACAACGACGTCTTCAACGTGCTCCTCCAGGTTCTCGACGATGGCCGGCTGACGGACGGACAGGGCCGCACGGTCGATTTCAAGAATACGCTGATCATCCTCACGTCCAATCTCGGCAGCCAGTATCTTTCGAACCTGGCGGAAGGGGAGACGGTCGAGAGCGTCGAGCCGCAGGTGATGGAGGTGGTGCGCGCGCATTTCCGGCCGGAATTCCTTAACCGGCTGGACGAGATCATCCTGTTCCACCGCCTCGGCCAGGCCGACATGGGTCCCATCGTCGACATTCAGGTCGCGCGCGTCCAGAACCTCCTCAAGGACCGCAAGATCACGCTCGACCTCACCGAGCGCGCGCGTGCCTGGCTCGGCCGTGTGGGATACGACCCGGTCTATGGCGCGCGTCCGCTGAAGCGCGCGATTCAGCGATATCTTCAGGATCCCCTGGCGGACCTCCTCCTGCGGGGCGAGGTGCCGGATGGCTCGACCGTCACCATCGATGAAGGCGACAGCGAGCTGACATTCTCAACCCAGGTATCAAGGCCTGCCGAGGCGCAGGCTGCATGAAAGGGCCCATCGCGGCGGCCGCGCGCTGCCGCGATGACCTGCAGCGAACGAGGATTCATCGATGGCCGAAAAGCGTCGGGTCGTCTGCCCCCATTGCGATGCCACCAACGCGGTGCCGGCCGACCGTGAGCCGCTCGTCGCCAAATGCGGGCGGTGTCATCAGAAGCTGTTCCAGGGCGCCCCTGCCGCGCTCGACGCGGCGAGCGCGCGCAAGCATATTCGCAATTCGGACCTGCCGGTGATCGTCGACTTCTGGGCGGCCTGGTGCGGCCCGTGCCGGGCGATGGCGCCGATCTTCGAACAGGCGGCGCGCATGCTCGAACCGAAGGCGCGCTTCATCAAGGTCGCTGTCGACGCAAACCCCGACATCGCCTCCGAGTACGGCGTCCAGGGGATCCCCGCGTTGCTCGCCTTCAAGAATGGCAATGTCGTCGCGCGCCAGGCTGGCGTCACTGATCTAGGCACGCTGAGAGGGTGGGCCGAGCGGTTCAGCACCTAAGTTCCAGTGCGGTGCCGAGCGTCCTCCCCGGACGCCGCGCCGATACAATGTCAGGAGCGGTCCTGCGCCAAGGTGGCGTCGGGCCACCCCGCGATCGGCGCGTCTTCGAGCTGGAAGCGCTGCTTATTGACCGGCTCGGTACGAGCGCGCGGAGGCTCATGCACGTCGTAGGGCAAGTTCAATCGCTCGCAATATCGCTCTGCCGCCTCGCGGGTGGGAAAGCGAAGGTCGACCTGAACCAAAGGATCCTCACCACCGGTCCACCCCATCAGCCAATCTACAAACGGCTTCTTCCTTTGCGGGAAACTGAGCCTCCACTGCCCCTTCCGCGCCCGCCCGCCCTGGTTCGTGGCCGTTGGGAGCGGCTCGAGGACGGCCCGCGCGTCCTCCGGAAGCGCGCTCAGGTAGCGGAGCCACGAGCGGTCATCCTGCGAGTTGCGGCCGGACCTGACCTCTTCATGGGCGATCAGCGGCCCTGAGCGCAGCTGACGGCGCGAAACGCGGGCAAGCCTCGCCCTTAAGCGGGCAGACGCTGCCGCGCGGGCCTTCGCGAGTCGCCCAATCATAAAACGTCTCCTTTCAAGTGCGCGCCACCGGCTTGTCGTAAGCGGGGTCTGGCGGCCGCCTTGCGCAGCGCCCATTCGCCGGGATGA
>NZ_JNAC01000128.1:0-1225 GCF_000722555.1 Sphingobium sp. DC-2 | reverse complement strand
CCTCCACCATGTCGGATGCCAGTTCCAGGCCGGCGCGGCCATGGGCGGGTGTGTGGGCCGGGGCTTTGGGATGGGGGACATAGTCTGGCTCCTCGACCTCCAGCATGCCTTCCCATTTGGTGATGACGGATGTGGCGATGGCGTTGCCCAGCACGTTGGTGGCGGTGCGGCCCATGTCCATGAAGTGATCGACCGCCAGGATGAAGGCTATGCCCTCGACCGGCAGGTCGAACTGGCCCAGCGTCGCCGCCACCACCACCAGGGAGGCGCGGGGAACGGCGGCGATGCCCTTGCTGGTCACCATCAGCACCAGCAGGATGGTGATCTGCGTCGCGATCGGCAGGTCGATGCCATAGGCCTGGGCGATGAAGATGGTGGCGAAGGTCGAATACATCATCGACCCGTCCAGGTTGAAGCTGTAGCCCAGCGGCAGCACGAAGCTGTAGATGCGGCGGGGGACGCCGAAGCGGTCGAGCTGCTCCAGCATCTTGGGGTAAGCCGCTTCCGACGAGGCGGTGGAGAAGGCGATCAACAGCGGTTCGCGCACATATTTGAGCAGCTTGCCCATGCGCCGTCCCAGGAACAGCGCGCCCGCGCAGCACAGGATTATCCAGAGCGCGAACAGCGACAGGTAGAATTCGCCGACAAGCTCGCCGAAGGTCTTGAGTACGCCCAGCCCTTCGATCGTGATCGCCGACGCCAGCGCGCCGAACACGGCGAAGGGGGCCATGCGCATGACATAGCCGGTCACTTGCAGCATCAGTTCGACCATCGCTTCGATGACGGTGATGATCGGCTTGCCCCTGTCGCCGATGGCGGTCAGCGCCACGCCCACGAACAGGGAGAAGACGACGATCTGCAAGATGGAGTTTTCCGCCATCGCCCCCACCATGGAGGTGGGGAAGACGTGCAGGACGAAATCCTTGAAGTTGAGCGCTTCGGTGTTCACGCCCGATTCCGCGCCCGACCGGACGAGGTTCAGCCCTTCGCCCGGCGCGAAGAAATTGACGAAGATGAGGCCCAGCGTCAGCGAGATCAGGCTGGCGATGATGAACCAGGCGAGCGCCCGCCCGCCGATCCGCCCCAGCGCGGCGCTGTCCCCCATATGGGCGATGCCAGCAACCAGCGTGGAAAAGACCAGCGGCGCGATGATCATCTTGATCAGGTGAAGGAAGATGTCGGCCAGAAGGTGAAAATATCCCGCCACATCCTTCGCCAGCGTCTT
>NZ_JNAC01000127.1:0-1049 GCF_000722555.1 Sphingobium sp. DC-2 | reverse complement strand
GGCTTTGTTGCATAACTCCTGATAGGCTTGCTGCGGGATTTATTTGAGATTACTACGCGACGCGGACGGTATTTGGTGTGCCGATTTGCGAGAAGCGATTGAGGATTGCAGCACGGACTTTGAGCTCGGTTATCTGACGCTCGAAGGTGCGGGCCATGACGCGCTGGCCAAGCAGCTTGAAGCAGTGCATTTTCGTTTCGACGAGGCTGCGGCGATGGTAGCCGCTCCACTTCTTCCAGATGGTGCGTCCAAGCCGTCTGATCGCACGGAGCGTTTCATTGCGGGCAGCCGTCCCGGGGCCATCCTCCTTCCATGGTCGACCGTTGCGGCGGACCGGAATGATGGCTTGCGCCTCGCGTTTGGCGATAGCGGCATGGCACTTTTTGGTGTCGTATGCGCCGTCCCCACCAACGCTGCTGATCTTCTCATCCTTTGGGATCTGCGCCAACAGATCGGGGAGGACAGGCGCATCGCCAATCGCGTTGGTGGTGACCTCAATGGCCCGGATATCAAGCGTTTCTGCATCGATCCCGATATGCACCTTGCGCCACTGGCGACGATAGGAAGCGCCGTGCTTGCGTGTCTTCCATTCCCCTTCGCCCATCATCTTAATGCCGGTGCTGTCGACCAGAAGATGCAGGCCGCCAGAACTGGGACGCCCGCCAAGCGTCACCGGCAGCGTCTTCTGACGCCGGCACAACGTCGTATAATCCGGCACCGGCCAGTCCAGATCAGCCAGCTTGAGCAGGCTCGCCACCAGCCCCGTCGCCTGCCGCAGCGGCAGGTTGAAAAGCGCTTTCAGTGTCAGGCATAGTTCGATCGCGCTATCAGAAAAACGAGCCGGGCGACCAGGGCGGCCGCATGGTGCCGACAGCCACCGCATGTCCGGATCAAACCAAATATCCAGAGAACCACGCTGCTTCAGCGCCGTATTATACGCGCTCCAGTTTGTCGTGCGATACTTTGGTGAGGCTGGCTTGGGCATAGCCGCCCCCTAAAGCACTCGATTCACCTGAGGAATCCCCCAGGCGCAATTTCGCAACAAAGCC
>NZ_JNAC01000126.1:0-4127 GCF_000722555.1 Sphingobium sp. DC-2 | reverse complement strand
CAACCGATCGCTGAAGCCGCCTGATCTGCGGCCTCCAGCCCACGCTTACCAAGGACGCGATTTCCGAAATCGAGATTGCGCTGCCGAGGTTGCATCGCATCGTGCGCATGGCCAGGCTGACTTGCCAGGGGGCGAGCATCGGTCGGCTGCTTGTCGCTGCTCGATGCGCCTCGAAATGCCTCTGCCGTCCGACCGGCACCGATTGTTTATTAGTCTGCGCCAGCCGAGCGTACGGCATCGCGCTCGCGTCCGCGTATTCAAAAGCCGCCATGGCGACCCCCAATGGGTTGCGAGGCAGATGGTTTGCGCCGGGAACCTCAGCGCCCTACCTCTTCGGCCACCACCATGAGACACATCGGCGTAAGCCGGAGCGCGCTCGAAGGAGGAAGCCCTACTATTCCCATGGGGAGACACATTGGCGAACCAAAAGGCGGCCCACTTTTTGTCTGGGTTCGGTGTAGGGCCGCTTCACATGGATCGCCGATCAATCGCTCGAGGAGCGTGGCCCCGTCAGAGGGGCTGCCTGGGACGACGCAGGACCTTCCTGAGATATTTCTCCGCGCGAGCGAGCTCCTTTTGAACTGAGCGCTTGTGCAAGCCGAACTCGGCGGCAATCTCGCCTTGCGTTTTCTCGTCGCGCCACTTGGCCAGGAATATCGCCTGCCGCCGGATCGGGAGGGCATGAAGCGCCTGCAAAGCTCGGCTCATTTCATCCGTGGCCAAGACGACGGCTTCTTGGTCCGGCGCGCCATCCGGAAATTCGGATAGCTCAGCATCGTCCTTATGCACCGTGCGCCAGTCGCTCCGACTCCTGTTCTTTGCGAGATTGACAGCCATCCGATAGAGGTAGGAGCGCGGGCTATGGAGATCACCGATGGACGGATCCGCCCGCAACTTCACATAGACGTCGTGGAGCGCCTCGGCTGCGGCCTCGGGGGACCGGAAATGCGCCGAGAGGCGCGCCAGCAGCGTCGCATATTCAATCTCGAGAAGTGCAAGAAGTTGTTGAACCGGGCTTTGGCCAGACTCGTGGAGCGAAGCGTCGAATTCGTTTGCCGGTGGAGGCTTGAGTGGTTCCGAGTCGTCAATCATTTGCCTTCCGGGCGCTAGCGAGCCCCGCTTCGGGAGCCGAATTTCCAATACCCCGAAAGGCGCGAAGAGGTGCCTGCCGTGAGTTGCGACCGACGACCGCCAGAGTGAAGGAGTGAACGAACTCCAGATTGGAGCAAGGTTCGGATGTGCCACACGCTCTGCGGAGTGCTGAACTGCCGCGCCTCGTGCTACACTCAGACAGTGGTTGTTATCCGCCTGCCTGAACTCGAATTGACAACAGCGATCATGCCGATTGAGATAGTACGCCGCCTTCATGCCATTCAAGTTTATGAAAAATGCGCGGCCGCGTCTCAGCCGCACATCGGCCAAAAATTGCTTGCAGAATAAATGTCACGCAGCGTCTCTAAACGCGGCGCGAAAACCTGCCACTATTTTTCTTGTTTCCTCACATGTTGAGAGAAAAATCCACGGGATGGTTCGAGCAGCGCTTCCCGCCTCCTCGTCACCCATTGATAGGTTTGTGCTCGCCATAGGACCAACATCCCTTTCCAAACATTGTCGCAAACAACGGTGTTCGCCTAGTTTTGGTATTGGAATCGAGAACCGTTCGATATAAGAATGATCGGCCACTCAACCGATTTTCTGCAAACAGGCGGATAGCTCATCAGGGGCGGAATAGAAGGGAGAGTGGTCGGTCTCCAAGGTAAAGACCGGCGAGCAAGGAAGAGCGTCCTGCATGATGCGTTGCAGCGCCAGAGGTATCGCATAGTCGTTAATACATTCGATATAGGCTCTTTTGACCGAGCCATACTTTTCATCTGTGAGACTTAGCGGCGTTGTAAAGGCAGCCATGGGTTCGGCGCTTACAAGAGATCGGGCGCGATCGACCCATGCGCTTTCTGTCATATTATAGAAGGTCGCATCGAGTGCCTCGGGCCGGACAAGCGTCGTTCCGCCTTCCTGCGCTATCGATATCTCCACCGGGCGTTCGCGCGGCAACTTGGTAGCGGTCGACATGAGGGTTTCGCCAGATTCAACAAGGAACGCAGCCAAATAGGCTAAGGTAGCGATGTGCTGAGGCACCCGCTCCGCTACTTCACTGATTATGATGCCGCCCCGGCTGTGCCCTGCGAGAACGACCGGCTCATCCTGTTCTCGAATGATAGCCGCGATCTGGTCGGCCCATTTCGCTAGAGTCACGGTCGACAGAGGAGTATGGTCTTGCCCCATGCCGATCAGGTCCGGGGCGATGGCGCGATGCCCGCCAGCTTCGAGTTGCGGAACCACGCGTTCCCAGCACCAACCCGCGTGCCACGCACCCGACACCAGAATGTAGGTCGTCAAGCAAATCTCCAAAACTACGCGCAGGATTCAACGAATTCTAAACAGTTCGTGCAGGCGTCATTATCCTAATGGCAAGCCGGCCGCGCGCCTGTCCACAGCCAAGTCTTTCAACTGCAAAGCGGGGTCAGACAAAATACCATGAGCGATGGCCGCTCTCTCGACCACGAGCGCTCTGCCCTGCACATAATCGCGGGTGCTATTGACGCAGTCGAGTGCGATGACGCGACCTTCGCGCAGATAGATGAGCGAGAAAGCGCGGTCTGCGCTGCGCCCACGCGTCACCACCTCATCATAACCAGTGGAGAGCCCAACGGTCTGCAGGCGAAGATCATACTGGTTCGACCAAAACCAGGGAACTGCGTCGTAGGTATCGCGTGTCCCGGTCAGCAGCTTTGCAACGGTGAGAGCCTGATCATTGGCGTTCTGCACGGACTCGAGGCGGATGAGGGCGCCATCCGCATAGGAGCTGCGATGTGTGGCGCAATCACCGATCGCATAGACGTCATCCAGGCTGGTCTCGCAATATTCATTGACCCGAACGCCCACATCTCCCTCAGCCCCGGCATCGATCAGCGGACGCACGGTTGGCAAGATGCCGATCCCCACAATCACCATGTCGCATGCGAGCAGAGTTCCATCAGCAAGCCGCACGCCGCTCGCCATCCCGTCCCGCTCTTCGATACGATCAACGGCGACCCCCAATCGGATATCGACGCCGTGCGCGCGATGCTCTGCCTCGTAGAAACGCGAAAGCGGTTCGCCCGCGACGCGGGCGAGGACACGATCCTGGGCTTCAAGAACCGTTACGGCCTTTTCGAACTTGGAAAGGACGGCAGCGGCTTCCAGTCCAATATAGCCGCCCCCGATCACGACGACCTGCTCCACTCCGGGCAACTCGGCAATCATTCGGTCGACATCGGCCCGCGAGCGAACACTATGGATGCCGCCCAAATCTGCGCCCTGACAGTTCAACCGCCGGGGGGCACCGCCAGCGGCCCATATCAGATGCTTATAACCAATCCGTTGACCGTCTGCGAGTTCGACGTGCCTAGCGTCCGGTTGCACGCCGACCACTGTTTTTCCAAGCAGCAGCGAAACCACGCGTTCGCTCCAGAAGCTCTCCGGACGGATCAGGATCCGCTCGAAACTCTTGGCGCCCGCCAGATAATCCTTGGACAAGGGCGGACGTTCATAGGGCGGATAGATTTCGTCGCCGATAATCGCGATCGTGCCCGTGAACTTCCTTTGCCGTAGTGCAATGGCGGCTTGTGCGCCGGCATGCCCGCCACCCACGATGACCACGTCATAGCTCGCGTTTACCGTTTCAGTCATCCCGCACCTGTCGCCCACTGCATCTTCCAGGATCGTTCACGCCGCCGCGAAGCGGATCGGCAGCGATTTGACCCCGCCGACGAATGTCGAAATCGTCCGGCGCGGCGTACCTGAGAGTTCGAGAGCCTCGATCCTATCGAAGAACTCTTCGAAGAATATCCGCATCTCCATCCGGGCCAGATGCTGACCGAGGCAGACATGGGCGCCATACCCGAAAGCCAGATGCGGGTTGGGTTTACGGTCCGGTCTGAATACGAACGGATCGTCGAAGACCGCTTCGTCCCGATTGGCGGAAGGGAAGGAAAGCATGAGCCAGTCGCCTGCCCGAATCTGCTGGCCACTCAAATCTGTCGTTGCCCCTTAATTCCCGGACAGTTCCTCACTGGTTGAACGTGTGA
>NZ_JNAC01000125.1:0-9177 GCF_000722555.1 Sphingobium sp. DC-2 | reverse complement strand
CGCCTACCGCCGCCACGCTCGACATAAACTGCGACTGCAAAGAATTCCTGTAATGTTGAGCTCAACATTACACGTATTCGCGGGGCGAGAGGTCGATCTCGAGATCGGCCCGGTCATCCGGGCTCAGCGCATCGAGCCGGCGATCGAGGATAGACTCAGCGGTGGTCACGAGCTGGAGGACCACCGACTGGCCATTCGCCAGGTGGCGACGCACAGCCGCGATCACGGTCGGCAGCTTCATCGAAAGCAGGACCTGGCCGAAGAAACGCTGCTTGGTCGACTCGAAGCGCGATCTGGCCGACGCCTTGGCGCCGCTATTCAGTGTCGCGTTTTCCAGCCCGTCGACGATGCCGGTGAGTTCGAGGGCCCGTTCCATATTCTGGTGGATGATCGACCATGCATCCGCATAGGTGTCGTAGATCTCGATCTGGGCGGGGGTCAGCTCGTGCCGGAGAATTTCATATTCGACGCCGGCGAAGCTCAGCGCGCGCGCCATGTAGAGGCCAGTCGCCTTGAGGTCGCGCGCGACCAGCTCCATCGCTGCGATGCCGCCTTGGCGGATACTGCTGATGAATTGCTCGCGATCCGCGAAGGCTGTTTCGGGTCCCCAGAGGCCGAGGCGGACCGCATAGGCGAGGTTGTTGACGTCTGACGCGCCCGTGGCCGACGCATAGAGTACACGTGCGCCGGGAAGCTGGTTCTGGAGAAGGACGCCACAGATCCCCTGCTGCGAGCCCTCCTTGGCGCCAAGCGCCCCCTCCCCGCCGGCGACGCCGCCCATCTCATGGGCCTCGTCGAACGCCAGCACGCCCTGGAAGTCGGCGCCAGCCCAGTCGACGATTTGCCTCAGCCGGCTGTGGTTGCCGCGCATCGAGCGCAATGTCGGATAGGTGACGAGCAGGACGCCCTGGTCGAGCCTGATAGGTTCGTCGATCTTCCAGTTGGAGATCGGCTGAATGTCGCCGCTGACACCGCCCAATGCGGTCCAGTCGCGCCGCGCATCTTCGAGGAGCGGGGCATTTTTCGTGACCCAGATATTGCGCCGTCGACCCTGAAGCCAATTGTCGAGGATGCAGGCCGCAATCTGCCGGCCTTTCCCCGCGCCGGTGCCATCGCCCAGGAAGAAACCCTTGCGATAGATGTCCCCGTCTTCGGCAAGTGTCAGGCCAACGCCTTCCTTGTTCGGCTTGAATCTGCCCGGGATGGTCTGGGACCAGGCGTGCCCGGCATAGACGACCGTCTCGAGTTGGGAGGCGGAGAGGAGCCGCTCCGCGACCGTACGCTCGGGGAGCGACGGGACATAGTCGGGGATCGGGGCCGGGATCGAACCCATCGCCACGGATTCTACGAGGGGAGTTGGATGCTCGCCGGCGGTGGCAAAGCTGATCCGGCTCGGACGGTAGGGAAGATAGACGCCCGTTTGTTCAAGGAGCGGCGCCGGGGTCGCGAGCTTTTCGTAGTCGACGGGGAGGACGTCGTTGCGAACGGGCGCGTGATAGGCGCGGGGCTCTGGGCGGCTGCTTTTGAGGGCGCGGAAGATCGAGATACCGGCCGATCGTCTCGGCGCAGGCATCGGGGCGTCGCTCTTGAGCGTCGATCTTTCGGGAACGCGTAATGCGGGCAGAAGCTCGCCGACGGAAGATCGTTGAATGATCGCCGGCGGTGCATTGCCGGGCGCCTTGTCGATCACGAACAGCCGAACGGCGACAGACGTGCCGTGCTTAAGGTAGCATTTCTCGAGGCGGATCGCGGTGCGGACGGTAACGTCGCGAAGCACGGTCTCATATTGGTCGCGCATCCTGGCGCTCGGGCCGAACCAGTCGGGCATGATCGCAACCACTCGCCCGCCTGATCGGAGGCGACGGAGGGCCGCCTGGAGGTGGCGGACCGCCGCATAGTCATCGGCACCACGTCCGAGGGACCGCGAGAACGGCGGATTCATGAGAATGAGGGTTGGCGGTTCGGCCGCGGAAAGGGTCGAGTTGATCGTCGCACCGTCCTCACCCGAGATCGTGGCTTCCGGGAACACCCGATGCAGCCGCGCCCGCCTGACGGGGTCGAGTTCGTTGAGCTGAAGAACCTTGTATGAGCCCAAATGAGCGACGAGCAGGCCGTTGCCAGCGCTCGGCTCAAGGATGACGTCGTCCGCCTGTACGTCGGCCAACAGCACCGCAACTGCGGCGATGTCGATCGGCGTCGAAAATTGCTGCCAGTCGAGTTGCTCCTCGCTCCGCACGGTCTGGGTAGGAAGGCGATCCGAGAGCGCGACAATGGCGCTCACATCGGCGAACGAGCGCAAGCCAGAGCCGGCCGCGCGAAGATGGAGAGCCAGCGCGTGCTCGAGAACCTCGAAGCTTGTTCGCTGTGTCCAGCGCCCGTCGGCGTCGGAGCCACCGTAGGCGGAGGCCATTACCTCGTTGAGCAGGCGGCGGGTGATCGGGCGGCCTGATCCGAGATGTGGAAGGAGCAGGCGCGCGGCATCATGGTCCGCCGTGGCGGCCGCGTGGAAGAGGTCGGTCATTTTGGGATCTCCTGCGTGGCTGCACCCTCGGCAGCATCACGCTTTCGACCCCCCTCCCCTCTTCTGTCCGGGCGCATTTAGGCGCGGGATTGCAGAGCCGCGGCGTCGAGCACCCTCGCCCAGTCCTTGTGTCTCGCGGGAGGCGGATCGCGACGAATCGTGAGTCCGGGCCTGGCGTATTGGTCTTCGGCATTCTGCGCGGCACGGCGACCTTCGGCGTCGTTGTCCTCTGCAATGTACAGGGTCGTCACGCTCTCAGGGATGATGAGCTGATCCAGGCGGCGCGCGCCGAGAGACGCCCAGCAAGGAACCCCACGGAGACGACTATAGGCGTCGGCGGTCTCAAAACCTTCGGCGATTGCGAGGGTCGCACCGCCAGCTCTCCCCCGCCAGGCACCTGAGCCGGGGACACCGAGCATGAGCTTACGCACGTAGTCGGCGGTAGCGGGATCGAGAAAGATGCGCTGGATGGCGACCAGCCTCCGGACTTCACGGACCGCAACCAGGAGCGCCGGCAGGAACACTGTTTTCGGCTTCGGTAAATACGGGCACCGTGGGTGAAAACGGACATCAGGCGGCGGTGGAAGAAGGTTGCGGCGGCCGAGATAGCGTTCCGCAAGGGTATTCCTGACATGGGCGGCCTCATTCCAGAGGTGCTCGCCAGTGGAAGAGCGGCTAGGCTGGGTTGCGAGAGGCATCGGGTGATGGCGACCGGGGCGGATGCGGCTGAGCTCACGCAGCACGTCCTCGCGAGCGCAACCCGCAAAGCAGGTCACCAATATGCCTCGATCGCCTTGCCGAATCGAAAGACTTGGTTCCGCATCATTGTGGGCTGGGCATCGGCACATGGCGATGTAGCCGCTCCAGCGGCCGCGCAGAGCGCCGACGAGATCGACAAGTTCTTGGGATGGACGGTTCGCTACCAGCGGCATGATCTGCACCTCATGTTCGCTGCCTCCCTCCCGCTCTCCTCCTCTGCGTGGCGCGCTCCCGGCAACTTCGAGATCTGCTCCGCCGTTCTCGTGGTTGGATCGTTCAACTTGATCCGATCACCGATTCCCGATCGAAGGATTCGGAAGCCGCCGATTCGGCGATGGCTGGCTGTTTCGGGTGCCGGTTTGACTTTTGCAGGTAGTTTTGCTCATGAAAGGCAAACCGGATCGCGCTGGCTTGATTCGGAGGGAGGCACGCGGGGATGTCCTTTACCGTAAACACGCTTCGGACGATGACCCGTTCGTGCGAAATGATGCGCGATCGCGTGAAGTCGGTCGTGTTCAAGCCGGAAGACCGGAAGGTTCTCGATCTCACCTTTGGCCCGACGGCGGCGGCTGAACTGGTCGGGCGTACCCCCGAAGCGTTGGCGAAGGCTGAGAAGGAAGGCCGGCTCGCGTCGCCGAAGCAATTGGGCAACGGGCGGCGCTACTACACGCTCGAGGATTTGACCAAGATCCGCGAGGCACTGCACATTCGTCCGGGCAAAGCGGCAGATGAAGACGCTGTCGTAGTCGCGGTGCAGAACTTCAAGGGTGGCGTCGGCAAGAGTACGATTACGAAGCACTTCGCAGATTATTTGGCTCTTCATGGGTATAGCGTGCTGGTCATCGATTGCGATCCGCAGGCTTCCACCACCACGATGTTCGATATTCAGCCGGAAACTCTCTTCGACGAAGATAAGACGCTCGGCAATTTCTTGTCGCCTCGCAGCACCTTCGACGATTTTCGGCAGGCGATTCATGAGACTGCATGGCCGACGATCAAGATCGTCCCATCGAGCCTCGGACTTCAGGACGCAGAGTGGGACCTGACAGCCACATTGCGCGAGGGCGGTCAGGCCGTCCGTGAGGGTTTGCAGAGACTACGCATCGGTATCCAAAGCATAGTCAAAGACTTCGACGTTATCGTGCTCGATCCGCCGCCCGCGATGGGCTTTCTGGGCCTTAATGTGATGGCAGCGGCGACCGGCCTCCTTGTCCCTGTTCCGGCTCGGCAACTCGATTATCTATCCACAATTCACTTCATGGACACGATCGCTGACAATATCGAGATTCTCGAAGAGAATGGCACTCCGGTCGATTATGGTTTTATTCGCGTAGTTTGCTCAGCCTACACGCCTAGCAAACCGGGTGAAGCGGACATGTGGAAGATGATGCAGGCAACCTATGCCAATTTCCTCCTGAGCCAGCCGATCCTTGCGTCGGAGGAGATCAAGAACGCGACGCAGGCGTTCCGGTCAATCTATGAGAGCAAGCCCTCGGCGGCGCACGCGACCTACCAGAGGTGCCGCGACAATCTTGACTCCGTATTCGGAGAGGTTCTGCAACAGATCCGCGAACAATGGCCGTCGCAGAGCATCTCCAAGCGCGCCAACGATTCCGTCGCGAGTGCAGCAGCATGAGCCGGCGCTCCGCAATCAGTGAAGCCTTGGCAGCCCCAGCGCCGACGCCGGCCTCCGAGCTTGCTCCCGAACAGGTCGACGCAGCGCAAGGCGGAGCGGCCCGCAATTTCACGGCACGGCGGCTTGAGGGCTTCACCGAGGCCGCTCGGATGGTGAAACGGCCGACCATCCGGCTGAAGCCATCTGAATGTTCGATCTGGCCTGGGAATGCGCGAGACTATGCGCTGCTGACCGAGGATCGTGTCCGAAGTCTCATAGACTCGATCCAGGCGGAGAATGGCAACCGGATCCCGGTCGTGGTCCGGCGGGTGAAGAATGCCGCGCTGGAATATGAGCTCGTCATCGGCACACGGCGCCATTGGGCTATCTCGTGGCTCAATGCGAACCACTATCCCGATATCGAGCTTGTCGCGATCATCGAGGATCTCGACGACGAAGCCGCCTTCAGGCTTGCCGATATCGAAAACCGGGAACGAGAGGACATTTCCGACCTCGAACGCGGTACCAACTACAAGGCAGCCGTCGATGCCTATTATGATGGCGTACAAGCCCGGTTGGCGGACCGTGTGAAACTCTCGAAATCCATGTTGTCGCGGTACATCGGGCTCACGGAAATTCCGCAATCGATCGTCAGTGCTTTTAGCTCGCCGATGGACCTTCAGGTGCGTCACGGTGACAAGTTGCTTCCCCTGGTCCGCACGCCCGCGATGCGGGAGAAGATGGAGGCGGCCGCCAAGGACATTGCCGCGGAACAGAGCTTTCGACAGTCGGGTGACGAAGAGCCTATCAGTGGTGCTGAAGTCGTCGCGCGTTTGATCAAGGCGACGACAACCAGCCGGAGCAGCCGTCTCCAGAAGGCTTCTATCGAAGCCAAGGGGATGACGATTGGACAGGTTGATCGAGATCGGGCGCGAGGGCTGACTATCACCATCAACCCGACCGACCTGTCGGCTGACGATATCCTGGAGGCTATCCGCCCGCTCGTCGAGAGGGCAAAGATTCTGAAAAAGCGGGTCTCTGATGGGGCCTGAAGCAATCTGTAATTCTTTGGATTTTGCCACTCTGAAAAGTGGGGTATTCTGGTTTGTTTCCAGTGGCTTAGCGCCTTTGTCCCACGCGTGGGACGCGGCATGAGCCAGGGCGAGAACGAGGCTGTTGCGACGGTGGTCGGCGGCCGCCGCGTGCAGTTTGAGATGTTCTTCACGCTTCCCGACTTCAGCGAAATCTCCCTGCGCGATTATCAAGAAACGATGCAGCGCCCCTTCTTCAGCCTTTCGAAGAAGAAGCGGGTCAAACCGATCGAATATGTAAGCCCAGACAAGCAGGTCACCGTCCATGTTTCGGCCAATCCGGAATATGGCATGGCGACGATCTGGGATGCGGACATCATGATCTACCTCGCCTCTCATCTGAATGAGCTGCGCGAGCGCGGAGACAATGATCTCTCGCCGACGATCCGTGTTCAACCAGGCGACTTGCTGAAGCGCATCTGCTGGGGCGTCAGCGGACGTGCTTACGAACGCCTTATCGGAGCGCTCGACAGGCTGCAGGCAACCACGATCAAGACGAACATCCGGGCCAACTCGAAGACCCGTGAGACAACGTTTTCGTGGATCGACAGCTATACGCACCTCGTAGACGAGCGAACCCAACGGTCCCTTGGAATGGAGATCACCCTTTCGAAGTGGTTCTTCGACGGCGTGATGGACAAGCGGAACGTACTCGCGATTTCTCCGCTCTATTTCGAGATCACAAGCGGGCTCGGTAAGTGGCTGTACCGCGCCAGCCGCAAGCACGCCGGCGGCAACGGCGCCGAAGGGTTCACGATCGGGTTCGAAACGCTTCACCAAAAAAGCGGAAGCGAGAGCTCGCTGCCGTCCTTCAAGAATAAGATCCTTGAGCTGGCGCGGGCCAACACCCTGCCCGAGATCAACTTGGAGGTGATCGGGGCGGAAACACCCCGACCAAAGCTGAAGATGGTGATGCGTCGCTTCATGGGAGGGCACCAGGAGGTCCCCTCCCGCAAGCGCGCCACACCCCCCTCCCCCGCCCGCTCAGCCGAAAGTTCGAAGACTGTCGGCTCTTCCAAGCAGCTCCAGCAACGGCCGGCCGAGGAAGCCGCAGAAATGCCCGTTGACCCGAGCCTCGTTCGCAGCCTGGTGCAGCGTGCAGTCGCAGATCTCAAGGCCACCGATCCAAAGCCTAGCCAAGATCCGCACGACCAAAGCTACGCTGCCGCCGCAGTTTCCACGCCGCGCCGCCGGGGTGGACGGGCACATGAGGTACTCGATCCCGAGACCTATGCGGCGATCAAGGCGGAATGCCCTGGCTGGGATCTGGACGTCCTGATCAAGCAGTTCGACGCTTTCCTGAACAGCAATCCCGACGAGATGCCCAGGAACTACTCGAAACGGTTTTATGGCTTCATGAAGAAGCACCACGAGCGCAATAAATATACGCTCCCAGGCTTCTGACTGGATCGATCTGATCCGGCCCCGCGAAAAGCCGATCGAGGGCGCGCGGGGATAAATGACCCTGCCACCAATCCGATGCCGCGCTGATCGACGGCGGATCATGGCACGATCATCGACGGCTATTGTTGGAAAACGATGGCGGCCCTTCCACCTAAACTCGAACGCCTGGCTGCACCTTCGAGCGGGACGAATGCCGCGGCCGCTCCGATTTACGGTAGTGCCGCGGGCGGCCTTCATGTCGAGCCAAGATGACCGATTTTGATACGGCTTGAGTCAAACATCCGGCCGGGACGACCGTCAGCTGAGCCCCGCGATCGTCAGCTGGAGACCGGATTATCAGCCTGGCAGCGCGAGAGGACGGTTGGCATCGCGTCCCGCGGCGACAATTGCCGCTCTGGGTCGCGACGTGTTTTCAGGAATTGGTTCAAAGCGTCATCTTGCAAATGGACAATTTGCGAAAGAGGCTGAAATCCGGGGCTTTAGGGCGGACGCGGAAATCCATGTCGCTGATTCTAAAAACACGATCGCGCGACGGGGTGCCAGTCGCCAATTGCGGACCTTGGGTGAGCGTGGATACGGTCTCAGTGATGAGGCCCCGGCGAAGTTCCAGCACGTCTACAGGCCTATCTCACTGCATCGAAGCATAGGGCTAGATGCGGCGCTCGGGGAAGGGGGCCGAAAAGCCATTCCCAAAAACACGTTGAAGGAGGTACGCGACATTTCCGATAACACGCCGGACCCGCGCAACGATCTCGGATGGACAATTACTGGTTTGGGGTTGAAGCACGAAAAGCGAATCGGAACGCTAACTGCTGCCAACACGGGTAGGCGCAGCCCCGACCGAGACCGGGTTATCCACAGCCCCCAAGTGGTGGCATCGTGGTATCAGAGCGAAAGTGTCGTGTTATTAGAATCTGACCGTCGTGTTATCGGAGCTCGGCCGTCGTGTTATCGGAATCTGTCCACAGGCAGCGAATCGCCGGATTCACTAGCTTTTTCCGGGAACGCCGCGGCAGTAACCTTTTAACTCAAAGATATAACCCGCTTAACGCTTACGCCTTCGGCGGATTCTGAGATTTCTTATTGTTAGAGGGAAATGGAAGGGGAGGGACGCCATTCCCGACCTGGCCCCATCCGGTCGAGCCGGCTGCTATCCTTTAACGCCCTGGAGCGCACAGCGAGCTTGGCCGCGGCCTGCGGTGTCACACCCAGCAGGCGTGCGATGGCCGGCACCCGAAGTCCGGGATAGGCCAGTTCCAAACGCAACAGCTCCGGAAGCCGGCTGCGTTTGGTCACCTCAACGACGCGCGGGAGATTTTCAAGCCTTCCCTCGAGCCTGTCGAGCTCCGCCAGGCCCTGCCTGCTTGCCAACCCGATCGTGCTTTCAAGCTCGCGCATGAGTTCCCCTGCGGAGTTTGGAAGATACCGGGGAAGGTGGACAGCGGACGGAAGAATCTGCGTTGCCATGCCGGCCGCAACCAATGCTCGAGGCAGCTGGCAGGCGATCATCCATGTCGTACCGAAGCTCACCGGTTCAAGGCTCATTCGACGGCCATCGATCGTCGTGACAGTTCGGTCCGAGGCCGGTGAGACCTCCAACGCTGAATGGACCTCCAGGAGACGCTCAGCGACCGCGAGGAGGGTAGGGGAAGGGTAGGGGGCTGCAATGGCCACCTGAGCCGCCCTGAATGCGCCTGAGCAGCGAGCAAGGTCCTCCGGACCCCAGAGCTCGGCTTCTGTCAGCCGACAAAATAGGCTACATTTCAATAATATCATGTAATATCAAT
>NZ_JNAC01000124.1:0-740 GCF_000722555.1 Sphingobium sp. DC-2 | reverse complement strand
GTCAGCATCTCAGATTTGAGCCCTCGAGGCTCCGGCAGTCATGGGGTCTAAGGTTTCGCCGGACCTTCGACGGCGTGCATCTGGCGAAGCGGCCTGAGGGCGGACGATGGCGCATCGGGGTCGGTCCAAAGATAATCGCCGGTGAGGTTGATGTGCTGCCATCCGAGCGGCGAAAGGTGTTGCAACAGGTCCGGCGGGACCGACCGGCCGAGACTGGCAAGATGCATGCGGGCGGCTTGCAGGTAGGTCGTGTTCCACAGGACGATAGCACCGGCGACGAGGTTGAGCGCGCTCGCCCGATGGGTCTGGGCTTGCAGGGCGTGATCACGGATGCGGCCGATCCGGTGGAAGAAGATGGCGCGTTTCAGAGCATTTTCGGCCTCACCCTTGTTGAGTTCGCGGGTTGCGCGGCGCCGCTGTTCGGGCTGCTCGATCCAGTCGAGTGTAAACAGGGTGCGCTCGACGCGGCCGATCTCGCGCAGTGCCAAGGCCAGGCCATTGGCCCGTGGATAGGAGCCGAGCCGTTCCAGCATGATCGATGCACTCACGACGCCGGTGCGGATCGAGGTGCCCAAGCGCAGCACGTCGTCCCAGTGTGCGGCGATCAGGGCCTCGTCGATCCTGCCCGCGACCAGCGGCGCGATATCTGGGCCAGGTTCGATTCCGTTGAACAGGTGAAGCCGGCGCGCGGCGATGTTAGGGATGTGGATCGGCGTGCAAAAAGGACCCCGTTAGCGGGG
>NZ_JNAC01000123.1:0-1309 GCF_000722555.1 Sphingobium sp. DC-2 | reverse complement strand
TATGTGGCAGCTGACAGACTACGAAGCGCGCGGCCCTGGCCGCTCATTTTCAGCGCTCGCGGTCCTTTGATTTCTCGGCGGTCGGCGTCGGTGATTTGCCTTCGCGCAATGTTGCGGCGACATGGGCCTTTGCGCTTTCGACGATCTGCGCCAGCTGTTCCTTCGATGCGCCGCGCTCGGTAGCTGTCGCGACGCGCTTATCAATGGCGAGCTGGAATTGCGCGAACCTGGCATCGGCGCGGTTCTGCTCAGGCGAGTTTTTCTCGAATTGCGCGGCAAGGCGTAGATCAACCTGACTGACGCCGGGAGGCATGACTTGCAGACGTAGCGCGCGATCGGCGGCCTGAATGTCGCGGTCGGTCATTTTCGAAAGGAAATCTGCGGCGCCCGCGCTGATGGCGCGGACTCTTTGCAGCGGGTCCATACCCTCGGACCAATTGACTTCGATCTGATGATAGCGGCGTTGCTCAATCAGCTGAAGGTGGTGCATCGGCCCTTTGGGATCGCGGAAAAAGGCAAGCTCCTGCGCTGAACGCGCGGCCAGCTGGCGCATGTCAGCGGACGTTTCCGCGATCCGATTAAGCTGCTCATGCTGCCGCGACGCAACGGTTTGCGCAGTAGGTAGGTAACGGCTGATTTGATCCTTGGCCTGCTCGATACTCATTGCGCGTCGTTCGCCAACTGGCATGAGAGATTCCATCGAGGGTGGAAACGCGATGCCCGCTGGCCCACGCGCTGGCTCGACGCGGTTCTGTTCGAGGGGCATGGCATCACGGATGACTTTGGCGAGGGAGGCGTGATTTCCAGTATGGAAGCTGTCGCGGCTCGCCTCCATCCAGTCCTTCGGCCCCATTGCCTGGATCGAGACGAATTTCTCGGCCGCAAGGGAATGTAGCTGCAAGTGCAGCCGCATGGTGCGACCATTGCCCTCACGGAACGGATGAACGGCATTTAATTCGGAAATATGCCGCCCCATGGTATCCGCAAAGCGATCACGATCCATCGACTTGAGGGTTTGGAGGTCGGGCAGCTGCTTAAATTCGTGCTCCATGCTGCGGGCAATGAAGTGCGCTCGCGCAAAAGTGCTGCCGGGTTTGCTTATGTCCACAGTCCGAAAGCGCCCCGCCCAATCATATACGTCCTGAAACAGATGATTGTGCAGTTCGCGATACTCGCGCGCGTTCGTCGCCGGCGCGGCGCGCTGCACAACCAGCTCGCCATGTCGGACAACCGAGAAGAAAGCTTCTCGCTCCTTGAGGATATTATCGTCGCGGATTCCCAGCTTGTTCCGAAGAACGTCGCTGTTACG
>NZ_JNAC01000122.1:0-156994 GCF_000722555.1 Sphingobium sp. DC-2 | reverse complement strand
GCAACCGATCGCTGAAGCCGCCTGATCTGCGGCCTCCAGCCCACGCTTACGGCTTGTCGATAGCGCGCAATCTCTCAAGCCTGGGCCTGGGCTTGGTCCTTCTCGGTCGTGGATGCCGGCTGGGCGGTGGTGGCGATGTCGAGTTTGCGTGGCTTCATCGCCTCGGGCACCTCACGCTTCAGCGTGATGGTCAGAAGCCCGTTCTCCAGTGCGGCCGACTGCACGATGACGAAGTCGGCGAGCGGGAAACGACGCTCGAAGGAGCGTGTGGAGATGCCTTGATGCAGGTACGTGGCCTGGGGTTCTCCCCCGGCTTTGCTTCCGCTGACGGTGAGCATGTTCTGTTGCGCCACCACTTCCAGTTCGTCCGGTCGGAAGCCGGGAACTGCGACCGAAATGCGATAGGTGCCGTCTGCGCGCCTTTCGATGTCGAACGGCGGGTAGGGCTCGGCCGCATCTGGCGCGGCATTGTTCATCAGGTCGAGAAGCCGGTCGAAGCCGACGGTAGAGCGCCGATAGGGCGCCAGATCTAGATAATTCGCTGCTCTCATCGCCAAATCCTCCTTGTGAGCAATTTGGACATCTGAGGCGTCGGAGAGAGAGCCGACGCCCTCTTGTCCTGCCGGGCCCGCAGAGGCACCCGGCACAATTTAGCTAGTACTGGTGAAGTCGTGTTCAAGACGGCGTGAAGCCGCTTGGGTGACTTTTTTCGCTCTCGGGCCCGAGCGCCAAGAACGCGGGAGCAGTGCGGAGCAACGGCTGATTTACATCAGGGCGTTTCGAGCGGCGACCGGGGAGACGTGGAGTATTTCGGTCATCAGTGGAGCGCAGCGTGCCGCAAGAGTCGGAGCAGAGCATTGTCCAAACCGTCCGGGCTCGGGAAGTCGTCGGCACCGTGCACAATCTCGAACTGCTCGAGAGCATGGTCGTCGCACTCAGCGCCGCGGGCTTCGACAAGAGCGATATCGACCTGATGGCGAGCCGTGAGGCGGTCCTAAAGAAGCTGCCAGCGATCTATGCTGATCCCATCCACCTGGCCGAGATACCTGAGCTGCCACGACGCGAGCTCGTAACGCGCGATGAAGGGACGACGGTCACGGGTCTGGTGTTCGGGACGTTGATCTCGCTTGCCGCGCTCGGGGCAGCTTTGCCGGTCGTGGCATCCGGCGGCGCACTCGCAGCGGTGCTTGCCGCTACGGCCGCCGGCGGCGCGGCCGGAGCGGGAATTGCGAAGGTCGTCCGCAGCGCAATCCTTGGGGGAGTTGGCGCAGAGGATTTGGAACGCGATTTGCGTGGGGGGGGATTGGTCGTCTTCGTTCGAGCGCGCGATGCCGCCGCGGAGGAAAAGGCTCAGCAGATCATGCGGAAGTCAGGAGCTCTCAACGTGCACGTGCACGAAATCGAGCTGAAGAAGACGCTGGACGAGTTGCCCCTTGCCACTATCCAACCCGATCCGTGGCTCGCCACTTGATCCGCACGGGCCTGGCGGCCCGGCGCGCCCGAGAAATCAGAACGGGCCCCGATCTAACCCTGAGCCGGTTCGGTCGTACCTCGGGCGTTTGGAGGTAACCATTCGTGTGGCGGCCGCGGCATCATGCCCAGTCGCCCATGAAATACGGGCGCGCCGTAGATTTGTTGGTGGGGAAGGGCACCGGACAGCGTGACGGGCGGAGTGATAGCATCACGCTGCCCGGTGCGACGGCTCGCCGGCCGGGGGGGGCGAGTGGCCAGTGCGAGCCGTATTCCTAAAGCTAACGGTATCCGGCGCGGGCCAGCGCCCATTCGAGTTCGCGCATCGAGGGCTGCACGAGAACCTGTCCCCCGATCTTGATCGTCGGACTGGCTAGCCTGCCTCCGGCCAGCCATTCGAGCTCCGACCGCACTTCCGGATGGGCTTCCCAGTCGACGAAGCGATACGGGATCCCGGCTCGATCGAGATACCGCCGAACCATCATGGTGATGCCGCACCAACGGCTTCCATAGATGACGATCGGAGCGGCGGCCGAGCCGCGTGCTCGATACGCGGACGCCATTATTCGCGTCCCCCAGTTGCTGGCGCTCCAACAATCTCGTCGAGCTTGGCGAAGAGCTCATAGATGTCGGGAACATGCTGGAGCTTCGGCGAGACGTGGGCGTAGCGGATGACGCCCTCTCCATCGATGATGTAGAGCGCGCGCTCGGAAAAGCCATCAGCGTCGCGCCATACGTTATAGCGGCGCGCGACTTCTCCCTTGGGATTGAAATCCGCGAGGAGAGGCATCGAGAGTCCGCGGGCGGCGGCCCAGGCGCCGTGGCTGTAAAGGCTATCTACGGAAATCCCGACGATCTCCACGTCGCGCTTCTCGAACTCGCTCCATTCCTGCTGATAAAGGTCCAACTGCTTGCTGCAGCCCGGGCTCCAGTCGAGCGGATAGAAGACGAGGACGATTGCCCGTCCCGCATAGGATGAGAGGGTGACTTCCCGGCCGTTAGCGTCCAGCAGGGCGAACTCTGGCGCCTTCGCTCCCACGCTGAGAGGAGAATTGATCGCATCTCCCTCCATCGCGGGCGCGTGCTCGTGGAGGCTTTTCAGATCATCCAGAGTCGCGCCGGCCGGTGCCTCGAAGGCAGGGCGGGCCGAGCCGGCGGAGCGCCACAATTCCTGAATCATGCCGTGGAGCAGCGATAGAGCCTGCTTTTCCGGGCCGTCCGGAAGCTTGGGCGCCAGCGCCGCGAAGTCGGTGCTGAGCTGTTCCAGTCGACTTGGCTGGGGGTCCAGTGTGCCTGCGTTTCTATCCAAGTTGAGGGCTCCTTGCTGGCAACGTGGTCCGTCTTCGCGAGGAATGGCGCGACGAACCGCTCTGATGTCGCCGACTCAACCTAGCCCGGTCGCCCGGTGGTGGGCTGAGATAGATCAGAGCCCGGATTGCCCTTGCGACTAACCCGAGATCGCCGCTCGACGTGGCTCGGCCGCAGGAGGTCGGTAGCCCAGTGGAGCGCGGCGACCATCGATGAAGGGGCGACGATCAAACGCATAGAGCAAGAGGTTGAGGTGAAGATGAAGGGAATCAGGGCTGCTCTCCTGCCCGCAATGCTTCTTGGCATAGCCGGGTGCACCACCACGGGGTCCGGCATCGGTGTTTCGAGGGGCGGGTCGACGACAGCGACGTTCGTGTGGAAATCGAGTGGTGCTCGATCGGGCACGATGACCGCTAACCTAAGCACGGGCGGAACCTATGCAGGCCCGTTCTTCCAGATCACGAGCGAGACAACCGTCGAAGAGCTCGGCCCGCTGTGGACCGGGTGGGGCAACCGGTGGAGGTGGCGCGGCTGGGCCTATTGGGGCCCTACCCAGAGCACGCTTACCCATTATAGCGGAAGAGTCCTGGCCAACCTAGGCGGGCCGGACGGGCAGATGCGGTGCCATTTCCGGCTGATGCGGCCCGGCGCAGGCATGGCTGGCGGTGGCCAAGGCCGCTGCCAGTTGCCAAGTGGGACGATCATCGACGCGACCTTCCCGCCGACCTGACCGGCCCTCGCTCAAATCCGTCGGCAAGGTTACGCCGGTCGGCGATCGGTACGTGCAGGTCGATGCTGCGCAGTCGGCGAAGGCGGGGATAGCCAAAGCCATCCCCGCCGATTGCATCAGGGCAGGATCCTGATCTGATTGTCGACGCTCGACACGCCGGGCGCAGACCAAGCCGACCGCTCAGCTTCCTGGCGCTCCGCCCAGGTCCTCACGGTGCCCTTGAGCGTGATCTTGCTGCCGTCGACCTCGACCTGGACGCGCTGCGCGTCGACCTGCGCGCTGCGCACGAGCGCATCCTCGATCTTCTTCTTGACGTCGCCTGGGTTGACCCTGGGCTGGACCGTGATCGTGTTGGTAACGCCCTTCACGCCGGCGATCGATCGGACGGCGCGTTCTGCCCATTCCTTCTGGAAGTTCCATTCCACGTGGCCCTCGAGCGTGAGCCAGCCGCTCTTGACGACGATCTTGATCTTGTCGGCGCTGCTGGGCAGCTCGCGCTTCAGCGACTTGACCGCCTCCTCGGCAATTTCGGGATCGAGGCGCGCGGTCGAGAGCTTGACCTGAATCTCGTTGGCGACGGCCTTCACCCCCGAAACCCGCTTCGCCGCCTTCTCGGCATAATACGAGTCCATGTAGCTCTTGGTGACGCCGCTCAGCGTCACGATGCCGTCCTTCACGGCGACGGCGATCGTGTCTTCATGCTGGATCGACGGATCGTATTGGATCTCGCTCTCCACGTCCTTCTTGATCGTGGCGTCAGTGCGGAAAAGTGAAACCATCTCGGATCCTCCTGTCTGCTACGGGCATCCAAGCCCAGTCGGTACTCCGCCGCGGTTCACCTATTCTGCGAGTCGAGCCCGCGCGCTGACCCACGTCAGCCGAAATCGGGGACATCAAAGGGCAGGCGTTCCCCGAGCAGCGACATTGGCGTGCACGTCTGATCTGGGTCAGTTTGCCGCGCGCTTCGCGGGCTAGAGTTGGCGCGACCTCAGGCGCGCACGTGGCCGAGGATGGCATAGGAGCTGCGACCGCATCGGCGGAATAGTGACCGCGGAGGCGGCGCCATTTGCAGGACAATTCGAATGGCCATGAATATCGGAATCGACGAGGCAAAGAGGAAAGAGGTTACCGGCGGCTTGGCCCGCTTGTTGGCGGACACCTACACCCTCTATCTGACGACGCATAACTTTCACTGGAACGTCTCGGGGCCGATGTTCAACAGCCTGCATGCGATGTTCATGGCGCAATACACCGAATTGTGGAACGCCGTTGATCCGATTGCGGAGAGGATACGCTCTCTTGGTGAGCCGGCGCCGGGGTCCTATGCGCAGTTCGCCAGGCTCAGCTCTCTTGCCGATGCGCCCGAGACGCCCCCGAAGGCCGAGGCCATGATCAGGATCCTGGCCGAGGGTCACGAGGCGACTGCCCGATCGGCTCGCAGCCTCTTTCCTGTGGCCGATGAAGCGGGCGACCAGGCGACCGCTGATCTCGCGACGCAACGCGTGGCGGTTCACGAAAAGGCGGCCTGGATGCTCCGCGCGCTCCTCGACGAGTGAGCTGACCTCCGCAGTCCACGCTCCGACGGGCGGCAGCGATCGGCGGGCGCCGCGTCTGACCTATGTCAGCGTCCGCGATCCTTCCGCTGCTTACCCTTCTGCTGCTGCGGCCATTGCCTTTCGGCCGACCACGCAATCGAAAGGATCGGTAGATGAAAACAGGATTGCTCCACGTGGCCGAGGACAGGGGCGGGGACGCGCGGCTTGACGCGGCAGTCCAGCTTGCCCGGGCATTCGACCTTCACCTGACGGGCACGCAGGCTGCGCCGCTGTCGGCCTACGCAATGGCCGACCCCTTCGGCGGGGTTTACCCATCGGTGAGGCTCTTCACGGAGCACGAGAAGCGACAGGATGCCACGCGCGCGGCCGTGGAGGCCAGACTGCGCGACGAGGGCGTGGCCTTCGACTGGGTACGCGGAGCTGGTTCTCCCGGGACGGTGCTTCTCGATCAATCGCGGCTGAGCGACGTGATCATCCTCAGTCATCTCGAAAGCGACGAAGGCGGCTGGGACGCGGAACTCGACCTCGTCGGCGATGTCGCAGTCCATTCGCGCGCTCCGATTCTCTCGGTGCCTTATGACAACGGAACGCTTGATCTCGAGGGAACTGCGCTTGTCGCGTGGAACGCTTCGTTCGAGGCGGCGCAGGCGCTACGTTTCGCGGTTCCGCTCCTGAGCCGGGCGGCGCGCGTCCAGATCGTGACGATCGGGGACGACGCTCCCGAGTTTCCCGCCGCCGGCGCCGCCTCCTATCTCTCGCATCATGGCATCCAATCGGAGTTGCTCTCGGTGCCCCGCGGTGAGCTCAGCGTGGGAGAGGAACTGCTGAACGTCATCATCGACTCGCGGTCGAGCTTCGCGGTTCTCGGCGCCTATGGGCATTCGCGCATTCGCGAACGTATCCTTGGTGGGGTCACGCGCGAGATGTTGCTGCGGTCCCCGAAGCCGCTGCTGCTGGCCCATTGAGCAGGGGAGAACGATCGATGCGTCGGTTCCTCGCCGCGACCGCCTTGTGCGTCGCACTCGCTGGATGCGGAACGCAGAAGGCCGAACAGCCTGCCGCCGGCCAGACCGCCACGAGCGACGGGATAAACAATTATCAGCAGGCGGTGATCAACCTCAACGAGGCATCGCGGAAGGCCGTGCTTTTCCGAGCGATCCGAGATGCCGGCCTTCCGTGCCAGAACGTCATTCAAGCCGAGCGGCTGCCTGACGAGAAGGACGGGCCGGTCTGGCGCGCGCAGTGCGAGGACAAGTCATACCACCTCATTATCGTCCGCGCCGACGGAACAGCCTATGTGGTGAGCCGAACCCGATGACCGCACGAGGCGAGCGCGATGTCGAGGCACTTGGGACGGTGGCAGCGTGAAGCAGCTGATGGCGTTCGATCTCGACGGCACGTTGGCCGAGAGCAAGGCCCCGCTCGATGACGAGGTAGCCGGGCTGCTTGCCGCGCTCTTGTCCTTCGCGCAGGTGGCGGTGATTTCCGGGGGCGACTGGCCTCAGTTCAAGAAGCAGGTCGTCGATCGGCTGCCGCCGGGTGCCGAGGTGGGGCGGCTGTGGATCCTGCCGACGGCGGGAGCGAAGCTTTTCCGGTTCGCCGGAGAGTGGCGCCAAGCCTATTCGGAGGCAATCACCCCGGCCGAGAAGGCCCACATACTCAAGGAGCTAGATCGGGCGATCAAGGCTGCCGGGCTCGATCGCGATCCCGCATGGGGCCCCCGGATCGAGGACCGCGGCACGCAGATCACCTATTCAGGGATTGGGCAGAAGGCGCCGCTCGAGGCCAAGGAGGCCTGGGATCCGGATCGGCTCAAGCGGCTACAGCTCCAGGAGATGTTGAGGCGGACCCTGACAGAATGGTCGGTCAATATCGGAGGCACCACCTCGATAGACATCACCCGGGCAGGAATCGACAAAGGTTTCGGGCTTCGCAAGCTCGCCGCGGAGAGCGGCGTTCCTTTGGAAGACATGGTTTTCCTGGGCGATTCGATTTTCCCGGGTGGCAACGACTATCCGGCAGTCACCGTCGGAGTCGATGCAGTCGCCGTTCGCGACGTGCAGGAGACGAAGAGCATTCTTCATGCTCTGACGCTGTGGCTAGGCCGTTGAGCCCGCCAGACGATGGTGGGTCGGTCTAGCTCGGATGGTAGCTGCGGGGGCTTGGGACGAACGGATGATTCTGACGGATCGATTTGCCATCTCATCTGCAGCGCGGGGCGATCGCAGGCGATGAGGGGCCGGGACAGGGACTGAATAGAATGGCGGATCCATACCAAACCCTGAACGTCCCGCGCGATGCCGACGATGCCACGATCAAGAAGGCATATCGCAAGCTCGCCAAGGAGTATCATCCCGACCGTAACGCGGATAAGCCCGGGGCGGCGGAACGCTTCGGTGCCGTGACCGCAGCCTACGACCTGCTCACCGACAAGGACAAACGAGCGCGCTACGATCGCGGCGAGATCGACGAGGACGGCAATCCGAAGGCTCCCTTCGGCTTCTCCGATTTCGATGGCGCCGGTCCTTTCGCCCGGCGCGGCGGGTTCCGGGCGGGCGCCGATGGCGGCGCGACAACCTTCGAATTTAGCGGAGACGAGGCCGACTTCGCCAGCATCTTCGGCGACTTGTTCGGCCGCGGGGACACTGCGGGTGGAGCGCGCCGGCACGGGTCGTATCGCCCCCGCGGAGCGGACGTCGCCTACCGGTTGAATGTCAGCTTCGAGGATGCCGCGGCGCTGCGACCGCAGCATATCGACCTGGGGGGTGGGAAGGCTGTCGACCTCAAGCTGCCGGCAGGGTTCGAGTCCGGCACCCAGCTGCGTCTTCGCGGGCAGGGTGAGGATGGTCCCGGAGGCGCTGGCGATGCGATCGTCATCCTCGAAATTCAGCCGCACCGTTTCTTTACGCGCGAAGGCGACGATGTATTGCTGGACCTGCCGGTGCGCTGGGACGAAGCCGTGCTCGGCGCCAAGGTGCGGGCCCCGACCGTCGACGGACCGGTGTTGCTGACGATCCCGAAGGGATCGAGCTCGGGCCGCACGCTGCGGATCAAGGGCAAGGGGTTCCACCGGCGGGACGGTTCACGCGGCAATCAGTTGGTCCGCCTGATGGTGCATCTGCCTTCCGGAGACGCCGAGCTTGAGGAGTTCGCCCGGAGCTGGGCTCAGCGTCATGACGAGAATCCGCGTGCGTCCATGGGTGTCTGAGCGGGCCTTGCGCGACAACTGATCCAGGTCAGGACTCACGAGCGCGATACTCTCCATCGTCGATGTTCGATCTTCTCATTCGGAGGCTGGCATGGCGAAAGCAATCGGCATCGATCTCGGCACCACCAATTCCTGCGTCGCGGTGATGGAGGGCAAGGAGCCCAAGGTCATCGAGAATGCCGAAGGTGCCCGGACCACCCCATCCATGGTGGCCTTCCGCCCCGATGGCGAGGTGCTGGTCGGAGCCGCCGCGAAGCGTCAGGCCATTACCAATCCGGAGCAGACCCTCTTCGCGATCAAGCGCCTGATCGGACGCCGCTACGATGACCCCATCGTCCAGAAGGACAAGGGCATGGTGCCCTACAAGATCGTTCCCGGCGCCAATGGTGACGCCTGGGTCGAGGTGAACGGGAAGAAGTCGAGCCCCAGCGAGATCTCCGCGCACATCCTGCGCAAGATGAAGGAGACTGCCGAGAAATATCTGGGCGAGCCGGTTACCGAAGCCGTCATCACCGTTCCGGCCTATTTCAACGACGCCCAGCGGCAGGCGACCAAGGATGCAGGGACCATCGCCGGTCTCGAGGTTCTGCGCATCATCAATGAGCCAACGGCTGCCGCCCTTGCCTATGGGCTGGAAAAGAAGAAGGCAGGCACGATCGCGGTCTATGATCTTGGCGGCGGCACGTTCGACGTATCCATTCTCGAACTCGGCGATGGCGTGTTCGAAGTAAAGTCGACCAACGGCGACACCTTTCTCGGCGGCGAGGATTTCGACAAGCGGATCATCGACTTTCTCGCGGACGAGTTCCGCAAGGAGCAGGGGATCGATCTGCGCCAGGACCGGCTCGCGCTCCAGCGCCTGAAAGAAGCGGCCGAGAAGGCGAAGATCGAGCTCAGCTCGGCGTCGCAGACGAGTGTCAACCTGCCCTTCATTACCGCGGACCAATCCGGTCCGAAGCATCTCGACATCAGCCTCACGCGCGCCAAGCTCGAGGCGCTGGTCGATGACCTCATCTCCCGCACCGTGGGGCCGTGCAAGGCGGCGCTGGAGGACGCAGGGCTCAAGGCCGACCAGCTCGACGAAGTGGTGCTGGTTGGCGGGATGACCCGCATGCCGAAGGTCGTCGAGGCGGTGAAGACCATCTTCGGGCGCGAGCCGCACCAGGGCGTCAACCCTGACGAGGTCGTGGCACTCGGCGCAGCGATCCAGGCCGGCGTGCTGAAGGGCCAGGTCGAGGACGTGCTGCTCCTCGACGTCACGCCATTGTCGTTGGGCATCGAGACGCTCGGCGGCGTGATGACCAAGCTCATCGACCGGAACACGACGATACCCACCAAGAAGAGCCAGACCTTCTCGACGGCAGAGGACAACCAGCCCGCTGTGACCATCAGGGTCTTTCAGGGCGAGCGGGAAATGGCCGAGGACAACAAGCTCCTCGGCCAGTTCAATCTCGAGAACATCGCACCGGCGCCCCGAGGCGTGCCGCAGATCGAGGTGACGTTCGATATCGATGCAAACGGCATCGTGAACGTTTCCGCGACAGACAAGGGGACCGGGCGCGAGCAGAAAATCACCATCCAGTCGTCGGGTGGACTGAGCGAAGAAGACATCAAGCGTGCGGTCAGGGACGCCGAAGAGCATGCGAGCGAGGACAGGAAGCGGCGCGAACTGGCGGAAGCGAAGAACCAGTCCGACGCTCTGATCTTCCTCTCCGAAAAGACGCTTGCGGATGCAGGGGATCGCGTTGCGGCCACGGATCGGCAAGCCGTCGAAGACGCGGTTTCGAACCTGAAGACGGCCATGCAGGGCGACCAGATCGAGGATATCCGCGCGCGCGGCGAGGATCTGCAGTCTGCGACCCAGAAAGTCGCCAGCGCCCAGCGCGCCGAGCCGGGCAGCACGTCGTCGGCAGACGACGGGATTGTGGATGCGGAGTTCGAGGAGGCGGACGACGCGAAGAAGTGATCCGGTCCGTTCCGCTGATTACTGTTTGGTGAAGTGGCGCCTGCCGCTTGCACGGATAAATGAAGGCTCGGTCAAATGAACCAGGACGACATCGCTGAAGGAGGGCAGTCTCCGGAGTCGCAGGAGCAGGAGGTGGAGAAGCCCGAGTCCAAGCAGGCGGCCGCATCGGAAGCCGACGAGCTGCGGGAGCGGCTCCTGCGTGCGCTGGCCGATGCCGAGAATGCCAGGAAGCGAGCCGATCGCGCGCGTGCCGAGGGGCGCGAGACCGGCATTGCAGACCTGGTCTCGAAAATCGTTCCCGCTCTGGACAGCCTCGATCTCGCCATCGAGGCGGCCAGCCGAACCGAGGAAGGAACCCAGCCGAGTGTCGATGCCCTGCTAAACGGGCTCCGGGCGACCAGTCGCGCGTTTCTGGATGCGCTGATCAAGGTGGGCGTCGAGCGAATATGCCCCGGCACGGGCCAGGCGTTCGACCCCAACATCCATGATGCGATCTCATCGCGATCTGATGACGAGACAGGTGACGGCCTGGTCCTCGAGACCCTCCAGCCCGGATACAGGGTTGCTAGCCGGCTTGTGCGGCCCGCGCGCGTCGTGATTGCAAGGGCGAGCTGAGCGGGGAGGCGGATCCGATGGTACGGTTCGCCTCCGCCGCTGACGCCTCCGGAACACGGCAATGCTTTGGCCGGCTGCTGCGACGCTCGGCCCGGGCCACACGGGGCAACTGGTGGTGCGGCGTGCTCGCCCTCGTCTCGGCCGCGCACGTCGACCCGGCGCCTGCGAAAAGCGGGCCCCAGCTCCCGACTTTTCAAGTCCACGAGGTCGGGAGCGGCGATCAGCCAAGCTATGAAATCGCAATCCTCGCCCCAATTCGCTGGCCTGACCGGTCGGTGCGGACGGGGTTGCTGAGGAAAGCGGCGCAAGTCGCTGCAAGCCGTGGGGCGCGCTGCTTTGCGATCGAACGCGCACAGTTAAGCCGCGATGTGTCGTATGTGCCGCTCCGATCCGGTCATATGACCATTTCCACGAGCGGAAGCGCGGCTGAATGGCGCCGCTATTGGCGGCTCTATCAGCATGTGCTCGACAAGCCAGGCGTTCATTTTGGCCTCGGATCCGCACCTCGAATAGGAAGCAAGGTAGTCGAGGGGCGAATGATCATTCGCCTCTGCGGACCTGGTGTCGAGACGTCGGGCGATCTCTTCGAAGTGGAACAGATTTTGTCGGGCATTCGCACTTCCGACCCAGCCGGAAGCCGTTGATGGTCTGATCCTCTCTCCGCGACCTCGTCTTTGCAGATGTTCTCGCGAGTCAAGGTGGCGGAGTAGGCGTATGTCCGTTGTCGTCCTGATGATCGAGCACCTGGGAAAGGTCTTCCTGTCGACGCACCCGAATCATGCAATCGCCTGGTCCACCCTCTTGTCCTACGTAAACGGCGCCTGGGCTGAACATTTCCCCGATCGGCCGCCTCCAGAAAACGAGGAAGAACGCGTCACGATGTTCTTCGCCGGGGAGGGGGATGAGTATGTCATCGCGGAGGCGGACGTCGAGACCGACACGACGCTGCATTAGGCAAATGCCTGCTGGTGCGCGACTGACGTCCGCTGCCCCGTCAGAGCGAAGGAGGGATCACGCGTCCGTTCGGTCCCGGATCGGCTCCACATCGTGGGCGAGTGCGGACCGGGCGGCAGCTGGCGGCGACAGCATCGCCAGCAATTCCGCCAGATCCATCGACGCGAAGCTCACGGAGCTGTCCGCCACGCCATACGGCATGATCAGCCGGCCGGCGTGCGCCAACGCCCCGCAGGTGTAGACGACGTTGGGGACATAGCCTTCGCGTGCTTCATCCGAGGGCGAGAGGAGCGGCACTGCTGTTCGGCCGATGACGCGGCTGGGGTCATCCCGATCGAGCAGCAGCGCCCCGATGGAATATTTGCGCATGGCGCCGACGCCGTGGGTGAGCACCAGCCACCCTTCTTCCAGCTCAATTGGCGATCCGCAGTTGCCGATCTGAATGAGCTCCCAGGCATATTCGGGGCGGGCAAGAAGTTCGCCATGCTCCCAGCGATGGAGATCGGAGGAGCGCAGCAGATAAAGGCTTTCGCCATCCTGCCTGCCGATCATCAAATAGTCTCCGTCGAAACTACGCGGGAAGAGCGCCATGCCCTTGTTGCGTGCGGCGCTGCCCTGGAGCGGGCGAAGCTCGAACGTCTCGAAATCGCGGGTCTGGAGGATTTCCGAGGAGATCGCCTTGCCGCTGTAGGCAGTATAGGTACCGTAATAGGTATGGCCGCCATCATCCTGCTCGAACCGTACGAGGCGTAGGTCCTCCAAGCCGTTGCGCTGCGCGGGCGTGAATGGAAACAGCACCATCTCGTCGAGACGGTTGCTGCAGTCATGGCGGCGAAAGACGACTCTGCCATCGTCGTGGCTCTCGGCTTTGGCGGCGACGGCAAGATCCGGTTCCGGTTCGAGTTCGAGCGAACCGCCTGAGAGGACGATGCCTTGGCGGAACGTCACCGACGAGATGTGCCCCTCGCCGACGGCGCGCAGGGACAGGATGAAGCGCAATGCGCCATGCGGGAGCCCTGTCTGGTCAGGATGAGGTACGATGCTCGGGTTCATGACCGCCGCGGCACCGAACGAATATTCATGGCAAAAATAGGCGCCGATAAGCTGCCGCTGGGAACGGTCTAACGAACCGGTGAGACCCATGTCGCTCGCGACCTGATCGTAACGCTCTTCGAAAACCTTGCGAATCTCACGGTGCCGGCTCTCGAAATCCGCAAGCACGAGGGCAAGCTCCGCTTGGGTCGTGCGGCCGTCCATCGCCCGCACGGCAGCGATGATCCGGCGCATCCGATCATTATCGACAGGGTTGAGGTCCCGCGGCTCCGAAGCGATCTGCAAGGGCCGAACGACCACCCTGGAAGGGTTCGGAAGGAGGTGCAGGCTGGATTGGATCAGCGGCATGCCTTGCCTCCGGATGCGGCTACCGGGCGCTCCTCGCTTGTGTCCGACGCGGCCGCCTCGTTGCGCAAGCGCGCGATCGCCAGGGCGGCAAACTGGAAGGCGAGGATCGATTCCGCGCCTTGATTGAGGTTCACCCGATCCACCTGCAGCCCATCGTAGCAACCGCCATCGGGGCTCGCGATCCGCACGCCGAGGTCATTTGCGCCAAGATACCAGGCGAACGCGGCTTCGGCATGATCCCGCCAGCGGCGATCGCCGTCCTGCGCGAATGCGAGCGTGCAGGCATCGATCGTCGCCCAGGCCTCGAGCGGCTGCTGATCGAAGGCACGCGGCGGTTGAAAGGCCGCGCCGAAGCTTTGGGTGCCGACCGGCCGGAAATGGCCTTCCGGAGCGGTCTGCTGGCGCCGGAGCCAGTCCAGCGCCTCCAGGGCGTCCTGGCGCATGTCGGTGCGGCCGAGAACGGTACTCGCCAGCAGCAATGCTTCCGGCAGGCGGGCATTGTCATAGGCAAGGACCGGCTCGAACCACGTCCAGGCGTCCCGCCTGACTGTACGAAGCAGGTCGAGCAGCTCCCCGGCGAACGACTCAAGTTGAAGCCTCGTCGGTCGGTGGCCCGGGTAGACACTGAGATGCGCTGCTAGGCCGAGAACGGCGAAGGCGCGGGCACGGGGGCTGGTGAGGAATGCGCTTGCCGGGATCACCTTGTCTGCGAGCGCCGTTGCCCAGAGCTTGAGACCGTGATTGCGGGTGAGCTCGGCCGTACGGCCGATCGCCCAGACAGCGCGGCCGAAGCTGTCCTGTGAACCTTCTTGTTCGAGCCAGTTCCGGTCGAAACCCATGAAGTTGCGAAAGCGCTGTGACTGCTCGTTCCAGGCAAGGTCGACGAACGAAGCGTAGGTAGGCGCCAGGGCGAGCGCGCGCTTGGCCTCGATTCGCTCTGCTTCGAACTGCGTGGCGAGCATCAGCGCGCGGGCGTTATCATCGAGGCAATAGCCATGGCGCCGATCGGGGATGGTGGACCGGCTGTGCTGCAGCATACCGCACCCATCGGTCATCCGCGCCACGGCGCTAAGGCTTGGCTTCGGCGGCTTCGACTTGGAGGCGTGAAGCTGTACGACGCCCGGCTTTCCGAAAGCCTCGATGCGCGCCCGCTGAAAAAGCGTCGTATAGCGCTCTGCCACCACCGGCCAGATCATGTCACGGCCGGCTTGATAAGCGTTGCGCCGCATCTCGTCGCGAAGGTTTCTGTCGGAAAGAATGGTGCCCACGGATTCGGCGAGCGCCTCGGGCGAGTTGAAAGGGACCAGCTGACCGCGACGCCCGGCGAGCAACTCCTGTGCGTGCCAATAGGGCGTAGAGATCACCGCCTTCCCCAAGCCGACAGCGTAGGCGAGCGTTCCACTCGTGATCTGCGCCTCGGAGAGATAGGGCGTCACATAGATGTCGCAGGCCGAGAGCCACGCCTGCAACGTCGGCGCGTCGACATACTCGTTCACGAAGCGCACATGGCGCTCGAGGCCGAGGCGGCGGACGCGACTTGCCAGCTGGTCGCGGTAGCGTTCGCCCTCGCGCGCCGCCAGATGAGGGTGCGTCGCGCCGAGGACAATGTAGACGAGATCTGGATGGTCTTTCACGAGGCGAGAAAGCGCTTCGATCATCACCTCGATGCCCTTGTTTGGGGACAGCAGGCCGAAGGTCAGAATTACGCGATGGCCGTCGAGCCCGAAGCGGTGCTTGTGGAAGGCCGGGTCCAGGAAGGGCAGATCGGGAATGCCATGCGGGATCACGGCGATCTTGCTGGCCGCCACTTCCATGTCGCGGGTGAGGATGGTTCGGCCCATATCGGTCATGACGACGAGGCGGGATGACCGCTCGGCGAGAGCGCGCACCACCCGTCGTTGATCCGGGTCGGGCTGCGTCAGCACCGTGTGAAGCGTCGTGACGACCGGCGCCCGAAGCCTCTCGAGCATCGGCAGCAAGTAGCCGCCTGCTTTCCCACCGAAGATGCCGAATTCATGCTGAACGCAGATGACGTCCGGATTGAGCGCATTGAGGTGGTCCGCAGCGGCCAGGTAGGCGTCGGGATCGTCCTGCGCGATCTCGTAGCCTACTTCCTGCGGGTAGCGGTGCCGCGTCCCAGGATCGTTCATCGCGACAGTGGAAAGACTGGCGTCAGGCGATATCTGGCGCAGCGCGTCATGCAGATCGGCAGTGAAAGTTGCGATGCCGCAGCGTCGAGGAGGGAAATTGCCGATCAGCGCGATGTGGCGAACCGGCGGCGTCAGAGCATAGCCGTTCATCTTTCTCTCCATTCCGGGCGTCTTCGAGATCCGTGTCGCCGATCCAATTTCCTGCTCACGAGGCGGCGGGAGTGACGATCGACAGGGCGGCGGTTCGTTGCGCTCGTCGCCGTGGCGGAGGCGTCGCTTGGCTGGCGCGTTGCACCAGTCGGCGCACCTCCTGGGCACGCTCCCGCGGGATCACCAGCACGACATCATCCGTGGCAACGATGACGAGATCGGACACGCCCAGCGCGGCAACGCGGGGCCCGCCCGTCCGAATGAGGCATCCGTGGCTTTCCAGCGCTAGGACATCGCCGTGCAGCGCATTTCCGCTGTCGTCCTGGGCTTCGATCTCATGAAGCGCATCCCAGCTCCCGATGTCGGACCATCCCACGTCGATGGGAACCACCGCCATGCGCGCGGCGTGCTCCATCACGACATAGTCGATCGATTTCGACTCTACGGACGCGAAGGCGGCTCTATCGGGAATCAATCGAGTGCCCTCGCGATCGGCGGTCGCCAAAGCCTTGCGAACCGATCCGAGAAGCCCCGGCGCGTGAAGTGAGAGTTCCTCGATGAGGCGGTCCGAGCGGAGGAGGAAGATGCCTGCGTTCCAAACATAGCGGCCATCGGCAAGCATGCGTTCCGCGCGTGCCGCCTCCGGCTTCTCGACAAAGCGGTTCACCCGGCAAATTTCGCCCGAGAGCGGCTCTCCCATGTCGATGTAGCCGTAACCGGTCGCGGGGCGGTCTGGAGTGATGCCGAACGTCACCAGCCAGCCATCCTGGGCCAGGGGAAGAGCCCGATGCACCGCGTCGCCGAAGGACTCCACGTCCCTGATCACATGATCGCTCGGCATGACCAGCAACAAGGCGTTCTCGTCCGTGCACTCGAGCGCCGCCATGGCGAGGGCGGGGGCGGTATTGCGCCCGATCGGCTCGAGGAGCAGCCGGGAGGGTGGGCATCCCACCGCTTCGAGCTCTCCGAGTATCTGCGGCTCATGCTCCTGGCTGGCGACGACGATGGGGGAGCTCGATTGCGCGATGCTCTTGGCGCGCAAAGCCGTCTGCTGAAGGAGGCTTTCTTCGCCTGCGAGTGGAAGGAACTGCTTCGGTCTTTGCTCTGTGGAGAGTGGCCACAGTCTGGTCCCTGCGCCGCCGGAAAGGATGACGGGGATGAGCTGCATGAATCAGGCCCTTGTCGCGAAGTCCCGCCATGGGAGCAGCGCGCTCCAGGGACACTTTTCCGATTTCCTTTCAGCGTCGGGCGCGATCCTGAAGGCTGCATCCGCCGCCAAGGCTACGTGAGGGTAAGGAGGGGGCGGCTGCCCCGCCCTGCGCTAGATCAGTCGCAACATCACTGCCTGCTCATCACGCCGGCTGTCGCGAGCGGCAGCGCTCTGGATCAGAGAAACCGCTCGCCGGCATGATCGCGGAACCGGTCGGCCGAGCGGACATAGTCCGAGAGGACTTGCACCGTCTTGTGACGGCTGACCTCCTGCATCTTGAAGATCGTCGCACCCTGATTGGCTGCTTCGGTCAGGAACCCCGCGCGCAGCGAATGACCGGAGAATTTGGCTTCGTCGTAACCGGCGGCGCCGGCACAGCGCTTGACCAAGCGCGCGACAGCCTTGTCGGACATCGGCTCGCCGGTGAGCTGGTCGCTGCGGGTGAGGCGGCGGAACAGCGGGACCGTGGCCTCCTGCGCGGGCGTGCGGACAACTCCAGCCTCCAGCACCCGCACGGCGCTGATCCAGTCGAGCAGCAGCGCCTTCGGGCGCAGCCGGGTACCTTCGGGGATCGCGATCGTCGTGCCTCCGCCGGCCTGGTCGGTTTTGGTGGCGCCAAGATAGAGTTCGATCCCGTGCTCGAGGATGCCGACACTCTCGAGCGTCAGTGCCACCAGCTCGGAACGGCGCAACGCGGCGGCCATGCCGATCGCGAGCGCGGCACGGTCGCGACGGGCGCGTAGACCATCGCCCTTGATCTGCGCCAGCATGTCGCGGAGCGCGGCGGCGTCGGCGGGCTCCTTGCGGGTTTTCTTGGCCCGCTTTTCGTTGCGGATACCGGCAAGCGCCTCGCGCAGACCGCCCGCTTCGGGGTGCGCGGTCGGCGCTGGATAGTTGTTTGCGCGATGATGGTGGCCGATCGCGGCCACGCGCCGTTCGATGGTGCTTGGCTTAAGACCCGACGCGGCCTGGTTGGCGACGAACGCGGCAATCTGTTCCGGATGTCCCGGCATCGGAGCGAGGCCGCGCGTGCGACACCAGTCGGTGTAGATGATCCAGTCGGAGCCATAGGCGCGATGGGTCGCGGCGGCGCGCGCGGCTTTCTTGTAGGCGGCCGCGCGTTCGAGATCCTCGTGGAGCACGGCAAGCATCGCGGCGTCGGGCGCCAGCGCCGGCAGCGTGACGGGCTCGGGCTCGACTTCGTCGGGACTTGGGTCGTGCAAGATCGGTGCCGCGCTTCGATGGACTGTCAACGCCGGTTTGCTGTAGGTTTTCTCAAAACAGTGGACGAAAGTTGTAGGGGTGGAGGCGCCTCGAAACGGTGGACATTGCCTGAAACAGTGGCTGATCCGGCGGCTTAGTTGCCGCCCGCGTTTAGAAACATGGGGAAGAAGCTCTTCTGACGTTTGAGCTTCAGCACGTCGCCGACGCCGATCGCATTCGCGCTACGCCGCTCGCCGCCGCCTGGCGTGATCACCTGAATATCAGGGTTCTCGATGATCGCTTGATGCACGTCGTCGGTATGCGCGGGCGTCGCATTGTAGATCCCCTCGTAGAAGTCTCCGACCTCGATGACATCGCCTGACTCCGAGATAAGGCGCGGGATATCGGCAAGCAGCTGGTTGCGGGCCCCCTCGCGCCCGAAAAGATCGAACAGGTACAGCGCACCGCCATCGTGGCTTGGATCGTAAGACAACATGTTGAGTCCAGACCGACCGAAATGCGCCTGCGTCGTACTATTCTGGTGCAGCACGTTGTTATAAACCTGACGTGCGCGATAGATGTTCGCGAAGTGGATCAGCCAGTAGCGCCAACCTCCCGGATTATTGATCGAGAAGGGACTCACAAAAGGCGCGCAGGTCCGAAAGGTCTCGAAGACGAGCCGCTCCGCAGCGCCGAGCCACAGGCTCTTACTCATCGCCCCTTCGAGCTGCTCGAGGTCGCTTGGCTCGATGCCAAACGGGCGGAGCTGGGTAGCGAGCTGCACCGGGTCCGACTTCTGCAGGAACGAGAGTAGCGCCTCGATCGCGAACGTATAGAAGATCTCGACCGATGGATTGGAGCGCATGACGTCGAGGATCGTGGTGCGCTCGACATGGCTGTGGCCGCATTGGTCGAGGTTGAAGATCAGGTTGCGGTAGCGGCCCTGCGCAAGAAGCTTCTTGATCGCGGGGTAAGCGTCTTCAAAGCTTTCGGTCAGATACTCGACCCGAAGATGAAGCCGAGGCACGTTGTCGGCGATCTCGGCCTGGAGCGGCGCGACGTTGCCGCGCAGGCTGTCGATCGCTGCCGGGCTCTGGTCGTTGAGCACCAGCAGACATTCCATTGACACGAGACCGAACCCCTGCGCCGCGCGCATTGTGTTGATCGTGTCGATCGCGCGCCGCAGTTCCTCGATGAAGATGAGCGGCGACCCAGGCGTTCCGCAGGCATAGCGACCGCCGCCCGCAAACCCGTCAACGATCGCGAGGCGAAATTGGGTCTGCTGTGGAAGCTGGCAGCGCACGCCCAGATAGTTCGCGAAGTACTCGCGGAGGATCTTGTGCTTGCGGCGGGAGTGGTCCTCGAGTGTCGCGCCACTTGCCCAGCTGTACGGTTTTTCGGCCATTCCAATCCTGCTGTTTCGAGCTCGTTAGAGCGCCGCGGTAAAGCCGGTCGGCATCTCATCCCACGTCCGACCGCGGTACTCGCGCCCGTTCGCCTTTTTGGAACGCCGCTTATTGTCCTTGCCCCAGGTGCCCCATTGCTTGAAGAAGAAGGCAGTGTCGTAGGCGAGGCATTGCTGGTGGAGTTCATCCACCCACGCCTCCCGAATGGGCCGCGCCGACCGACCGCTTTCGCCGCCCACGATCGCCCAATCGATTCCGGCGAGATCGATGGTGCCAACTGGCCCAATCAGCGGCTCGAATGAAATGAAGCGGATCGCAGCGGGCACCGCGCGGAGGTGGTCGACACGCGCTACCACCTCGGCGTCCTCAATGCTGGTGCCCAACCAGACATTCGGCAGAACGTCGCCAATAAGACGAGTGACGACTGCTGCCATGCGCTCGGGGCGTTTGGTGAGGATCTGATAGTGGTGGCGCGGCGTCTCGCGCATGACCTGCCATACCGCTTGAATGAACGCGTCGCTGACGCCCTCGTGAAACAGGTCGCTCATCGAGTTCACGAAGATTTTGCGGGGTTTTCTCCATCGGTGGGGGATCGTCAGCGCGGCCTGGTCCTCGCGCACCAAGCCCTGCCAGATGGTACGGCGACCACTACGCCGTGTAAGTCCTGCGTACTTGCCGACGCCCATCGCCTCGAGACGACGGGCCATCTCCATTGCGTAGCAATGGCTGCATCCGGCGCTCACGATCGAGCATCCGGCGACCGGGTTCCAGGTGGCATCCGTCCATTCGATTTCGGTGTCAGCCATGGCTCACCGGTCCTGCCCGCACTAAGCCTACTGTACCGTCAAAAGAACGGATAGGGAACACAGAAGTTCGATCAAGCGCCGCTGGGCGGGCCCTAACTACGTCAGTTTGCATCGTAAGCCCGCCGAAGGCCGCTATTGAGCAGACCGCTCGAGATTGAGCACTTACCCGCTGCCTTTCAGTCACATAGACCCTTTCTGCGCACCCATCGGTTCGCCGCACCCAAAAGCACGAATGCGCGATTACCGCGATCGCACATTGGTGATGGTGATGCCGGCATCCGCGCTCGCCAGAGGTCCGTCCGTCGTGAACATCTCAGCCTGCAGGTCGATTGCCAACGCAAGGCACGCCCGGTCGCCAAGCGATAGGCCAAGCGCCTTCGTTGCTGGCCGCAAGTCGCCTATAATAAGCGCCTGGGCGGGAGAGAGCGGCCGAACGTCGAGGTGGAGCCCGCCGAGCGCCTCACGCACCTCGTCGAGCGACAATCCCCGGTCCCGTAGCTTGGAGACGACCTCTGCGAGGTTGGCTGTTCCGATGATGCTGCGGGTCAGGACGTCGACTACCCGATCAGCCCCGGGTTCATCGTTCAGAAGGCAGAGCAGGGCGGAAGCGTCGAGTACGACTTTGCTACTCACGCTCCGCCTCACGCCGACGCTCCGCGATCAGCTCGTCAGCCAAGCCGACGCCTTCGGGCACATACTTGCGCAGGATCGCGCGAGCGCGCTCAAGTGCCTTAGGTACGGAACGTACCCGCAACTCGCCATCGTCCACATCGACGAGAACGGTGTCACCCGTGGTGATCCCGAGCTCACGGCGCATTGCCGCCGGGATCACGAGCTTACCACCGTCCACGATCTTGACCCTCTGTGCTTCCATCTGCACCAAACCCGCTGCTCAGACCTGTCCAACGGTCTTATACCGGAGAGCAAAGTCTGACGCCAGCGTGGAGGCAGGGATCGATACACGGCCGATCACCGAACGAGCGTTCATCGATGATGGAGCAGCTACTTAGACCCGGTCCGCTTAGCTAGGCTACGTAGGACCGGTAGTTGCTGTTCTGAGCCAACTGCTGCATGACTGGCTCACAAGGGTATACCCAACGGAGCCAACATGAGTACGACCGTCCGCGCTGCTCGCGTGTACCTGCGCGTCAGCACCGATGAGCAGGATCTTGAACGCCAAGAGGCGATGGTCGTGTCCTCGCGTACCGCGGGGTATTATGTCGCAGCTGTTTATCGCGAGAAGGCTTCCGGCGCGCGTCCTGACCGGCCCGAGTTGCTTCGCATGATAGCCGACCTGCAAATGGGCGAAGTCGTTATCGCCGAAAAGATCGATCGGATCAGCCGCCTGCCGTTGGCTGAGGCGGAGAGGCTCGTCACCGCTATCCGCGACAAGGGAGCGAGGCTAGCCGTACCAGGAATTGTGGACCTTACCGATCTTGCTGAGGACAATGGCGGGGTGACGCGCATCGTCCTAGAGGCCGTTCAAGACATGTTGTTGAGGGTTGCGCTTCAGACCGCTCGCGATGATTACGAACTGCGCCGCGAGCGGCAGCGGGAGGGCATAGCGATCGCCAAGCGGGAGGGACGCTATACCGGTCGAAAACCAGACTTGGCCCATCATCGCCGCATTGTCTCACTTCGTGAGGCAGGGATGAGCATAGCGAAAACGGCGGCGCTAGCGGGCTGCAGCATCGCACAAGTCAAGCGCGTTACAGCCCTCCACCGGGCGACCAAGCAGAGCGATGCGTGTCCGACGATACCGTGAGATAGAGCCGGACTCAATTCGACCTCTGAATAATTCTGCTAGGATGGAAAGAGGCGGCAGCGTTGCCGCTGGGACGGTCAAGCAGCCGTGAAGGCTGCAGCGAGATCTCAATTTCTGGCCCGTACTGGCGCAAGGCTAATCGTGGCCGTGCCGCGCCCCCATACCGGTAGGTAGACGCCTTGCCCCGCCGCCTTCAACTGGCCCGTCCGCACGTCCGTCACACGGGCACGCACGATTATGTCGCCAATCCGCTTTTCGTCGATCGCACGGGTGATCTTGCCGATTAGCTTGTCGAAATCCTTTTCGAAGTTCTGGGTCAGCGCGGCTGACACAGTGCCTGATATGCCGGGAGTGTTGGCGAGCTTCAGGAGCAGGCTTGTCCCGACCGAGTCGGCCACACCGGCGACAGTGAGATCGTCGAACGCTACACGGCGATCGTTGACGGCGTTCCGCGGCGTGGCGGTAAGCCAGATCGTGCCTTGCGCAGGCTCCCCACCTTCGGCTGCCGCACTGAAGCGAAGCCCGACCGCGATCTTGTCACCCGTGGTGCCGTAGACGGTCACCTGGTGAAACTGCGCGCGCACGGCCCCGACACCAGGCACTTCGAAGGGCCGGCGGGAACGCTTCGCCAATGCCTTGGCGAGCACAGGCTCCAGCTGAGGATAGTCGGCGATGACGGGGATGGCGAACAGGATGCGGCCGGGTCCGGGCTGCGTGCGCGTCATGTCGGGGAGCGGCCGGCGCTGCGGATCAGGCGGCCGATCGCCGACAAAAGTCTCCGTCCCCGCCGTCATCCCTAGCGCCAGGTTCACCCGGTTGCGCGAAATGGTGTAGCCTCCGTAGCTCAACTGCCGGGGCGTGATCCGCATCCACACCGGCGGGTTCGCCCGGTTCAGTTGGACGGAGGTGAACGCCGACCCCCAGACCTGCGCGATCTGCTCGCGCAGCTGCAATCTGCCGAGCTCCTGCGGCAGCGAGCGCTCCAGGCGCTCGACGACGCCGGCGAGCTTGGCGTCGGCCTTGCTGGTGAACTCGATTCGCTGGCCGAGGAAGTCGACGTGCGGCTCGTCGGTCCAGTCGTAGGCGATCGACACCGTTGCGCGCGGCGACCAGTCGCGGGCGATGTCGAGCCTGACCACGGCCCGGACGCGGGCGTCCGCCTCCGCCGTTTCCCGGCTGAGCACGCCGCCCACGTCGCGGGCGCTGATCGCGGCGTGAAGCGGCATGGTGACAATGATCGTTTTGCCCGAGCCCTCCAGCACCAGCGGCCCTCGGACGACGGTGCCGGTGATGCGGCACTGGATCGCGGGCGTCTTGATCTTCGCGAAGAGGATCTTGACCTTTTTCGGCGGGAGGCAGGTCTGCCCCGGCTTGTCGATCGACCAGAGGCGACGCGGAACCGCCTGTTCGAGGCTTGCCGCCAGCTTGTCCATGTCTGCAACAATCGGGACATCCATGGTAGAAGTCTGCGGGGGCACGCTGATGGTGTCCGTCGCTCGCGGAGGCGCCTCGCGAGGAGTCCGGTCGCAGCCACTAAGGCATGCAACGCAGAGCAGGGCGGACACGATCGAGACACTCGAGAGTTCGTTCTCGCGAAAAAAAGCCCCGGCAATCTGGCCTGCCGCTTCAGCTATCGACCGACTCGGCGTTGAGACGGTTGCCCGAGCGGTCGTGTTCTTCATCGCCGCGCACCTCCAGCCGTCCGAGCGGCCACCATCCCATAGGTTTGCCAAATCAGTTTCGCAAAAGGGAACCGTTCCGTTTCTTTATCGTTCGGCCGGTTGATTTCGGTCAATGCCTGACAACACCAACGGAGGCCCTCTATGAAGATTGCGATTGTCGCTGCGCTGCTCACCCTGGCGCCGGTTACGGTGTTGGCGCAGGCCGTTTCGCCCGCCACTTCGGGAACGATGACCAGCGCCGACGTCGGCGTCTCGCCGATCTCGGGCCAGAGCGGCCCTAATTACGTGCTCGCCGCGGCCGACGCCAACCTCTACCAGATCAAGGCCGCGCAGCTCGCCGCGACGCGCGCGCAGCGGGACGACGTCAAGGCCTACGCAAAGCGCGTGCTGGCGGAAACGCAGAGCAGCCACAAGGCGCTGCTGGCAGCGCTGAAGAATGATCAGCGCACGATCAAGGCGCCGCCCTCGAACCTGTCCGCCGACCGCGCCGCCCTCCTAAAGCTGCTCCAGAAGGCGCCGAAGAGCGCTTTCGACAACCTGTATCTGACCCAGTCGGCGCAGGTTCAGCAGGCTGCGTGGGCGGTGCATAAGGGCTATGCACAGGATGGGACCGACCCGGCGCTGCAGCAGGTTGCCGGTACTGCGGTCCCTGTGCTGGAAAACGAGCTCACCACCGGCAAGTCGCTTACTCCCTCCGGGCTTGCAGGATAGGTGATACCCGCCGGGCCAGGTCGACGAAGCCCCCTTCGACCTGGTCCGGCACTTGTTTGCGGCGATCACTGCCTGGAGTGCAGCCGGCGGAATTGCTCCCGTGCTTCGCCGCGCATGAGCTGCTGCATTACGATCCAGTAGCCCGTGACGGCTGTTTCTCCTGCCGCTTGGTAAGCGTTCGCCATGTTGCGCCTGAGATCCTCGAAAAGCGCGTTTTCGAGCGCTCGCCCCTCATCGGTCAAAGAAAGCAGCTTTTGACGACGATCGCGCTCCCCGACACGGCCGCAGACGAGCCCGCGATCCATCAGATCCCGCATTACCCTGCCAAGCGATTGCTTCGAGACGCAAAGAACGTCCAGCAGTTCGCTGACAGAGATTTCCGGGTACCCGCCGAGGAAATACAGGGCGCGGTGATGCGCCCGCCCGAGGTTACGCGTCGCCAGTTCGGCGTCGGCATGCGCCAGATGGGATCTGTGGGCGAAGAACATCAGGTCCATTCCTCCCCTGATCGCGTCATCACGCAGATACTGGGCAGGGGGCGGCAGAAGCGGAGCCGTCACGCGGTCGGCGCCCTCCGCTCGCATAGTTGGAAGACCGTCACGGCTGGCTCCATCCAAGTCCCATCGCCTTTTGAAGGGCAACGAAGGCACGATCAAGCTCGCCAGTGGCTTCCAGCACCGACTGGTCGGCAGCCAGCGCCGCGCGTTCGGCATCGATGGACGTGGTCAGCGGTATCGCTCCCTGCGCGTATCGCTGCCCGGCATAGGTCGCTGACTGCTTGGCGCCGTGCCGGCTCTCGATAGACGAAAACAGGTTCCGGCGCTGATTCCCGAAGCGGGTCAGGCTGCTTTCCGCGTCCGACAGCGCGCCGAGAACCGCCTTGCGGTATTGTGCTTCCGCCTCGTCGCGGTCGGCCCGCGCCTGCTCGACCCGGGCACGGTTACGGCCGAAGTCGAGGAAGCTCCAGCTGATTCGCGGCAGGAGGAGGCCCGCGACGCTGTCAGGATCGATCACATCGGCAATATTGGGACCACCGAGGCCAATGATACCCATGATGCTGACTGATGGGAACTGCCGGGCGACGTTGACACCGATCTGCGCGTTCGATGCCGCCAGCTGCCGCTCGGCTGCGCGAATGTCCGGCCGGCGTCGCAGCATGGCGGCCGGATCGCCGATCGCGACATTCCTCGGGATCATCGGGATCGGCGCGGGGGAAGACAGCAAGGCGTCGTGAGCACCGGGTTCGTCGCCGGTGAGCAGGGCAAGCTGGTCGAGCGTGGTTGCGATCTGCCCTTCGAGCGGCAACAGCCCGGCCTCCGTGCGGGTCAGCTCGGTCTGGAGCCGAACCACCTCGTCGCGCGACGATGCACCGCGTTGCTCACGCTGTTGAAGCAGGGCGAGTGATCGCTGCTGAAGCGCTGCGGAGCGGCGGGCCAGGATCAGACGCTGCTGAAGTTCGCGCAAGGTCACATAATTCTGGGCAACCTCCGCCGAGAGACGAACCTGCGCATCGGCCCTATTGGCTTCGGCTGCCTGCGCCTGGGCTTCGGCACCTTCGGCGGCACGGCGTCGGCCGCCGAACAGATCGATCTCCCAAGACGCGTCCAGGCCGGCGTTGTAGAATTCGGCCCTGGTACGATCGGATTGCTCGCCTTGCGTCGGCAGCGCGAGCGAGCCGGCGGGAAGATCGGCGACGATCGCAGTCCCTGACCCCGAGACGGTGGGAAGCTGGTTCGCGCGCTGTTCGCGCAAGCTGGCGCGCGCCTTGCGGATGCGCGCCTCGGCGATCGCCACGTCCGGATTAGAGGCAAGCGCCCGGTCGATCAGCATCGTGAGCTGCGCGTCGCCCATGCCTTCCCACCAGCGTGCGACAGGGGTCTGCGGTGACGTGACGGCCTGATCCGCGCGGCGAAATGTCGACCCGGCGCGCTCCCCGCTCGCAACGCCCGGCGGGCCTCCATAGTTGGGGCCGACGACGCATCCAGTCAGGAGTGCGGGGAGAATGGCCCAGCCAAGTCGCTTCATCAGTGCATCGCCATCTGCGTGTCGGAGGAGATCGGGCGGAGGAACAGCGCCAGCGGCGTCGTGATCGCGATCGCGACGCCCAGCGCAAAAAACAGGTCGTTATAGGCCATGACGGTAGCCTGTTCGAGAAGTTGACCGGCGAGCTGCCGATACGCGCCGGCTTCGCCGGACGGCATGACCATGGCTTTAGCGAACCATTCCTGCGTGGTCGCCGCGTTGGCCGACACCGTTTCGCCCAGCCGGTTGAAATGCAGAAAGGTCTGCCGGTCCTGGAGGGTCGCCATCAGCGCCAGGCCGATCGATCCGCCAAGGTTTCGCCCCGCGTTGAACAGCGCGGACGCATCGCCTGCGTCTTCGGGCGCCACGGCGCTGATCGCGGCCTGGTTGAGGAACATCATGGCGAAGATCTGCCCAAAGCCGCGCACGAGCTGAGAGTTCGTCAGGTCCCCACCGGCCGACCGCGCGGTGAGATGCCAGTCCATCGCGCAGCTGACGCCGATCAGCGTCATGCCGACAAAGACCGCCAGCCGGACGTCGAGATATTTGAACGCGAGCGGCAGGAACGGCATCAGCATCAGGGCGGGGATGCCGGAGACGAAGACCACCTTGCCCGATTGCAGCGCGCTGTAATCCGCCATCGACGAGAGAAACTGGGGGATGAGGAAGGTGACCCCGTAGAGCACGACGCCGATGATGAGGCTGAGGACGAATACGCTGCCGAAGGAGCGGCTGAAGATCAGTGACAGCTTGAGCACCGGATGCGCGGAGCGGACCTGTCCGATCGTGATGAGCGCGAAGCCGAAGACCGTGGCGATCGCGAGTTTCACGATCATGGCGGATTCGAACCACATCTCGCGCTGCCCCTCCTCGAGCATGACGGTGAGCGCACCCAGGCCGATTGCGAGCCCTGCGATCCCGAACCAGTCGGCATGGCGCAGCTGGTCGAGCCGCAGACGCTCATGCTTGAGCCCGAACAGCAGGAGCAGGACGAGCCCGGCACAAACCGGCACGTTCAGGAAGAAGGCGTAGTGCCAGCTGTAATTGTCGGTGAGCCAGCCGCCGATGATCGGCCCGAGCACCGGACCGAGGATCGCGGTGCCGCCGAACGCGGCGGTGCCGATCGGCTGTTGCGATGGCGGCAGCCGTGTCGCGATGATGGTCATCGCGGTCGGGATCAGCGCACCGCCGGTGAAGCCTTGCCCTACACGCCCGGCGATCATCATCGGCAACGTCGTCGAGATGCCGCACATGATCGAGAAGCCGGTGAAGCTGATCGCCGCACCCAGAAGGAAGTTGCGCAGACCGAACAGACGCACGAGGAAGGGGCTAAGCGGGATCATGACGATTTCCGCCACGAGATAGGCGGTCGCGACCCAGGTGCCCTCCGTTCCGCTCGCGCCGATCTCGCCCTGGATGGTGGGCAAGGCCGCATTGACGATCGAGATGTCGAGCAGCGCCATGAACGACCCGATCGTGCCCGCTGCGACGGCGAGCCAGTCGCGCAGGCCGGCGCGTTCGGCCGCCATCAGCGCCCGCCCTGCGTCTCGTCGTGCTTAAGCCGCTCGGTTTCCTGTTCGATCCGGTCACGACTTCCTTTTGCGCTGATCGTGTCGACCGTAACCTCGACCGACAGGCCGGGACGCAACACCCGGCGCGCCTCCGGCCCCGCTTCAATGCTGATCCGCACGGGCACTCGCTGAACGATCTTGGTAAAGTTCCCGGTCGCGTTCTCGGGCGGGATGAGCGAGAACTGCGCGCCCGTGCCTGGCGAGAAGCTCGCAACCCGGCCGCGCAGTTCGGCGCCGTCCAGTGCATCCACCTTGATGGTCACGGGTTGCCCGACGCGCATCAGCGCGACCTGGGTCTCCTTGAAATTGGCCTCGATGTAGAGTTGATCAACCGGCACCACCGACATCAGCCGGGTCGCAGGCTGGACATATTGCCCGGCCCGGACCGCCTTGTCGGCAACAACGCCGTCGATGCTGCTGCGGATCTCGACGGCGCCGAGGTCCGTCGAGGCGCGCGCAAGCTGCGCCTGCGCGGTGCCGCGCTGCGCCTCCGCCTGGCCGATGCGAGCCGCTTGTGTGGCGACACTGCGACGGGCGGCGAGGTAGGCGGCGCGCTGCGCGCGCAGCTCCGCGGCGGCTCGATCACGCTGCAGGACGAGGTTGGCGAGGCGCTCGCGCGATTCCGCCCCTGTCCGAGTGAGCGGTTCGTAACGTCTTACCTCGTTTTCTGCCGCTGCCGCGGCAGCCTCGGCGCTCGCAACCTGGGCGGCGGCCTGAGCGACAGTGGCCTGCTGCTCGTCAAGCGTCCGGCGCGCGGTCGTGATGTTGGCGCCGGCCGCGGCAATCTGAGCTTGCGCCTGTTCGACATTGGCGCGGTAGTCACGAGGATCGAGGACGGCGAGCAGCTGGCCGCGGCGGACAGGCTGGTTGTCGGCGACGAGGACACGCTCGACATAGCCGCCCACCTTCGGTGAAACGGTCACGAAGTCCGCGCGCACATAGGCGTTGTTGGTCGACTGCAGGTATTGGCCGCTCGCGCGGTAGTTCATGTACCAGACGACCGCCGCGACGATGCCCGCAACGAGCGCGGCGATGAGGACGTAGCGGATGATCGGATAGCGCTCGAGAAGCGAGGGCTTCTTTACGCCGTCGTTCTCCTCGACACCGTCCTTCGACCTAGCTTCTGGCTGGGAATGCGCATTCCGGTCGTCATGCGGCGCATCGCCGCCTCGATCTTCAGCATGCTCGTCAGCCACTCAGCAACCCTAACGTATGTAAACCGGACCGTATCATAGTATGTGGCGATCGGCACTGCCACCCACTCTGATGGGCTCGTGCACAGCAAACTCAAGCTGCGCGAAACAAACAGCCGCTGGATCTTCGCGGCGGAATGCTTCGGCGTGAACGACTGCGATCCGACGTCCGACACGCCTGACCTTCGGCGTCGTGACAAGTGCATCCAGCCGAGCAGAGGCAAGGAACTGGAGGTTCACGCTGATGAGCTTCGGGAAGTGCCCGGGCGGAAGTTTGCGTGCAAGGGCACGCTTCGCTGCCACTTCGAGAAAGGATGCCACAGCTCCGCCATGCAAGGCGGGAAGGAGAGGGCTGCCGATCATGTACTCCACTGGCGTCAAAACAAAGGCGTCACCGCTCTCTGAAATCATGGAGCCTAGCAGCTGCGCGAAGCCGGTCATGGCCCGACAGCCCGATTGATCGAAAAGACGCCTTGGGCAGTCGCGATCAGGTGAGAAGGATCGGTATCCCAGACTTCGGTCCGTACGAACGCACGGCGCTCGGTAGCGTCGTAACAATGCGCCCACGCTGTCGCGGAGCATCTCGCCTCGGGGGACCGCACATGGTCCACCTTCAGGTTGAGGGTCGAGATTGCCAATCGCCTTCCCAGTCGGGACATTACGGCAACGCCGCAGGCCTGATCGATAAGGCTCGTCAACACGCCCGTTGCTAAAGTCTCGTCCTCGTCGGCCAGCTCCTCACGCCAACCGACACGTAGCGAGCTGAGGCCATCGCCGATCGAAACCAACTCCAGGCCAAGCCTGTTGCCCCACGGTATGTCGCCTGGTTGCAGGCTCCAGTCTCCAGCCACGATTCCATCCTCGTCCTGATCAGGCCTTGCCACCTTGGAAACGGTACGGTTTACAAATTTGGTCCGGCTTCCTAATGGTTATGGTCTCTCATGGAAACGCGGTCGAATAAATTCCTTGTGCTCGCGGTCACCAGCCTTCTGTTGGGTACGCTCCTCGTCTTTACCCTTTGGCTGTTTGATGCACGCAATGAAGACGGAAACCCTTATCTGATCCGCTTTACCGGAAGCGTTGCCGGTCTGGAGAAGGGGTCGCCGGTGACCTTCTCGGGCGTACCGGCCGGTCACGTCACGTCGATACGGTTCGACAAGGAGGACCCGTCAGCGGTTCTCGTCACCGTCAGCCTTGAACCGCGGATCCCCATCGTCGCAGGCGTGAAAGCGTCGATCGCAAGATCGGCACTGGCCGGCACCGCGAACATCAGCCTCGACGGTGCAACCTCTGGCGCGCCCCCGATCGTTGCGGCGAACGACGGGGAGCTTCCCGTCATCCCCACCAAGGAAGGCGGGCTCCTTGGCGGCGGAGGGGACCCCGTCGCACTGGTCGAGAAGATCAGCCGCACCGTGGACTCTGTCTCGCGCAACCTCGACGCCGCTCAGCAGCAGCGGGCCAGCGATCGGCTGGCGGCGCTCGCGGAGAGTTCCGCTGGTTGGGCTGACAAAGCCGGAGCAGCGTCCGATGCTCTCACCGGTGCGCGCGGCCGCGTGATTGCCGTGGGAGACGCCTTGCAGCGATCCGGCGACAGCGCCCAACAACTGAGAGCGGCAGCGGACGAACGCCGCGCGACCGTCCTCGCGAGAGCGAACCGAACATTGTTGAGAGCCCGAGACGGTGCCGATCGATTCACGGCTCGGCTAGAGGCTATTCGACCCACGATACGCGGCACGGCCGCCAAACAGGCCCAACTGCCTGAAACGGTTCGTTCAGCGAGGAACAAGGTCGGTGCTGTCAGGGATGCGGCCGTTCGCATCGATCAGGAGGGACTGGGCGTGGGGGCTCCGTCCCTTCCCATCTACAAGCCGAGGCCACGGCAGTGATCGGCCGCGATACAAGGACAGCCATTGGCTGAGATCTCGCTGGCGGGTGAGCAACCGACCGTCTCCGTTTGATTTCTCGCCAACCGGTCCGGATCGCGCTACTCTCGATCCAGGAGAACGAGATTGAGCGATGACGAAAAGAAACGTCGGCGTCCGAGGAAAATGGGCAGACCGACCACTGAGGATGCGCTCCGCCTGACCTCGCACATCCTCAAGAGCGCTCGCGAGCTGTTTTTCGAACACGGGTTCGACGGCGCCAGTGCCGACATGATCGCCGAACAGGCGCGCATTTCCAAGCGGACCCTGTACGCGCGCTTTGGCAGCAAGGCGCGTGTGTTCGAGGCGGTCATTCTCGACGAGATCGACACGCAGCTGCGGGCGCTCGAACCGTCGGGCAGCGACGAACCCGACATTGGATCGCGACTTGGCGTGATCGCAGATCGGTTGCTCGAGTGGCTCCTGACGCCCCGGATCGCGTCCATGGAACGCGTCGTCATCGCGCAAGCCGTGCGCTTTCCCGCGCTAGCGGCGAACATCCATGACTTCGGTTACCAGCGGGCCGTCCAATGGGTGGCGTCGATCCTCGCCCACGCCGATGCGAAGGGAGAACTGTCGCTGGCGGACCCCGTGTTCGCTGCCGAGCAGTTCGTCACGCTCGTCGTGGTCGCACCCATGCGCCGCGCAGCGCTGGGGCTGTCTCCTCCAGCATACGACGAGGCAGCGCGGGATCGCATTTCGCGCGGCATCGACCTGTTCCTCGATGGCTGCCGCCCGCGGCAGGAGGATGGTTGCAGCGCGTGATGCCCACCACCGACGACGAGTCTCAAATCGGTGAGCGCGCGCGGCTGGCCGAGCTCATCCAGATCATGGGGCGCCATGGGCTGAACGGGCTCGCCTCGCGCCTGGGCCTGCTGCCCGGTCGCTCAGAGCAGCCGGTAGACCTCGGTACGCCCGAGCGGGTCGTCGCGCTGCTGCGAGACCTTGGACCTGTCGCGGTCAAGCTGGGGCAGGTGCTCGCCACCCGCGAAGACCTGCTCGGGCCGGAATGGGTGCGGGCGCTGTCGACGCTGCAGGATCGCGTGACCCCGCTGCCGTTCGAGGCGCTGGAGCCGACGATCCTGGCCGCGCTCGGCTCCCCGATCGCTGATGTGTTCGCGAACTTCAACCGCGAGCCGATCGCGGCGGCGTCGATTGCGCAGGTTCATGCTGCAACCTTGCGCGACGGGACCGAGGTCGTGGTCAAGGTACGCCGGCCGGGGATCGCGGAACGCGTCGATGCCGACCTACGGCTGCTCCGCCGCATCGCGCGGCTCGCGGCCCGGCACTCACCGGAGATCCGCCGCCTCAAGCCCGACGAACTGCTGCGGTTTTTCGCGGAGAGCTTGTCGCAGGAAATGGACCTCAGCGCAGAAGCGGCAGCCTGCGAGAGCATCGGCGCGTTCCTGCAGCCGCTCGGCGTCCGGACGCCGGCCTTCTACTGGGATCAGGTCGGCCGCCGGATCAACGTGCAGGAGCGGCTTGACGGCATGCCCGTCCGCGAGGTTCTTGACGTGGCGGGTGAGGGCGGTGCTGACGTCGCCGGCAGATATGCCGATGCGGTGCTGCGGATGATCATCTTCAACGGTCGGTTCCACGCGGACCCCCATCCCGGCAACGTCTTTGTTCTGGCCGACGGGTCGTTGGCGTTCATCGACTTCGGGGCGGTCGGCGTGCTCAGTCCCGCCCGGCGGAACGAGGTTGTCACGCTCGTCCTTGCCATCGCGGGTGAGGACACACGATCGGTGACGGACGTACTGCTGCAATGGTCGGGCGAGACCGATGTCGATCGCCAGGCGCTGACCCGCGACCTCGACGCGCTGATCGGCCAGTTCCGCGGGGCGGTACTCCAGCAGATCGAGCTCGCCGACATCTTCGGCCGCGTGTTCGCGCTGCTTCGAACCTATCGTCTGGCGCTGCCGCCGGACCTCGCCCTGCTGCTGCGCACCTTGCTGATCGCCGAAGGGTTCGTGCGACGGCTCGATCCCGGCTTTGACATCACCGCGCGCGCCGCACCGATCGCGCGCGAACTGCTGCGGGAGCGGATCGGCCCGGCCGGCCTCAAGCGTGGCGGACGCCGGCTGGCGACAAGCCTTGGCCGTCTGGCCGCCGCCTCGCCCGAGCTGGTGGCCTTCGCCGAGCGGGTTGCGCGGTCGGGTGCGCTGCCGATCGAGTTGCAGAAAGGTGCCGTCTCCTCACCACCGGCATTGCCCCGGGGCGCAGATCCCAACGTCCTGTCCGCCGGCCTGCTGGTCGCCGGCGCGATCCTCCAGCACGACCATGATGTTGTTGGAGCAATCCTGATGGCTTCTGCGATACTCCTTGCCGGCTGCGCTTGGTACGCGAACAGGCAGCGGCGCTGACCTCTTGTTGTCAGCCTTTCATGTACCCAGTCGCGCGCGATTGTTTCGCTACTGATATTTCATCTCCGACGAGCGGAACGAACCAATCGGCTTGGCGTTTTCCGAAAGTAAACCGGTTGGTACCAAAGCAGCTGACCGGTTCGATTGAGCGAGGGGTTCCGCGTGTCCGAACAAACGGTTGACGAGCCGCATCTGCCATCTGAGGGCTGGTCGGACTTCGGTGCCGAGCTCAGCGCGCTTATGCCTAGTCTGGCGCGCTATGCGCGATCGCTGGCCAGGAATCCCGATACTGCACAGGACCTTGTTCAGGAAACCGTGCTGAAAGCCTGGCGCAGCCGCGCATCCTTCGAAGCCGGTACAAATATGAAGGCGTGGACCTTCCGGATCCTTCGCAACTCATTTCTTTCGCAGGTACGCCGTCGAGGCACGGTACAAGTTAGCGAGACCGCCGAACTCGCCGACATTCCGGTGGCGTCGAACCAGGAATCCGTTGTGACGCTGAGCGATGTTCGCCGTCTATGGCCGCGCCTGACGCCTGAGCAGCAGCGGTGCATCAATTTCATCGGGATCGAGGGATTGAGCTATGAGGAGACAGCCACAATCGAGCAGGTTCCCGTCGGCACAATCAAGAGCCGCGTGGTAAGAGGGCGGCAGATGCTGCGCGCACTCCTAGATCACATGAACAGCGATAAGGGATACAAAACGGAATCTCAGGTCGTGGCGGCCGGTGCAACCTGTCAGGCCGAGCCACCAGTTATCGACGAGGTGCACGAGAGACAGATCGAGCTGCTGCAAAGCTGGCGGACGAAGCGTGCGGCCGACCGCTGTTTGGTAGGCTGAGTGGGCCGGGATCTCTTGATCCCGGCTTCGTGCGGCCAATTTCAGGTCCTTTACCGTCTCGGTTAGCAGAAGACCTGTCGCTAGGGATATCGCACAAAAGGACGAAGAGACCACGGCTGGCCGAGCGGATATGTCCTGTGGTCTGCCCTAACAGCCTACATCCTCCAGCGTGTCAGTTGTGCGCTGACTTCCGGGCTGCTCTCCCATCCACCGCCGGGCATCCAGGCGCTTACCCGTCACCGCCGCGGCAGCGTCAGAGCAGAGCCAGAGCAAGGGCGGCACCACGATCTCGGGCGACAGCAGTCCGTCGCGTGCACTATCCGGCAGTCCTTCGGGAATCATGCCGGTCAGCGTCGCGCCCCCCGGCAGGAGCGCGTTCACCGTGATGCCGCTGTCCGCAAGGTCCTGCGCCCAGATCGCGGTCTCCGATTCCAGCGCCGCCTTGGACGGGCCGTAGGGCGAGAAGCCGCGCCGTCGCATCGTCTCGCGGTTCATCGAGATGTTGACGATTCGGCCCCATCCCGCCTCCAGCATGGCGGGGACGGCGGCGCGCGCCATCAGGAACGGGCCGTTGACGTTGGTGTCGGTCACCATGCGCCAAGTGTCGGGGGCGACCTCCCAAAACCGGGTCGGTTCTGTCAGGAAGGTGTCGCTCACATACTTCATGCCGCGCCCGGCATTGTTGACCAGGATGTCGAGCCGGCCGAAGCGCACGAGCGCCGCGCGCACGACTGCGGCACAATCCTCCACCCGCGTCACGTCGGCGAGCAGCGGCCGCACCCGATCGTCGCCGCATGCCCGCTCTGCCTCCCGTGCGACCGCTTCGACCTCGGCGAGTTCGCGCGCGGCGGTGGCGACGACCCGCACGCCGGCCTGCGCCAGCCCGAGCGTCATCGCGCGGCCCAGCCCGCGACCGCCGCCCGTCACGATCGCGACGCGGCCGGCAAGGCCGTGTCCGTCGCTCCCGCTCATCGGTTCAGCGCCTGCATCTGCGGCGCGGCGTAGCGCTCGCCCGCCGTTGCCCCCTTCGGCGCCGCGCGGTCGAGCCGCTCCAGTTCGCCTCGGGTGAGCGTCACGTCGAGCGCGCCGACATTCTCCTCCAGGTAGCCGCGGCGCTTGGTGCCCGGGATCGGCACGATGTCTTCGCCCTGCGCCAGCACCCAGGCGAGCGCCAGCTGGGAAGGGGTGCAGCCCTTCTCCCGCGACATCGCCTCGACCGCCGCGACGAGATCGAGATTGCGCTGGAAGTTCTCGCCCTGGAAGCGGGGGCTGTGCCGGCGATAGTCGTCAGGCGCGAGATCCTCCACCCGCCGGATCGCGCCGGTCAGGAAACCGCGGCCGAGCGGGCTGTACGGCACGAAGCCGATGCCGAGCTCGCGCACCGTGTCGAGGATCTCGCCCTCGGGATCGCGGCTCCACAGCGAATATTCGGTCTGCAGCGCCGCGATCGGATGCACGGCGTGCGCGCGCCTGACCGTGGCGGGCGCCGCTTCGGAGAGGCCGAGGTGGCGCACCTTGCCCTCGCGGACCAGCCCGGCCATCGCGCCCACCGTGTCCTCGATCGGCGTGTCGGGGTCGACGCGGTGCTGATAGTAGAGGTCGATCGTCTCGACGCCGAGCCGTCGCAGGCTCGCCTCGCAGGCGGAGCGGACGTAATCCGGGCGCCCGCACACGCCCTTGAAGGTGCCGTCCTCGCCGCGAACGTTGCCGAACTTGGTGGCGAGAACCACCGCGTCGCGGCGATCGCGGATCGCACGCCCGACCAACTCCTCGTTACGGCCTACCCCGTACATGTCGGCGGTGTCCAGAAACGTCACGCCGAGATCGATCGCGCGCTGAATGGTCGCGACCGCCTCGGCTTCGTCGGCCTGCCCATAGAATTCGGACATGCCCATGCAACCGAGGCCCAGCGCAGATACGCGCAGCCCGTCGCCCAGCTTTCGTTGCTCAAGCACCAATTATCTCCTGTTGTAAGATCATGCCGGTTGGCCAGTCGTCGGTAGCAAGGCGGGCCGGCACCGGTTCAGCCTTCAGACAGCAACTGCTCGGCGAGCTGGCTGTGCTTTTCGTCGGCCTGCTTGGCCTCGTCCGCGCACGCCTTCATGTCGCGCGCCGCATCGTCCATGCCGGTCTGCCGGCAGTAATTGGCCATGGTCCCGAACGAAGCGATCCAGTAATGAAGCGCGAGCTGCCCGCTGGCGATGATGCCGAGGTCGCGTGAGGCATCGTCCGGTGCCGCTTCGCGGATCCTGCGGCTCACCTCGTAATGCGCTTCGAGCACAGGGTTGTCCTGCTGATCGGCCGGGCCCGCCTGCTCGGCGGCGCGACGGATGCGGTCCGCCCATTGGCGGGAAGTCCGGTTGCCCTCTTCGAGCGCGGATCGCAGCGCCGGGTGGCGCGCGTCGTTGTTGATCTCGTCGGTCGCCTTGGCGGCGACGTCGCTGCCGGCCCGCATCGCGGACAATCCTTGCGCGACCAGCTTCTTCAGGTTGTTCTCGTTCATCAGGTTCGTCCTCGTCCTGCCGTGCCTCGTTCAGGCACGGTGAGGGATTCTAATCTCGTCGCTCCGTTCTGTTCCGTCGGTCCTTCCTCGATCAGAGCGCAATCAATGTTTGGAGCTCATGGCCGACCTCCCGGCCTGCACCTCCTGCGGCTTGCAGGAGCGGGCTGCGTGAACCAGCGCGGCAGGGCAGGCATGCGGGAAGCTCGGACCGGCGTTGCAGGCGTGAATAGCGTCGTAAGCGGTCCGAACCGAGCCGAAGCGGACCTTCTTGAGAGCCTTCCCGACAGGAGCATGCTGACGGTGGCTCCAGGCTGAAGTGATTGGACGGAGGCGCTGCAGTGACGGGAGCCCGCGGAAAATATCGCTCAGATGCTTAACATAATCTTTATTATCGGACCGGGAGCGTAACGGCTTTTGATGTGTCTTACGCCGCCCCGATCGCGGCCGGCGCTTCGATCAGCCAGCGGCCGACGATCCGCTCGAAGTCGACATACGGGATCCGATCCGGATCGAACTCTAGCACGGCCGCCAGATCGGGCAAGTCGGCTAGAAACGCCTCATAGACGCGCTGCACGCGGTCGGCGCTGGGCAGCTCGCGGCGTGACACGTTGGCGAGCCAATCACGCGCCTCGCGGAGCGCACGACCCGGGTCGCCGCCATGCTCATGGATGTCCATACCGGCCAGATCTGAGATGAAACGCTGGTAGCGGAACTGCTCCACGTCGAGGATCAGGACACGCTTGGCCTTCTGATGTTTGCCGCCGTAGCGCTTGGCGCCAAGGAACAGCCCGAGTTCCAACGGCATGTTGAAGCGCGGCAGGTTGTTGACCGCGTCCAGCTCGGTGCGTGACAGGTCATGGATGCCGTAGCGGCACTGCTCGATCAGCGCGAAGATCTTGTCGATCCGGGTTTGGCCACCGTCATCCAGCTCGCGCGCCGAGCGCGGGCGAAAGCCGCAGACGAGGATCGCAAAGATCAGTGCCCGGAACGTCGGCGCGAAGGCATCGTCGAACGGGCAATTAATGAAGACGTCGTCCGTCGACGTCTGGACAGCCGGCAAGCTACTTCTTCTTGGCCAGAACGCTCTTCACTGCCGCGGCGATACGCTGGTCGGAGACGGTCGCCTTCTTGGTCGCCACAGGCGCCAGAACGTAACGGCCCGTCGCTGCGCTGCGCCCGAGCACGCCCGGCTTGCTGCTCTTAGTGGTGATCGTATCGGACCGGGTCGCCATGACAGTGATATGCGCCTCCCATTCCCGCCGCGCAAGCGGCGTCCATGGCACCGGTCCGACTAGCGCCATCGTTCCCCGTCGCCGACGTCGAAGCTGATTGCATCGGCAAAGGGCCGGAGCACCTCGCTGGGAATTGCGTAGGTGATCGGCAGGCTGATCTCGCCCACGGTGAGCCCGCTCGTCACCATGCCGAGCACAGCACCCGTCTTCGCGTCACACACCACGCCGCCGCTGATGCCGCCGAGCGCCACCGAGCTGATCTGGAACAGTCGCGTCTCACCGCGCTGTATGGCCGGGATCACCGCGCTGATGATCCCTTCGAAAAAGGACGGCTGGACCAGCCCGCGGTTGGTCGCGTTGGAGAAAAACATCGCCTTGCCGAGCGGGAAGCCGCCGATCAGCACCCGGTCGCCGATTCCAACCTTGGTCGAGTCTCCCCAGGCCACCGGCGGCACGTCGTAGGGCGCCTCCTCGCTCTCGGTCGCAGGACAGATCAGGATGCCGGCGTCGATCCCCGGTCCGCCGTTCTCGAACCGTTGGTCATAGTAGCGCATGACGGCCGCGAACGGGTACGGCCGTTGCGCCTCTACGCCGTTCAGCCGGCTGTTCGCCCAGAGGTACGCTTCATGCTCCTTCAAGCGGAGCGCTTCCACGACGTGCCAGCAGGTGTAGAGCTTGCCGCGCCCAACCTGAAAGGCGGTACCCTGAATGTCCATGACCCAGTCCTCATGGGCGGGATCCTGGATCGCGATATGGAGCGCGAGGTCGCCCTTCGGCACGCCCGCCTTGTTGCCGACGGGTACGATCGATCGTGCGAGGCGGGAGATCGGCGTCTCCCGCCCGCGCGACGCCCAAGGCACGCGCTCGAGCGCCTCCTTCAAATTGGCCGGTTTCGGAGCCGGCCTTCGGTTACGCGCGGCCACTAACGCTCAGAGCCGATCCTTGAGGGCTTTGGCCGGCGCGAACGTGAGCTTCTTCGACGCGGCGATTGTGATCGGCTCGCCGGTCGCAGGGTTGCGGCCGCTGCGCTCGCTCATGCTCTTCACCTTGAACTTGCCGAAGCCCGGCAGGTTGATCTCGTCACCCGCCGCGGCGGCCTGGCTGATCGCGTTCAGCACCGCGTCGAGCAGGTCGCGCGTCTGCTTCTCCGTCGTGCCGAGGTGGTCGGCGACCTGCTTGGCGAGATCCTTGGTGTTCATGCTGTCCGCTTCCCCCCTGTTTGCCGAGCCGATGTCATAGCGGCGAAGCCATCCGCGGCAAACCGTCGCTGAACGGGATCGCCGTCCCGCTTCAGCCGTGAGCCCTCAGGCAGGAAGGTCCGCCAGACTGCCGCGCCAACCTGGATCCCCGGGGCGCCTGACCAGGCTGGTGAAGCCGAGCTCCGCCCGGATAGCCTCGAAGCGTGCAAGCACATTATCGACGTCGATACCCGACGCTCCATGCAGAACGCGCATGCGTTCCCGCAGGGCCGCCGGCCACCGCTCGCTGCCTCGAATCAGCATGGCCTGCACGCGTGTCGTGGCGTTCTCGAACAACCACTCAAGCTTCTGGGCCTTGACCTCGGAACCCGACGACCTGGTCCAGTACCAAAGGGAGAACAGCACGCTAATCTCCTCGCGTGAGATAATTGCGATCACCGCGCACAGTACCTTGGCCCTCATTCTCGGTGAAAGCTTGGGGAAGGAAGCGTCCGCCCAACTGCGAGGCCGGTGGTGCGGAACAGCGCCGATGAACTCGCATTGGAAGCGGTTGATCAGGCTGGTTTGGTCCAGATTGCGCGCGAGCAGCGCCTTTGTCAGATCGTCGAGCAGCGCCAGGAACTCGGACGGTTGGACCTCGCCTACCCCGAACCAGTGCGACGAATGGCCGAGCCAGGCGGCTCGCAAGCATTTCTCAAATGCCAGCAGCATCTCGAACTGTCGGGCGCCGCGCCGATCGTCACTCGGCCACTCGCTGGCGGGAACACGATGGACAACGGTCTGAAGGAGCTTGCGACAGTCGGGGCAGATCAGTTCGGTCGCGCCGTTGATGTGCACAAAGGTCGGCTGGCGAGTGGGCACGCAGTTGCGGCAGCTTTCGTATCGCCATCGCAAGTGACGATGACAGAGGACCAGCGGAAGAGCTGCCTCACGATCAAGGTAAGCGCCCCCCGCTCTGCGACCTTCTTCAAGACAGGTAGGACACCAGCAAAGAAGCAAAGGACCCGGGGCGTCTCTCGCCCGGTTGATGCAGCGTAGCCAGTCCACGGCAAGGTTCGGCCAAGCCTGCCCGAGGTCAAGCGCAGCGACGCATCCCGGGGCCAGTCCGAACGCCTCGGCGATCCGATCCCGCTCGTCGGGATCAAGTCCAACGTCCACACCGTTAGGAGCGACGTCGCCGTTCCGCAGCAGGCTGGCACGCAACCGGTCCACGTCCATGTCGTAGACCGCCGCAGTTCTGCCCAGCCAGGACGAGATCAGTTCGTCGGGATGCGCACGCGGGGCGACCGGCAGCGGGGATGCGTCGACGACCATCGCTCATGCAGTGCCCGCCGCGCCCGACACTGGCCGCCCTTGGCGTTTCGCGATCTCCTTCATGGTGACGCTCGGCAGCACAAGGTCATCGGCGTCCAGGTCTTCGGGTCCGATCGTCTCCGCGCTCCGCCGGATCGCCCGAACGGCGAGGTTCTCGACAAGCCGGAAGATACGGCCGGTATTTCCATCGGTCAGCTCCAGCAGCCTGGCCCTGAACAAGTCTTCGGCGAGCGGCGACGGGTTTCGGAGCGGCAGGATGGCGGCCAGCGTCACCAAGAGCAGCCGAAAGGCTTCGTCGTCTCGCCAACGCACGAGCTCGATCGCATCGAAGCGATCGGCAAGCGCGGCGTCCGTCAAGAGCGCCGCCCTCGCCTCGTGGTTGCCCGTGCAGACCAATGGAATGCGCAGATCGTTGGCGAAGTAGCGGATAGTGTTCAGGAAGATGCGTTGCTGTCGCGGTGTGCAGGCCAGCATGTGGTTGATCTCGTCAAGCAGCAGCATGCGCGCGCCGACCTGACCCATCAATCGGCGCGTAAGCTGCCGGGCGCGTCCGATGTCGGAGCCACCGGCGAAGCCAGCACCCAGCGCGGCTAGGACTTCGTCGTAGAACTCGCCCTCGGTCGGCTCCGGCGGCAGCTGCACGGCGACGACCGGAATGGTCGCCAGCCCCGTTCTGTCATCGAAGGTGCGCGGGTTCTCGTCCGCAAACCGCTCGACGATATGCGATTTGCCCATCCCTGTTTGCCCGAAAACGAGAAGGCAGGGCATGCGGGTGCGAGGCGGGTGCGCCAGCAGCTCGCCCAGCATCAACCGGACCTTCTCCGCCTTCGGAAAACCGACCCAGCGATCCTTGCGTATCCATGCGATACGCTCATCGTCAGGCCAGAGCGCCTGGTCGCGGTAGCCTTCCGCCAGATGCGCGAATCTGGTCATCCTCTCTTCTCGTCGACCAGGAACGGGAGGTCGCCCGCTGAAGGCGCGGGTGGCGGTAGTTGGCCAGACACAGGCGCCGGCTCGGCACGCTTGGGCAGATCAGAGTGCTTGGCCGCGCGGACGCGTTGAGCGTCCGCGAGCGCCGTCGCGGTGCGCTGCATGGCCAGCCGGGCCGCCTTGGTCTTGCGGGCAGCCTCGGCGACGATGAAGCGCTGCGTCTCAACGGCATCAAAGATGAGCTGCTCGTTGACGGCCCCGCGACCCCGCTCGCGCAGGGTACGCTGCGCCTCCAGCTGCTCCCATCGGGTGATCGCTGGCCGGCGAAGGTCGCGGTACGGCACCTCAAGATGATCACCATCCGGCAGCTCGAGCCAGATCCGCGACAGGTCGCGCGGGTCCCACCGGACGGGCAGCTTGCCGCCGAGTCGAGTATAATGACAGGACAGGGCATCATCCCAGTAGTGGGTGTTGAACAGCTCGATCCCTTCGCGCGTGACCGCTCGCACCTCGCAGGGCAGAAAGTCGAACAGGAACGTGGCCGGATCAGCGGGCAGCCGCATGAGTTCCGTCCGTCGCTCGACCGCTTCGTCCCAAGCTGTCGCAGGCGGGATGCCGAGCCCGCGGTGAATATCGGCGTGGTACGGCCCGATGATCTCCGCCGCGAGCCAGGCCTCGATCTCCGCCAGCGTCATGCACGCCTTGCCTTCGGCCTGGTAGTCGCCGCGCTCGGCGACGTTGGAAAAAGTGGTGCCGGGCAGCAGGTGGACGGCGCCCATCATCGTCCCGATCAGCCGCTCGATGTGCGCACCATAATGGGGACGCTTGCGAGGCCGGTACTCGAGCGCGATCGAGTAGGCACGGCAGCCGCGCTTCAATGCCTTCGAATGATGCTCCCGCGCATTGTCGAGGTGAAGACGGTCCATCAAGCCCTGATTGCCCCAGGGCGCAGACATGCCGCGTTCGGCGAGCCAGGGGTCCTTCGGCAGCACGGCGTGGCGCATGGCCATCCCGACCGACACCGCCGACGGGTGCAGCATCGTGAGGTAGAAGCCCGGCACCGTCCTGCTCGCAATGTCGATCATGAGCGTGATCCACGGCCGGCCGATCGGCCGACGATACACGTCGTCGACTGCGATTACGTCGACGAGCGTGTGGTCGGACTGCACGAGTTCGAGTGCGTAGCCTGCCTCAAGGCGGCCGCGCACCGGCCGAAACCGGTCGGCCGCCACCTTGGCGCCCTCGCGCGCGGCGATGATGTCCTTCGGCGGGAGCGCCGCGATGCGAGCGCGCAGCGCCTTGACGCTCGGGATTGGGACGCCGGCCTTCAGGCACTCGTGACGCAGCCAACGTCGCAAGCTGGCTACGCTCGGCTTCTCCGCGGTGAGATAAACCTCGCGAAGCGCTCGGCCGATCAGGTCTTCCTGTTCGCTCAGCAACCGGCGCTCGCCCCGTACCCGACCGCGCTTGCCCGGGAGAAGCGAGGCGAGCTCCGGTGAAGCGCGGTACGCCCGGATCAGTTCAAACAGGCGGGAGCGTCCGAGACCCAAGTTGGCTGCAGCGTTCGCTGCGGTCTGGGCATTGATCGTGACCTTGGCGGCAAGAGGCCGGATCACGAGTTCACGGCGATGGGCCTCGCTCCAGGCTGCGTCACTCGCATCGTCCGTTCCCGCCTCGCGCATCGGTTCACAACCCTGCCGCTTGGACTGCGGACAGAGTCTATCTTTTCAGGGCATGAGTCCAGCGTTTCGGGAGCAGAATGCCCAGGCGAAGCGGCAATCAAGGCCGCAGTCCACCCATTCAGGAACTGCGACATTTGCCACCCCTGCCCGGCAAGCTCAAGTCTGTCCGATAAGAAAGATTATCGGACAGACTTCAAGGTGGTGCGGTTGCGGCTGCACAACCGCTGAGGCGCCGATCGGTTCTTGATGATCAGCCGCGTACCCCGTCGAATCGGGGTCCCAGCATCGCCGGTCCAACGCTTTCGACTACGACGGCTTTCAGGCAAATGGCCGCCCGCGTAAACAGCCCTGTTCTAAAAGTCGGCACGACAGCGGCGGGCATAATGGAGTCCCCTGAGGAAGCCGCGCCTCGCGTATCCAGCGTCGATTGCGGCATTCAGGCGCCGCTGCGCCGAAGCGGCGCCCGTTATCTCGCGAACGACGCCACGGAAGGGGATCAATGCATTAACCACCGACCGGCCACCAGCCTCCGCGATCTTCTCGGCCCTATTCTCTCGCCGTTGTCGCGCGGTGGTGAAGTCGGATCCTAAGACGCCGTTTAACTGCTTGATAGCCGCCGTAAGCTGGCTGCAATTCGCCAGCCCTTCCACGCTGTACGGATCCTCTGCCGCCTTAAGCAGCAGGGGTGGAATCTCGGTCTTCGCGGCGCCCACATCACGCGCGGGCTGCACGACAATCTTGCCCGCCCGGTCAAAGGCCTCAGCGACCCGCGGCTGCTCGGGTTCTGCATTCTGCGCCCGCGCGCCAGGAACGCCGAGCACGAGCGGAATCATGATTCCTGGCATCAACATCCGGAAGAATGAAACGCGCACCACCTGTCAGCTCCCAATTCGCTAGTAGCAAGGTATAGCCAAGCTAGACATCCATCCGCACGCCGTTAGATGCTCCTAGGCGGCGTGGACAAATTGGTGACGGTCAGCACCGGCGAGTGTAGCTTGGACTCGTGATCCGGAACGCACCCTTGATCGCCGCCGTGGTGTTCGGCCTTGTCGCATCTTCTGCCGCTTCGGCTGAGCAGGCATGCTTTGACGCGAAGGTTCAGGCTCGCCCTGTCGATCAGATACCGAGTGAGATAGGGGACTGCGGCAGCGATTGCCTCATCATGTCGTGGCCTTGGTTCGTCGATTTGCGAGTTAAGCGTGTCGTTGATGGTGCGCTTTCCAGTAAAATGGTCAGCGTTCTGACAGTTCAACATACCTATCGTGTGTCGCACGAAGGAACATGGTTCCTCCGTAAGAACAAAGCTGGCAGCTACAACGTCTTGGTGCCGGAGGATGGATCGGCATTGACCCGCTGCTCAGCTGAGCTTGCGCCGGCCGAGCCCTACATCCGGCCGAACAGCGAACATACTCTCGATGATCTTCGTAACGACGGCATCCGTCATTACGGGCATCATCCCGGCTGATTAACCGGTGGGTAAGCCGAGGAAAGTTGACGAGGTGCGCGCTGGTTGATTCAAGGCTGCTTTTTGGAGGCAGGCTTGAGCCGAGGCGATCTAACCGAGGCGGAATGGCGCATCCTGAAGGATCTGCTGCCGATCGAGCCCAAGAAGCGGGGTCGGGGCAGACCTCCCGAACAGAACCGCTCGATCATTAACGGCATACTCTGGCGGCTTCGGTGCGGTGCGCCGTGGCGCGACGTGCCGCCTAGATATGGGAGCTGGAACACCGTCTATCGCCGGTTCCGCCGGTGGAGCGAGGCCGGGGTTTGGGAGATGGTGGCGGTGACCTTGGCCGAGATCATGGCGGACACTGGCCACTACAGCATCGACAGCACCACCGTCCGCGCCCACGTCTCGGCAGCGGGCGGAAAAGGGGGGCTCATCGATGCGCTCTTGGCCGCTCGCGGGGCGGGTTCACCAGTAAGCTTCACTGCCTGGCCGATGCCCTTGGACGACCGCTCGCCTTCCACTTGACCGGCGGCGAGGCGGCAGATTGCAAGGCATATGACGCCCTCATCGTCCTGCCGGAGCGCACGCCCGATGCCCTGCTCGCTGACAAGGGCTACGATGCCGATGCGATCCGTGCCGACCTTGCGAAGCGGAACATCGAGCCGGTCATCCCCGGCCGCTCAAACCGCCGGGTGAAGATCGAGTATGACCGGGTCCTCTACAAGCAGCGCAACCGCATCGAGCGCATGTTCGGCCACCTCAAGATCAACCGCGCTGTCGCTACCCGCTACGACCAACTAGCCAGCAGCTTCCTCGGCATGGTCCATCTTGCAACCGCCAGATACTGGCTCAAATTTGTCCACGCCGCCTAGGCATGGGCCCATGCTAGCAGGCTACTCAATCGGCCATCACAACACACAGCGGCTCCAGTCTTCTCTGCAAGCATGTCTCCCTCACCGCCCGATCAGATAACTCAGTGCAAGGAAGCCGGTCGGTTGCGTCTTTTTCTCGACCAGCGGACTGTCCTTCGCATCTCCAACCAGCCTCGTGACGCCGCCAGAAGCTGACAGGTTGATACGGTCCGTAAGCCGGTAGTTGGCAGTTATCCCGATCGACACGTCCTTGAACCCGCTACCGAGCCGGTATTCGGGCAACCCCGAAGCCACGGACTCCCTGCTGCTGATGCCGAAATAGCGGTCGTTGTGCTTCTTGTTCGCCCATGTGGCGACGAGCGCCGGGATCACGACCAGGCGTTCCGACGCGACCACGGGATAGGACACGCTGACGTCGGCAATGGTGCCTTTCGTGCTGCCCGCAAAGCCCTGGGTGCCGCCCACGGACAACAGCGCCCCGCCGGCGTTCACGGTGGCGAACAGGCGTCCGCCGGCTCCGACCCGGTAGCGGTCGATGCCTTCCGGCACGTCCTGGCGGCGGTAGCCCGGCATGATCGTCACGCTTCCGCCGATTGCGAAACCAGGCGTGTCGATGACCTTGACCCCTACGCCGTTACGCAGATTGACGAAGAACGGACCTGATACGATGTCGATCATGGGAATCGGTAGAACACGGTAATCGTCCCCGCCTTGACGCGCGGGCGTAGCGGCAACGCCGACACCGACGATGAATCGATCAGCGCTTTGTCGGACCTGTTCGCGTGCCGGGTCGGCAATATCCTGTGCACCCGCAACCGATGGCGCGAGGGTCATGGCGAGCGCAACGGCGGCCTGAAGGTATCGGGTCATTTTAGGCTTTCCATCATTGGTGGGGACTCATGATGCCGCGCACTCCTGTGCGTCGACTGTCGGCGATGATTGTCGTTGCCGGAGGACGCGCCGCTCTGAGCGATAAAGGTCTCCGGCGAGCGCGGTGCAGAGCGCCCCGGCATTCCGGCGCCGATGGTGGCGGCACATTGCTGGATAACTCTCGCGGACGAACCGCCAGTGCCGCCACACGAACGTGTGTCGCGAAGCCGGGCCCGACCTCTGGAGATCGGTACTCGTACCGGCGCTCGCGGCGAGGCTGGTGAGCATCTAAAGTAACCATTCGATGGGGAGCTTGGAGAGAAGCCATAGCCCCCCGCGCTGCCAGCGGGTCGTGCCCGGTTCGACTTCGTGCACGATCCGGCCAACATCTCCGCGTTCGATCCAGCGCAAGTGGCCATCCTCGCCGATCACGACCTCATAGGCTCGCATGGGAATGGCGTCGTCGAATGCTCTCGCGACGGCTGCCGCCATCGTGGGGCTGTCGATCAGGAAGCCGAGTTCGGTATTCAGATGCATCGACCGGGGATCGAAGTTGAACGAGCCGATGAACAAGCGGGTGCGGTCGACCGCAAAGGTCTTGGAATGCAACGTGGACCCGGCGGAACGCAGCACCGGGCCGTCCTTCCCCCTCGATCCGCTGCCGGAGCCGGTGGTGATCAGCTTGCGCCGCCCTTCGCTTGCGCGTTCACCCCGCATTTCGAACAGGCGCACGCCCTGCTCCAGCAGCGCACGGCGGCGATGCGCGTAGCCTGCATGCACGATCCACACGTCGGTGGCTTCGAAAGCATTGGTGAAGATCGCGACATCGCGTCCTTCGCGAGCGAGTCCGCCAAAGACGTCCACCCCGGCCGCTGTCGGCACGAAATAGCCCGACACAAGGCGCAGTTCCCGCGTCGGCGTACCGACCGCATCCTGAAGCACGTGGACCAGCAGCTTGTCGTCGCCCGCCCGGCCGAGGCCCTTGGCGGGGTCGTCGCTGACCATGCGGATCGCTGACCATTCGAACGGCAGCGAACCGGCAAGAATCTGTTCGACGAACGGAAGTGCTCGGACCGCCTCCAGATAGGCGCGCGCGGCCGGATCGCGCTCCAGCAGGGAAGCACGCCGGTGGATCGCATCCGGCTCGGCGGTGGGGATCGCCGCCAGAATGCGCTCGGCGGGATAGGCCGAGTCACTGGCCCAGTATCGGTCAAAGTCCTGCGAAACCTCGTCCACCACCGGGCCGACCGCCAGCACGTCGAGGTCGGAGAACAGGCCCTGGTCGCGTGCGGCGAAATATTCGTCGCCGATGTTGCGGCCGCCAATGATGGTCGCCTGGTTGTCGGCCGTGAAGCTCTTGTTGTGCATGCGGCGGTTGAGCCGGCCGAAATCGGCCAGGTAGCCGAGCGCCTTGGGACGGCGGATCACGAACGGATTGAACAGCCGGATCTCGACATTCGGGTGGCGGGCAAGGGCTGCCAGGTCCCCATCGAGCCCGGCAACGCCATTGTCGTCCAGCAGCATGCGTACGCGCACGCCCCGTTCCGCCGCAGCCAGCATCGCCTCCAGCATCAGCGTGCCGGATAGATCCGGGTGCCAAATGTAATATTGCACGTCGAGCGTGCGGGTAGCGGCACGCGCCAGCAAGACGCGCGCGGCGAAGGCCTCGCGCCCTTCGGTGAGGATGTGCACGCCCGAGAGGCGCGGATGCCCTCTGCGCAGGGCGGCGACACCGGCTCCGAGCGGCGTGTCTTCCGTATCCGAGAGGTGACGCGACGAACTGCGGGGATCGAGCGGCGGCAGCGGGTAGAGCAGCCGGAGCGAGATCACCGCGACGCATAGCAGAAGCAGCCCGACGCCGAGATACTGCACCCAAGTCATCCGCTTGCCGAGCCGCGACTCAGGATGGCCTCAGGTCCGAGGCCGCTCGCGCCAGGCGAGCGCCATAGCGATCAGGTAGGTGCCGCGGAACAGGAAGCTTATGCCGACTGCCAGCGCTAGGAAGGCGAGCGCCTCCGATGGTCCGCTGAACAGCAAGAAGCTGCCAAGCAGCAGGTCGACCGCAGCCATCAGCAGTTTCCAAGTGCGATCCTGGGCGCTGCGCACCGCATCGATAATCTGGACCATAGCACACACGACCAGCCAGAAGCTCAGCGCCCAAGCGAGCGACATGGCGCCCGCCAACGGGTCGAACAGCACGAGGATGCCAAAGAGGAACGCGACGAGGCCGCGCAGCACCTCTATCCATTGACGGCTCCTCGGCCCGCCTCCCCCCACGATCGCCACCACGCCATGGGCAAGAAGCCCCCAGTCCAGCAGCAAGCTGGTCGCGAGACCCGCGGCGAGCGGGTTCAGAAGCGCGGCCAGCCCGATCAGCATCACCAGGACGGCATAAGCGAGCCCCCCAGGCCCAACCTCTATCCTGCGCCGGAGTGGCGGCCGCGGCTTGGTTCGGCGAGGAGGCGATGTCCGGATCGTTCATGTCTGCTTTCCTCCAACAAGCCGTTTCGTGCCCGGCTTCCGGCGGCGGCTGAACCCGCTCAGGCCATCGCGCTTATCGTCTTGCGGAACCGAGTAAGGGCGATGACGAAAAAGGCTCCGCCGATGATCACCAGTGCGAGGAATTGCGGCCACACGACGCCGAAGCCCGCGCCGCGATAGAGAATGGCCTGCGCCATCGCGATGAAGTGCGTGGTCGGCGCGACCAGCATGATGTTCTGCACGAACTCGGGCATGCTCTCGCGCGGGGTCGTGCCGCCCGACAGCATCTGGAGGGGCAGCAGCACCAGCATCAAAAGCAGCCCGAACTGCGGCATGGACCGCGCCATGGTGGCGAGGAAAATGCCAAGCGATGTCGCCGCGAACAGGTGCAGCGCCGCGCCGGCCAGGAACAGCAGCACCGATCCCTCGATCGGAACCCGCAGAACGCCCTGCACGACCACCGTGAGCGCGAATGCGCACCCGGCGAGCACCACAAGCCCCATTGCCCAGATCTTGCTGGCCATGATCTCGAATGGGGTCACCGGCATCACCAGCAGATGCTCGATGGTTCCATGCTCGCGCTCCCGGATCAGCGCCGCCCCAGCCAAGATGATCGCAAGCATGGTGAGGTTGTTGACCAGTTGCATGATCGAGCCGAACCACGCCGGTGAGAGCGTCGGATTGAAGCGCGCGCGCACCTCCACTTCCACGGGTTGCTCGGGCGTGTCGCGATTGCCGGCGACGAATTCGGCCACCTCCGTCTGGACGATCTGCTGCACATAGCCCCCGCCGCTGAAGGCCTGGCTCATGCGGGTCGCGTCGACGTTGAGCTGGATGGCGGGCGCGCGGCCGGCCAGCACGTCGCGCTGGAAATTCAGCGGGATGTTCAGCGCAAAGGTGAACCGCCCTTCGTCCAGCCCCTCGTCCACTTCGTTGAGGCCGATCTGCTGGGGCGGCAGGAAATAGGGCTCGTAGAAGGCGCCCGCGATACGCGCCGACAGCGGCGACTGGTCCTCGTCGACGATCGCAATCGGCGCCTTGGAGAGCGTCTCCGGCTGGGACGAGGCGCCGGTGTAGACGCCCAGCGTGCAGGAATAGACGATCAGCACCAGCATGATCGGATCGCGCAGCAGGCTGCGCAGCTCCTTGATGCCGAGCCAGAGGACGTTGGCGGCAGCGCGCATCGTCAGGTCTCCTGCTTCTTCAGCAGCAGGGCGCACAACGCCATGATGACCGGGTAGGCGGCGATCAGGATCAGCAACGGCTGGCCGAGATCGGCGAAGCCCAGGCCCTTCGAGAAGACGCCCCGGCAGATGGTGACGAAGTGCGCCGCCGGGAACACCTCCCCGATCACCGCGCCCATGCCCTCAAGCGAGGAGACGGGGTTGGTCAGGCCAGCGAACTGCACGGCCGGCAGGATGGTCCCCATGGCGGTAGCGAACAGCGCGGCGACTTGGCTCTTCATGAAGGTGGAGATGAACAGGCCCATGCCGGTCGAGAACAGCACATAGAAAAGTGCGGCGATCGTCATCACCAGGATGTTGCCCGTCAGGGGCACCGCGAAGATCGTGACCGCCATGACGACGAGCAGCACGTAGTTGACCATCGCCAGCGCCGCATAGGGAAGCTGCTTGCCGAGCAGGAACTCGAACCGCCCGATCGGCGAGACGTAGAAGTTGATGATCGAGCCCAGCTCCTTTTCCCGAACGACGCTAAGCGCGGTCAGGATCGCCGGGAACATCAGCAACAGGATCGGGATCACCGCCGGCACGATCGCCACCAGGCTCTCGACATCCGGATTGTAGCGGTAGCGCAGCTCGATATCGACGAGACCCGCGGTCTGTTGCTGGCCCATCTCGGCCGCGGCCATCTCGGTCATCCACTGCGCATGCATCGCCTGCACATAGCCGCGCACGGTTTCCGCCCGCTGCGGCATCGCGCCATCCAGCCAGACGCCGATCTTCACCGGCCTGCCGCGCCGCACGTCGCGGCCGAACCCGGGCGGGAGCTCGATCGCGAAGCTGAGCTCGCCCTCGCGCATGCGCCTGTCGAGCTGGCCGTAGTCGGTGATCGGTGGCCGCTCGATGAAGTAACGCGACCCCGACAGGTTCAGAACGTAATTCTCGCTGACGGTGGTCCCGTCGCGGTCGAGCACGGCGAAGGGCAGATCCTCCGCGTCCATGCTGATGCCGAAGCCCATGATGAACATGAGCAGCACGCTGCCGACCAGTGCCAGCGTCGCCCGGATCGGATCGCGCCGCAGTTGCAGCGCCTCGAGCCGGGCATACGCCATCATGCGGCGGATGCTGAAGAAGCCCGAGGTGTCCTCCTGCGCTTCCTCGCCTTCCGGCGCCTGCGGAGAGGACGCATCAGTGGCGTTTTCGTCTTCGCCCGATGCTTCGCGCAGGTAGGCGATGAACGCCTGTTCCAGGCTGCCGTCGCCCTTATTCTCGGCGATCGCGCGCGGCGTGTCGCTGACCAGCACCTTGCCGGCATGCATCAGCGAGATGCGATCGCAGCGTTCCGCCTCGTTCATGAAATGGGTGGAGACGAAGATCGTCACCCGGTCGTTTCGCGACAGGTCGATCATCATCTGCCAGAACTGGTCGCGCGCGATCGGATCGACGCCCGATGTCGGCTCGTCGAGGATCAGCATCTCGGGCTTGTGGACCATGGCCACGGCAAGGCTGAGCCGCTGGCGCTGGCCGAGCGGCAGCGCGTCGGGCAACGCGTCCATGATGCCGGTGAGGCCGAAGCGCTCTGCCATCTCGTCGATTCGGGCGGGCGCCTCGTCTTCGGGCACGCTGAACAGCTTCGCGTGCAGTTCCAGGTTCTGCCGGACGGTCAGTTCGGAATAGAGCGAGAATGCCTGGCTCATATAGCCGACGCGGTGCCGCGTCGCCATGTCGTCGTCCTCGACCGCCTGGCCGAACAGCCAAGCCTCACCTTCGCTGGCCTTGAGCAGCCCGGTCAGCATCTTCATCGTCGTCGACTTGCCGCAGCCGTTGGAGCCGAGGAAGCCGAAGATCTCGCCGCGCTCGATCCGGAAATCGACATGGTCGACGGCCGTGAAGTCGCCGAAGCGCATGGTGAGGCCCTTGGCCTCGATCGCCACCTCGCCCTCGGCATCGGCGCGCTCCGGGATCGTAACCGGCTCGTGTCCGCGCCGCAGCTCTTCCGGCAGGAGGGCGATGAACGCTTCCTCCAGATTGTCCTTGCCCGTGCGCTCGTAAAGCTCGTCGGGCGTTCCGGTGGCGAGTACCTTGCCGGCATCCATCGCCACCAGCCAGTCAAAGCGCGCCGCCTCCTCCATGTAGGCGGTGGCGACCAGCACGCTCATGTGCGGGCGATCGGCGCGGATACGGTCGATCAAGTCCCAGAACTGCGCGCGCGAGAGCGGATCGACGCCAGTCGTCGGCTCATCGAGAAGGAGGAAGTCGGGATCGTGGATCAGCGCGCAGCACAGGCCCAGCTTCTGCTTCATGCCGCCGGAAAGCTTGCCGGCGGGCCGGTCGCGGAAGGGAGCGAGCCCCGTGCTTTCGGTCAGATCGGCGATGCGCCGTTCGCGCTCTTCGGCATCCTGGCCGAACAGCCTGCCGAAGAAAGCGAGGTTCTCGTCGATCGACAGCGTGGGATAGAGGTTCTTGCCGAGGCCCTGCGGCATGTAGGCGATGCGCGGCCCGGCGGTTTCTCGGTGCTGCCGCTCCGCCATGTCGCCTCCCAGCACCTCCACCCTGCCCTCCTGCACCGCGCGCGCGCCGGCGATCAGCGAGAAGAGACTCGACTTGCCGACGCCGTCCGGACCGATCAGCGCGACCATGCGCCCGGCGGGAATGTCGAGGTCGATCCCGTCGAGCGCGCGGGTCTTGCCATAGCTCAGGCCGACGCCGGCAAGCCGCGCGACGACATCGTCGCGGCGAGCCTGTCCCGTTTCGCTGTCCTCGGCCACCGGAGCGCTCAGCGCTGCCGCGGCCGCGTCAGATCCTCGGGCCATGGCACGCTCGGATCGGTGCGGACATAGGCCATGCCGGGAAGCCCGGTCTTCACCTGGCGCAGATTGCGCTGGAGGAGCGCGGGGTCGATCCGCGCACGCACGCGGAACATCAGCTTCTCGCGCTCGCTCTCCGTTTCCACCGTCTTGGGCGTGAACTGCGCCACGTCGGCGACGAACGAGACCTTGGCGGGGATGACCACGTCAGGCATCGCATCGAGCACGATCCGTACCTCCGAGCCGAGCGCTACCCGGCCCGCCGCGGTCGTCGGCAGGAAGAAGGTCATATAGACGTCCGACAGGTCGATCAGGTTGAGCACCCGTCCGCCGCCGGCGACAACCTCGCCGGGCTGCGCCACGCGGAACTGGACGCGGCCACCGCGCGGCGCGCGCAATGCGCTGTCGCGGATGTCGGCCTCGATCCGCTCGATCGTCGCGCGGGCGGCATCGACGTTGGAGCGAGCGCCGACGACCTGGCTGCGCGCGGTGGCGATGGTGGCATCCACAGCAGCAAGTTGGGCGCGCGCGGCCTCAACCGCAGCCGTCGCACCTTCCACCTGCGCCTGATCGTCGTCGCGCTCCTGCGCGGGCGTGGCGCCTTCGCGGGCAAGCGTCTCTGAGCGACGGAACCGCCGCCGGGCTGCGTTCAGTTCGGCCTCGCGCTGGCGCACTGCTGCGAGCGCGGCGGCGCGTTCGCTCTGGCGCTGCGCGACCTGGGTCTGGGCCGTCTCGACTGAGGCGGTGGCCTGGGCGAGTTGCGCGACCGCTTCAGAGCGCTGCGCTTCCAGCACATCGGTGTCAATGCGCGCGACGACCTGCCCCGCTTTCACGAACGAGCCTTCCTCCACCAGGATGTCCCGGATGCGGCCGGGAGTCTTTGCCGAGACGTCAATCTCCGTCGCCTCGATCCTTCCATTCCCGCCCTCGATGCCCTCCGGCAGATCGGACGGCTTGAGCAACGTCCAGAGAAGGAGGGCAACCGCGACCGCGGCAAGCACGACCCCGCCGCGGACGAGCCATTTCCTGTCGGGCATCTTCATCGTGCCGGGTCCTCGCGATAGATCGTGCTGGCGGGAAAGCCGCCGCCCAGGGCGGAATAGAGTGCGACCACGCTCGCCAACTCGGCGCGGCGCAGCTGGATCAGTGCCTGCTCGGTGTCGAACAGGTCGCGCTGCGCGTCGAGAACCTCGATCGATGCCGCGCGGCCATTCTGCACCCGCAACTCGGCCAGGCGCGCACGCTCGGCAAGCGCTTCCAGCATCGAGCGGGTGCTTTCGATCTGCAAGCCGATCTGGCGCCGCCGGACGAGCGCGTCCGACACGTCGCGAAATGCGCGCTGGATTGTCTGCTCATACTCGGCGACGGCGATATCACGCCGCGCTTCCGCCACGTCGAGGTTAGCAGCAAGCCTGCCAGCGTTGAACAGCGGCAGGGTAATGGTAGGCGTGAAGGTCCACGCCTCCGTGCCGTCGGCAAACAGCTTGTCCAGCGCATCGCTGGCCGTGCCATAGGCGCCGGACAGGTTGATGTTGGGCAGGAAGGCCGCGCGCGCGGCACCAATATTGGCATTCGCCGCCCGCAGCCGGTATTCGGCCGCAACGATATCCGGACGGTGGATGAGGAGGTTCGACGGCAGTCCCGGCGGCAGCGTCATCGCCGGCCCCTGTTCCGCCAACCGCAGCGTCCCCGGTCCGATCTCGACCGGCCGCCCGACAAGCAGCGCCAGCGCGTTGCGGTTGACCCCCCGATCCTGCTCGATGGTATGCAGCGCCGTCTCCGACTGTCCGAGCAGCAGCTGCGCCTGGCTCATGTCCAGCTTGGAGCCAGATCCCACCTCGAAACGCCGGCGCGCGATACGCAGCGCCTCGCGCCGGGTCTCGATCGTCCGGCGGGCGAGCGCGGCCCGCTCCTCATATTCGCGTTCCAGCAGATAGCCGTTGGCGACCTGCGCGACGAGATCGGTGGCCACCGCGCGGCGCGCTTCCTCGCTCGCCAGATACTGTTCGCGCGCCGCATCGCGTAAGTTGCGCAGGCGCCCCCAGAAATCGACCTCCCAGCCGGCGTTGAGCTGGGCGCTCCACTGCCGCAGGTCGATGGTCTGGGTGCCGACGCCCGGCAGGTTGAAGATCGAGCGGCCGCGCGTTCCCGTGCCCACCGCGTCGAGTTGCGGGTAGAGCGCCGCGCCTTCGATCCGCCAGCTCGCCCGTGCCTCCGCTACGCGAGCGGCCGCGATGTGCACGTCCCGGTTGTGGACAAGCGCTTCGTCGATCAGCTTTTGGAGCTCGGGCTCGCGGAAGAACTCGCGCCAGCCGAGCGCGGCGATGGTCGCGGCATCGGAAACCTCGGGGACGAACTGGGCCGGCACTGGCATCTCCGGCCGCTCATACCGCGGGGCAAAACTACAGGCCGTGAGGGAGAGCGCGCCCACTCCTGCAAGGACCAGGCAGCAGCGCGGTCCGCCCGCTGCGCTTGCAAACCGCCTGTCCGCAGCCATCGTGCCTTCCCTGTTACATTCGCGCCCTGGCACCAACGACCGTGGCGTCTTCGACCTCTTTCACCTACCTTCGCATGTGCAATATGTAAACGGTAGGGTTTCGTTCTTCCTGCCGGTGATCGATTTTCCTGTTCGTTCCACGACGCAGGTGGCACGCACCGGCAGATGACTTCGACCACACCAGTCAAGCGCGGCATCCTCCTTCCGCGCAGCCCCAAGGGGGGCGACCGACGCAAGATGTCGCAGCTCATCTTGGCGAGCATATCCTGGAAACGGCTTTCGCCGAGTTCGTCGCGTTCGGTGTCGACGGCGTCAGCATGGAGCGGGTGGCGGTTGCGGCGAAGGTCTCGAAGCGAACGTTATACGGACGCTTCAAATCCAAAAACGGTCTCGTGCTCGCGACTACAAATCATGGTCTCGCCAAGCTCGCCAAACCGATAGCCGATGGGGAACCACAGGGATCGGTTCGCAAGAAGATTCTGTACGTGACGCGCTGTATTCTGGACGTGTCGCTGACCGAGTATGTGCTCGGGCTTGAGACGCTGATCGAATGGATTGTGGACAACGGGCTGCACAAGGACGCCGATGCCTCGCCGCTCGGATATGACGCGGGCGTAAAGATGCTGGAGGCGATCCTGACGGAGGTGGTCGAGGATCCGGAAGAACGCGCGTTCATGGCACGGCATGTCTATGATGCGCTCGTCACGATTCCGCGGATGCGGATCCTGCGGCTGGGCGATCTCTCCGACACGCCCGAATGCAAGGGCAGGTACGCGGAGCGCACCCTCTCCCTGCTCTCGCACGGCATACCCTTTCTAGCCGAGTGACAGTCGGTCGACTTTCACGCGCATTCGCAATCGGGCTTGCAAGCGATGCTGAGGCCTATGTATGTAGACTGCAAAGTACCGTAACTCGCATATTCATGGCGGTGGCACTGTGCTGTGCCGCGGAGGATCATCGTGACGACACCGCTGGAAGAGCGAACAAGTGGTCCCGCTTCAACCCTGAACCGGGGGCGACGGGCTGTTGCCTCGGCGATACCCTGCCGGCGGCAGGGGTAATGCCATGGCAACCGCCGCCAGCAAGCGCCCGGTCAGCGCCAACCGGCTTCATGCCCGGCCTGATCCAGCGGAACCGGCCTGTCCACCTGAAGTGCTGTCAATCCATCTGTCCGACAGGCGTGATGTTGAGGCGCAGTTGCCCGGAAAAGAGACGCATGAGCGGCCTTGCAAGCTCTTCAGTTCGAAGGACGGGCTGGAGCCCGCCGCCGCCGGTGAGGGTGCCGTCCCTCGGTTGGGGAGAGTGGCTGGGCAGCCACGTTGGCGAGACCGCGAACGGTCGCGGATCGCTGCGCAGGAGATGCAGGGGACAACGGTTCCCGGCTGCGGGCGATCTCCGCCTGGCCTTCACGTCCTCGAAAGGTGATCTTGTGGTCGAAATGATCGAGAACCGAACGTTCGACGAGCTCCAGCCGGGAGACACAGCGAGCGTGACGCGCACGCTCAGCGAGGACGACATCAAGTTGTTCGCGCTCGTTTCCGGCGACGTGAACCCAGCGCACCTGGACGAGGAATATGCCGCGAACGACATCTTCCAACGGGTCATCGCGCATGGGATGTGGGGCGGCGGGCTGATCTCGGCCGTACTCGGCACCGAGTTGCCGGGGCCCGGCGCCATCTACCTCAGCCAGTCGCTGCGCTTCACTCGCCCCGTCGGGATCGGCGACACGATCACCGCCACGGTCGAAGTCGTCGAGAAGCGGCCCGAGCACGGAGTGGTCGTGCTCGACTGCCGCTGCGTCAATCAGGCTGGCGAGGAGGTCATCACCGGCCGTGCCGAGGTGAAGGCACCGCGCGAGAAGGTGCGTCGTCCTCGATCGCCGCTTCCCGAGGTCCGCATCAAGGATCACGACAATTATCGCCGCCTGATCGACGCCACGTCCGGTGGCGATCCGGTGCCGACGGCAGTCGCCCATCCGTGCAGCGAAGCGGCGCTGATCGCCGCGATCGAGGCCGCCGAGGCCGGGCTGATCGTGCCGATCCTCGTCGGGCCGGTACAGCGCATCCGCAACGCCGCCGAGGCGGCGGGCAAGGACATCGCCCCCTATCGCCTGGTCCCCTCCGATCACAGCCACGACGCCGCTGCGAAGTCGGTGGCGCTTGTCCATGCGGGGGAAGCCCGGCTGCTGATGAAGGGGTCTCTTCACACCGATGAATTGATGGGCGCGGTCGTCACCAAGGGATCAGGGCTCCGGACCGAACGACGGATCAGCCATGCCTACATCATGGACGTGCCCGGCCACCCCACGCCGCTCATCATTACCGACGCCGCGATCAACATCGCGCCGACGCTTCAGGAGAAGGCGGACATCATCCGCAACGCCATCGACCTTGGCCATGTCATCGGCATGGAAGAACCAAAGGTTGCAATCCTGGCAGCAGTCGAGACGGTCAATCCAGACATGCCCTCAACCCTCGATGCGGCGGCGCTGTGCAAGATGGCGGATCGCGGCCAGATCACCGGCGGTGTCCTCGACGGCCCCCTCGCCTTCGACAATGCCATCGATGCCGGCGCCGCTGCGGAAAAGGGCATCGTGTCCCCGGTCGCGGGCAAGGCCGAGATATTGGTCGTGCCCAACATTGAGGCGGGCAACATGCTGGCCAAGCAACTGACCTTCCTGGGAAGCGCTGACGGGGCCGGCGTGGTGCTGGGCGCGCGGGTGCCGATCATCCTCACCAGCCGCTCCGACAGCCTGCGCACGCGGCTCGCCTCCTGCGCCGTGGCCGTGCTGCTGGCGCGGGCCGGAACCAAGGCAGCTCCGGGCCTTCGCCAAAGCCACACGGCATGACCGCCGTCGCAAGCCTGAACGCGGGTTCGTCCAGCATCAAGTTCGCGCTGTACACTGCCGACGGCGTAGCGGAGCCCGCGCTGCTGTCCCGCGGCAAGATCGAGAAGATCGGCATCGCACCCCGGCTAGTGGCACATGATGCGGGAGGCGAGCTACTCCATGAGCGCGAATGGCCCGACGGCCGGGATCTGACCCATGACGACCTTCTTGAGGATTTGTTCAACGGCGACGTCCACCCCGACGCATCACAGGTGAGCGCGGTCGGCCACCGGGTCGTTCATGGCGGCATCGCGTTTGCCGCGCCGCATCTGGTGGACGAGACACTGCTCGACGCACTCGACCGGCTGTGTCCGCTCGCGCCGCTGCACCAGCCGCACAACCTTGCCGCAATCCGCGCCCTCTGGCGGCTCGCCCCCAAGCTGAAGCAGGTCGCGTGCTTCGATACCGCCTTCCACCACGACATGCCCACGCTGGCGACGCGTTTCGCCATCCCCCGGGCGTTGCACGATCAGGGCATTCGCCGCTACGGCTTCCATGGTCTGTCCTACGAGTATGTCGCGCGGCGCCTGGCGGAGGTGGATCCCGTGCTTGCGAGCGGTCGGACGATCGTCGCGCACCTAGGTAACGGCGCAAGCCTGTGCGCGATGCACGGCGGCAAGAGTGTCGATACGACCATGGGCTTCACTGCCCTCGACGGGCTTATGATGGGTACGCGTTGCGGTAACCTGGATCCGGGCGTCGTCCTCCACCTGCTGATGCAGATGGACATGGACGCAGCCGCTGTCGAAGACCTGCTATATCACCGTTCGGGCCTGCTCGGCGTGTCCGGCATCTCGAGCGACATGCGCACGCTGTCTGCTGATGGCTCGCCCGAGGCGGAAGAGGCCATCGACCTGTTCGCCTGGCGGGTCGCGCGTGAAGCCGGCGCGCTTGCCTCATCGCTCGGCGGCATCGATGGCTTCGTCTTCACCGCCGGCATCGGCGAGAACCACGCCGAGGTCCGCAGCCGCATATGCCAGCGCCTGGCATGGCTCGGTACTGAGATCGACGAGATCGCAAACGCATCCGATGCCCCGCGCATCAGCCTTCCGTCGAGCGCCGTCACCGTTCGCATCGTTCCAACCGACGAGGAACTGATGATCGCCCTCCATACCCTCTCCCTGATCGGAGAAGCCGCGTGAGGCCCCTCGTGGACCTGGAAGGAAAGCGCGGCCTGATCGTCGGCATCGCGAACCAGAATAGCATTGCCGCAGGCTGCGCCGAAGCCTTTGCTCATTGCGGTGCACGGCTGGCCGCCACTTACCTCAACGACAAGGCGGAAAGGTGGGTGGAGCCCGTCGCGGATCGCCTTGGCGTCGAATGGACGGCGCCGTGCGATGTGCGGGTCCCTGGACAAACCGAAGCGCTGTTCGATCGCGTGCGAACCGAGTGGGGCGGGCTCGATTTCCTGCTCCACTCCATCGCCTTCGCCCCGCGCGAGGAGTTGCATGGCCGCGTCGTCGACTGCTCGGCTGAGGGCTTCGCCCTCGCGATGGACGTCTCCTGTCACAGCTTTTTGCGCATGGCGAAGCTGGCTGAGCCGCTGATGAACGATGGCGGCTGCCTGCTATGCGTCACCTTCTACGGCTCCGAGCGGGTGGTGGCGCATTATAACCTGATGGGGCCGGTGAAGGCGGCACTTGAAAGTGCTACCCGCTATATCGCTGCGGAACTCGGCCCCAGGAACATCCGTGTGCATGCTATTTCGCCGGGCCCGATCGCCACACGTGCGGCCAGCGGCATCGACCGCTTCGACGAGTTGCTCGAACGAGCCGCATCTCTGGTGCCAACCCGCGAACTGGTCGACATCGCGGATGTTGGGGCTCTGGCCGCCTTTCTGGTGAGCGATGCGGCTCGGCGGATCACCGGCACAGTCATCCCGGTCGACAGCGGGCAGCATCTTCTCGCATGAACGCCGTGATCTCCCTGGCGCTGCTCACAGGCCTTGCCGCCCGGTCCGTCAGTGCGGCAACCGCAGCCGAGCCGGTCGAGATCGTCATCGTCGACGCGGGCCGGCGTGAGGCGGACGGATCGGTGGTCGTCGACCTGCGCCTGCTCAACGATGGAGCAAACCCGGCGACGATTCATCTGACCGATCGGGTCGCGGCTCGGCTGAGCGATCGGGTTACGGAGCACAGCGTATGGCTGGAACGCGACGCGGCAACGCCGGCCAATACCACGGTGCCGGGCGGCGGCTTCGCACGTGCCCGCTACCGGTTGCGCGGTGCCATAACGTCGTCGCTAGACGGCAGCACATTGTCCGTGCCGGCCTTGACGGTTCAGCAGGTCGTGCTTGCAGATCGGACTCCACCGCTGCCGTCCGCCGGCGAGACCGCGCCCGAATCTATGCCTGCGGAGCGCGACATTCCCCGGCCTCTCGCCGCGTCGGCACCCGCCGATCGCTCGGCCGGCAATCCGTTCCTCCGCAACCTCGGCGCCTACCAACCCATCTATGCCGTCTATGGGCCAGGTACCAACAGCGAGGCACGCCTTCAGATCAGTTTCAAGTACCGGCTGTTGGGCGTGACGAGTGCATCGTCGCCGGGCGACGCGCAGGAGGGTCTGCATTTCGGCTACACTCAGCGAATGTTCTGGGATCTAGGCGCGGAGTCATCTCCGTTTCGCAACATCGACTTTCAGCCGGAGCTCTTCTATCTCACCCCCTCGGCGACACTGGCGAACGGCACGTCCCTCAGCCTGCAAGCAGGCATTGCCCACGAATCCAACGGTCGTGACGGGGAAGCGTCGCGCAGCCTCAACGCGATCTATGTGGCGCCGGCGGCGGCGATCCCGCTCGGCGGAGCTTATCGTCTGGTGGTCGCGCCCCGCCTCTCAGCTTTCGTAGGCGACCTGTCGGACAATCCCGACATCCGGCGTTATCGGGGAAACACCGGCCTTTCCGTGGAGATCGGGGAGGATGACGGGCTCCGCCTGTCGACCTCGACCCGGTTCAACTTCGGCAGCGGCAAGGGCGCTCTGAGCGCCGATCTCTCCTACCCGCTACCACGGATATATGAAGGCTTGCCGGCGGTATACCTGTTCGGCCAGAGCTTCATCGGCTACGGTGAGAACCTGCTTGATTACAATCGCCGAATGACGCGTTTCCGTATCGGAGTAGCCCTGGTCCGGTGAAGTGCCGCTCGTACGGAGGGGAACTTCCTATCGCAAACTGGCGCTGCGCTCGTGATCTCGTTGGCATCGTGCTACTCGCTCGATCCTGCGAACGACACCGGTTCTGGACTAGACTTCGGAACCCAGCCTTGATGTGGCATTGGAGCGGAAGCGAAGCAAAACGATCAAGAAGGCAAACTTTCAACAGGTCAGCAGCCTCACCCTCCCCGCAGCCTTACAGAGTCGCTTAGCCGGACTTGCGATCACGCTCACGGTCAGTTTGGCTACACTACCGCCCCTAAGGGCTGCCCCAACTTGGACCTAGCTGGAAATGCTCGCCGTGGTGGGTGCGAAACGCTGCGCCTAAGGCAACGAAAAGTGGCTCCCGTACACCCGTCCCTCTTCGGCGCCCTGCCAGTTGATGGATGCGCGCGAGTCAGAGCTGGGACAGCTGTTTCAACGTTCCCCGACCACAGCCTGTTGTTCCGTTGTTCCCATGTTCCCCGACGTTCAAGGGATCTCGCCGCCCCAAGCGCTAGGAACTTGGCGATGATCGGTTATGAGACGAATGCGAGCAGCCAGTGGGTGAACGCTCATTTGGCTTAGAGCACCGGCAACACGGTCTTGGGCACACGGGAGCGAAAGCCGGTACTCAGAGGACAGTTGAGGCGGACACGAATGCGCTGGTTGAAGTGATCGGCGATGCGAGGCACTGTGCGCCCGGCGCGCTTGCACGACCAGGACACCTGCGAAAGAAGCATCCTAGGCTCTAAAGTCTCCAGCCCGGGCTCACGCCATGCCGATGCTGTGATTTCGTCGCACAGGTTTTGTGCCCGCGGACGATAATTGTCCCGATACACTTACCCGTTGCCTAGCTGTGGAGCCGGTTTAACCCAACAACTTCGCGAGCCCGCTCCGCTACTGACCTCCGCCCTTTCTAGAGATGAATGGCAGCGAGTGGCGCGCGCAGGGTCCACACGACCCCCGACGGCTCAAAGTCTAACTGGGCCGCACCCTGCAAGCTGCGGCCGGTTGCCGTACATGTTAGCCGGGTTCCGAAGCCCTCTCGCTCGGGTTTCACGACGGGGGGACCGCCGTGTTCAAGCCAGCGGAGCCACACCTCGGCACGGTCGTCCGAGCCGATCTCCTTCCAGGTCAGATCGATCGCACCGGCCATGCTAGACAGCGCCCCATATTTGATCGCGTTGGTCATCAACTCGTGGAACGCGAGTGTCAGCGTCATTGCAGCATGCGGGCCGACTGCCACTAGCGGGCCATCGAACCTCACCTTGTCCTTGTAGAGAGTGAAATGAGCGAGTGCATTCTGCGCCACCTCCCTTAGCGGTGCAGCTTTCCAATCGTGGCGAAGAAGCTGCTCGGTTGCGCCGCCAAGCGCCTCCAACCGTTGGTCGATCGTTGCCCTGGCTTCATCGAGTGACTTGGCGGACCGCAAGCTCTGGCTCACGAGGGATCGAGCGATAGTGAGAATGTTCCTGAACCGATGTTCAAGCTCTCGCATCCGCGTGTCAACGTCGACCATGCCCCTATACGCTCCGGGCTCAACCGCAACGTTCTGAGCACTTCAGCGCAGTGACCGCCCACCTTGCCAACACCGCCGATTGGCGCGCGACCGCGCGATCGAAAGCAGCAACAATCGCGCCCATCCGATTTTCGACAGCCGGTTCCTGATCCGCCAGAAGCCAGGCGGCGACCTGTTTCCCATCTTTATCGAAGAGCGATGCTTCCCCCTCGACTTGAATCACAGGAGGCTCCTTCGCACCCTTGTCGTAGCGCGCCTCGAAACGCTGGATCCGTACATACAGCAGATGATCGGCATCAGGGCGGCGCTTATCGACGATTTCGATCCCGGCTTCTTGCCTGCGCAGCGCCGCTGCCAGTGCAGCGCCATACAGCATCGGCGCCGCGCTCACCCAGCGAGCGCCCTTGATATAGGACGCCTGAGCCTGTTCCACCGTGAGAATGCGCTGGTCTGCCACCTCCGCCGGGAAGGTCGGTGTGGGAAGACGAACGCGATATAGGGGTCCCGCGACTGGTCCAGGCGCTTCGAGGGCGGTTTGAGATGCGCCGAACCGATATAGCCGATCAGGCTTGCCTCCGCCGAGCAAGCCGCCCACGCAGCCGGACAGGACGAGTGCGAGCGCTGGAAGCAGGAGCCAATGAAGACGGCGTGCTGTCATGGCTCAACTTTCCTTTCCTTGCCGCTCCCGCGCGTGAGCGTGGCGCGCGGATCCTGTCTGATCTGGCGGATCACCTCCTTGAGTTCATCCGCTGCATCCTCCAGCGAGTGCATCGCGGCGCCGGCCGCGGGAAGCGTATCGCTGCCGACCTTGCCGGCTGAATTCGAGATATCGGCAACCGCGCCGCGCGCTTCGGCAATCGTCACCTTCAGCTCTTCCATGGCATCGGCGGCGTTGGCGAAAGTGCGACGGCCATCGCCGTTTACGATTCCGCGGATGTTCGCGACGGCGACCTGCACATCGTCCATCGAACGATCGAGCTTGGCGACCGCAGAGGCTGCGCGATCGAATGTATGGCGATTCTGGGCGAGCTTGCCGGATGTCGCACGTAAATCGGCAATGACGGCGGTGATATTGTCGATGTTCCTGTCCGAGAGCAGATTGTTGATCCGCTCGAGCACCTGCCCCCCGCCATCCATGATCGAAGCCGATGCCCGCGGCTTGCTCCTGATCAGCGGAGGATCGTCCTTCGATACCGTCTTAAGCAGCGGACGTGTTGGCGTGCCGGCACTGATTTGCAGCGCGTTGACGCCGGAAATGCCCTGAAGCTCGGTGCTGGCAAGCGAATCGTCGCGGACCGGAGTGTCGTGGCCGACGCGAATGTCGACCAGGATCTTGCTGCTGTCTCCAGGCGCCAGGCGGACGCGCTTGATCTCGCCTACCTTTATTCCGTTGAACTGGACGTCGCCGCCCTCGCCGAGGCCACGAACGGGTCCTTGGAACAGCACCTGGTAATCGTCGGTCTCGCGGCTGACGCCCGATCCACCCAGCCAGACGACGAACACCAGCCCGCCAATCACCAGCAGGGTCGTGAGGATGCCGATCAGGAAATAGTTCGCATGACGCTCCATCAATGAACGCCTTTCCGTGCCGCGCGTCCCCGCGGTCCGCCGAGATATTCTTTGATCCAGGGATGCTCGGAACGCTCGAGTTCGGCGACGGGGGCGACGGCCACGACCTTCTGATCGGCCAGCACCGCAACCCGGTCTGTCACCGCATAGAGGGCGTCAAGATCATGGGTGATCATCAGAACGGTCAGACCCAGCGCCTCGTGCAGCTTGAGAATCAGCTCATCGAAAGCCGCGGCAGAAATCGGATCGAGCCCCGCGGTGGGTTCGTCCAGAAACAGGATCTCCGGATCGAGCGCGATCGCGCGGGCCAATCCTGCGCGCCGCCGCATGCCCCCCGAGAGCGCCGAAGGCCGTTTCGGGCCGGCATCGTCGTTCAGCCCCGCAAGCCTGATCTTGAGCGCAGCCAGATCACGCACGAACGGATAGGGTAACTCCAGATGCTCCAGGAAAGGCGTTTCCACATTCTCCTGAACCGTCAGCGACGAAAACAACGCGCCATTCTGGAAAAGCATGCCGATGCGCTGGGCAATCCCGCTGTGCCCGGCCTCTGCCAGGTCACGGCCGAGCAGTTCGATCCGGCCGGCCGCCGGTCGATTGAGGCCAAGAATGGTGTGGAGCAGTACCGATTTGCCGCTCCCCGACCCGCCGATCAGTCCCAGAATCTCGCCGCGTCTCACCTCCAGATCCACGCCGTCGTGGATCACCTTGTCGCCGAAAGCCGTGCGGAGGCCGCTGACGCGAATGGCGGGCCCATCCTCGCTCACAGGCCGAGCTGCCAATAGAGGAGCGCGAAGATCGCGTCGAACATGATGATGAGGAAGATCGATTGCACCACAGCGGTCGTGACACGAGCGCCGAGGCTTTCGACGTCACCGCCTACATCGAGGCCGTGCCGACATCCGGTTGCGGCAACGACAAGCGCGAAATAGGGCGCCTTGGCCATGCCGAGCCAGAAATGCTTAGTGCCGACCATGTCGACGAGCCGCTCAAGAAAGAAGTCGGGGTCGATCCCCATCAACGGCCATGCGACCAGCATACCGCCGGCCAGCCCCCCGAGATCGCCGACGAAGGTGAGTATGGGTAGCGCGATCACCGCCGCCAATATGCGCGGCACGACGAGCGCCTCGTAGCGCTCGATGCCCATCACCTGCATTGCATCGACTTCCTGATTCATCCGCATTGCGCCGATCTGCGCCGCAAAGGCCGACGCCGAGCGTCCGGCGAATACGATGGCGGCGAACAAAGCTCCGAACTCGCGCAGCACGCCGATACCGACGAGTTCGACGACATAGGCATTGGCGCTGAGCATCTGCAGCATGGTCGAACAGACCAGCGCCAGAACAGCACCCACGAAGAAGTTGAGGAAAAGGACGATCGGTATGGCGCCGAGGCCGGCGTGCTCCAACGTCGCAAGGACGGGCACCAGGCGCAGGCGACCGGGATGGATCGCGACACGAACGAGAGCCACGGTCATGCGGCCAACGAATATCTGCCCTTTCCAAAGTTCGCTCGCAGCTTGCGCGACGCCAAAGCCGATCGCATCGAACACCCAGCGCATGGATCGCGGGCGTCGCCTCAGGGGATCCCGCCCAGGTTCGGCATCGCCTATCAGTGCTGCGAGGCGTAGAAAATCATCGCGGCTTCCCCCATCGAAATGGACACGCGCATCGCGCGTCAGGAGTCGAAGCGCCGCATATGCACCCGCGGTGTCGATCCGGCCGAGACCGGAAAGATCAAGCCGCGAAGCCAGACAATGCTCTTGCTCTATTCGGCACGGAATGACGCCGAGAGTGGCGGTGGTCCAATCTCCGCTGAGCCGCGCTGTCTCATTGCTGATTTTGTAGTCGGCAATGCTCATACACGAGCCGGCGGGACGGAATATCGCCCTGCTACGCGGTCGTCCGCATTATGCGACGGCCGAACCGCTCTAAGGTCGGAGTTATGGGTAGCGGATGCCGCGGCTCCGTTTTCTGATGATGTGACCAGAAGTGGTCCTCCGCATCCCACGCCAGCAAAGCCCCGCCCTTACGGTACTCAGGAGTCTACATTTACGAACGTTGCGTGGGTGAGGCAAGCCCTGTTGCGAGTGAGGCCTGATCGCGACAGCCCTCAGTCCGCGAGGGCAGCTATGCCGCGCGACAGCAGGGACAGTGTCCGCCGCGCATACTCGTCCTTGCTGATCGGCGTGTCGGCAAGATCGCCCAGTCGCAGGATCCGCATTCGCGGGATCGTGACGAGTGCGTAGTAGAGATGCTTTGCCAGGAAGGCACGTTCCTCCAGCTCTTCCACCTCCTCGGTCAGGATCGATTCGAGAATCTTCATTCCAGCATCGATTCCTAAAAGAGCTGGATCGGCGTCCTTATGCCGTCCGCGATCGATGATCCAGTCGGCCAGCGTCTCCAGCCCGAGCACAGATTCGGTGAGAGAAACGTCCAGGATCTGCCGCGTCACGTGAAGTATCCGCTCCCGAACCGATCCCTTCGGTACGGTATTCAGGATCGGTCGGGCCAGTCTCGCCATGCCTCGGTCGGCGGCTGCTAGAACGAGGTTGTCCTTGGACGCGAAGCGCCCGTAGAGTGTGCGCTTCGACACATTCGCCGCCGCCGCCACCCGTTCCATGCTCGTGCCATCTGGGCCGTAGCGGATAAACTCCTGCAGCGCGACGTCGAGAATATGCTCCAGTAGCTGTGCGGCGACTTCCTGCGTCGGCCGTCCACCCTTGCGGCTGCGCGGCGGCAGTCGGCGAGCCTGCTTGCGGCGGTTTGCTGGTTCCATACCACTTCGGTGCCATCGTTCCGGCAAAGAGGGCAAGAATAGAACAAGGAGGCACGAGATTCTGGTGCACCCGACCCGAAACGGATCGGCCGAAGCTGGCTCCCTCGGCGGTGGGGGGGGGGTCGATGGCCATCGTACAAAGACGACGGAAGGGGCAGTCCGCGAACCTACAATCCGCAGTTGCGCGCTCCCATCATCGAAGATTGGACAAGATATCGGAGATCGGCGCGCTCGCAAAGGCGGTATATTGGTCCGCAACCGCATATGGTAGCAGCAGCATGCCGTCGTGGACCAAGCTGCCGCAACTGTAGACCACGTTGGGAACGTAGCCGCCGCGTTCCTGCGGGCTTGGCGTCAGCAACGGCTTTGGTGTCCGCGCGAGCACGCGGGCGGGATCCTTCTTGTCCAGCAGCACGGCGCCGATGGAATAGCTACGTACCGGTCCGACCCCATGCGTCAAGACCAGCCATCCCTCGTCCAGTTCGATCGGCGGGCCACAATTGCCCATTTGAACGAACTCCCATTCGAATCGTGGATACACGACACGCTGCCCTTCATCCCAGCGGTAAAGATGGTCAGAACGCAACAGCCAGATGCTCTCGTTGTCCGCCCGAGCCAGCATCATATAACGCCCGTCGACCCGCCTCGGAAACAGAGCCATGCCCTTGTTGAGAGCAAACATCCCACTCAATGGCCGCAACTCGAAACAGGAGAAGGTGGCGGCGCGCAGCATCTCCGAACGCGCGTTCGATCCACTGAAGGCTGTGTAGGTGGCGTAGTATTCGACCGTGCCATCCTCCTCGAGGAACCGTGTGAGGCGTAAGTCCTCGATCCCCTGACGCTGGCTGGCCGTAACAGGAAATAGCACCGGCTCGGAAGCGTCCGTGAGATCAGGCCAGGAGAAGCGAACGACATCTCCGTCCTCACTCTCGATCCGCGGTGCAATGCCATGCCCTACCGGCGGCTCGATGGAGAGATCGCCACCCGGGCACCAGGTGCCCACGCGAAAGGTAGCGGACGAGACATGGCCCTCGCCGATACCGCGAAGCGAGAAGATCAACCTCACTGCTCCGGCCTTCACCCCGGACTGGTCGGGATGCAGGACGACGCTCGGGTTGAACAGCGCCGCGGATTCGAAGGCATACTCCTGGCTGAGGAACGCACCGACCAGTTCCGCTCGCTCCGTATCGAGCGCTGGAAGGTTGAACTGAGATCGGGCTGCGTCGAATTGAGCAGCAAAGAAGGCATCGACGTCGCGATGACGCTCACGCATTGTCGCCACCACCTGACGATGGAGCGTACGGGACCCGATTTCATCGAGGGCAGCTATCCGCTCGAAAATGCGTTTCGGACGCGACATCAGTTCTTCGAACGGGGGCGGATAGCCCGGCAGAAAGGGGCGCAGCACGGTCCGCGATGGATCCGGTTGCAGCCGCAAAGCGTACCGGGTGAAAACGCTGCTGGCGGCTTCCGCTCCGACCTTGCGGAACGCCGCATCGTCCGTGTTCGCTTGCTTCATCGCCCTTTCTCCAGCAGACACAGGCGTGGGGGGGGCGCCAGCCAGTAGGCGACACCCGTGAAAGCTCCTTTCCGCTCCTCTGGTCGAAGCCGCGGTGGGTACCGTCTCTGATCGCATGGCTCTGGGGGGCGCAATATTCACCTCGGGTTCGGCTTGGCCGAGCACTCAAACCCGCACATTAAGAAGCTTTAGGGCTAACGCAACTACGCTACCGATACCCGGACAACGTCCTGTTCAAGCCGTGCCAGCTTGGCGCAATGCCGCTGGCCAACTGCATCGCTATGGCCCGAGGACGCGAGCGCGAGCCGGCGGGGCTTGGCTCCTACTCGATCAATGCAGAGTATTGCCCGCAGCGAGCAAAGGCCCGCCTGATCATCACGAAGGCTACGCAGACCTCCGCCGTCGTGAACGGCTATTTCGACAAACTTGGCCTCCATACCAGCGAGCAGCTTGCCGGCGCTTGCGTAGGCACGGTCTGGTGAGGGAAAGCGGGCGGCTTGTCGAAATGCAGGGCCTCGCGGATCCGGTCGTAATGGACGCCATGCGAGCCCTAGAAAATTAACTTCGGTCGATATGGTCTCCGGCAACCCGGACGAGACGCACCAACGTCGGGACGCCTGCACGAGCTACTTACGCCCATCGACACCAGCACTGATTGTACATTGCAGCGCCAAGCGGCAGAACGTCGGCGCTGCGCAAGGTTGTATGGATTCGTCTTAGCCTATCATTCCTCCCGCTGCCCGAATAGGCTGAGCAGCAGCTGGAACAGGTTCACCAGGTTCAGGTAAAGCGAAAGCGCGCCCATCACGGCCAGCTTTTCGGCTCGCTCCGACCCGGCATAAGCCAGATATTCGCTCTTCAGGCGCTGCGTGTCCCAGGCCGTCAGGCCGGTGAACACGAGCACGCCGACAATCGAGAAAACGAGCTGCAGCGTCGAGGAGCCGACGAACAGGTTGACGATGCTCGCGATCACGACGCCGATCAGGCCAACCATCAGGAAGGTGGACCAGCGCGACAGGTCGACGTTGGTCGTATAGCCCCACAGGCTCATGGCGGCGAACACGGCCGCGGCGCTGAAGAAGGCCAGGGCAATGCTGGTGCCCGTGAACACCAGGAAGATACTGGCCATCGACACGCCCATGACCGCAGCAAAGGCGAAGAACGCCGTTCGCGCCTGTCCTGTCGTCATGCGCTCGACCCTGAACGAGAAGAACATGACAAATGCCAGCGGCGCGAAGATCGCGACCCACTTAAGCGGCGTGCCGAAGATTGGCTGGTACAGCGCCGGCACGCTGGCGACGAGGAATGCCACCAGCGCCGTAATGCCGAGGCCGAGCGCCATGTTGCGATAGACGCCGAGCATGTGCCGGCGTAGGCCTTCATCATAGACGGCCGTGGTTGTGGCCCGGGCCGACGGGAAAGGCCGATAGGTATTCGGTTCGAAAATTCTGTTCATGCCTCACTCCATTGCTCCAATGTCAATGAGGCACTCGGCCGGCTCCACGTGGGAGCCCGCGATCCTGCACCGAGCGCACTCGATGCGGTCCGACATGACGATGGCGTAACGCCGTCGACAGAGGGGCCCGGTCCGCGGGCTTAATGTTGTATTCGCCCGCACCCGTTTCAAGGGCGGAGATGCTTGCGAAGTGCTTCGCTGAATTCGCGAATTTCCACTTGAAACCTCTTGAGCCGTTCCTAGTTTTTCGATTGCCGGACGCCGTTCGGGTCCGGTGGACATAGAGGGCGTCGGCTCTCCGTTTCCGACGCTTCTCATGCCCAGATTGCTCACAGGAGGATTTGGAGATGAGAACCAACTTCGACTTTGCGCCGTATCGGCGATCGACGGTCGGCTTCGACCGTCTGTTCAACCTGCTCGAGGCAGGTGCCCGCGACGACGATGGCTACCCTCCCTTCGATATCGTCAAGGAAGGCGAGGACAGTTACCGCATCACGCTTGCGGTGGCCGGCTTCCGCCCGGAGGACATCGAGATCGTCGCTCAGCAGAATCTGCTCAGCGTCACCGGCAAGCGCGCCGAGGATGACGGGAAGGGCGAGTATCTGCACCGCGGCATCGCTGCCCGCTCGTTCGAGCGGCGCTTCCAGCTGGCGGATTTCATCGAGGCCGGCGACGCCCGGTTCGAGAATGGCCTTCTGTCGATCGCGCTGAAGCGCGTCGTCCCCGAGGCCATGAAACCGCGCAAGATCGAGATCGCCGGCGGGACCGGCGACAGCGATCGGCTTGAAGCGCCCAAGGGCGAGAACAGCGCAGCGGCCTGATCGCGCGATAGATGTGGCTCCGTCGGCGCGCCGCTTCGGCGGCGCGGCCGACGGACCATGTCCAACGCCTGCCAGGAAAGGAGGATAATCATCATGGCAATTCGTGATCTCATTCCTTGGGGCCGGCAGGAGAGCCGCGCTCCAGAACGGAGCGACGACAGGTCCGACCAGCAGCACCCGCTTGTGTCCCTGCACCGCGACGTGAACCGCCTGTTCGACGACGTCTTCCGGGGCTTCGGCGTACCGGCTACGAGCGGCTGGGGTCGCAGCCTCGAGTGGCCGACGATCGAGCTTTCGGAGACCGACAAGGAGATCCGCGTCACCGCCGAACTGCCCGGGATGGATGAGAAGGACGTCGACATCAGCGTCGACGACAATGTCTTGTCGATCAGCGGCGAGAAGCGTTCCGAAACCGAGGACAAGGAGCGTGGCTATTCGGAGCGGAGCTATGGTCGCTTCGAGCGCCATATCGGGCTGCCGCGCGGCGTTGAGCAGGACCGGGCAAGAGCGACGTTCAACAAGGGCGTGCTGACGATCGTCCTGCCCAAGTCCGCGGAGGCGATCGAGAGCCGCCGCGCCCCCCCGCTTCGGAGTCGGAAAAATGGCAACCAGAGCTGATTCTCTTCCACCGTTCATTGCGACGCCGCCCGCGCCGACACCGCGCCTTGCGGAGTTCGCTAACGATAACGTCGCGACCGAGGTGTCTTCGCCGTTTGATACGGCGTGGCGACGCTACGCAAGCGCGCTGCCGGCGGACGCATTCGCCATCATCGAACCCGATCCGCTCGCCGGTCGCTCCGGCGGCCGCGCCCGTGAGGGTCGATGGCGGCTCCGTTTCCGCCCGCGGTCGCGCCCGTTTGTCGATCCGCTCACCGGCTGGACGGGAGGAAGCGACCCCCTCGCCCATCTGGAGCTCGGCTTCCCTTCGCGTGAAGCCGCCGAGGCCTATTGCCGGCGGTACGGCCTCTCCTACGAGAGCCGGGACACACCGCGAGGGTCGGGACCTCAGCCACGGGAGGAAATGGTTTTCATCCCGGTCGGCGTGCCTACCTGCTGCATGCCCGCGGGTCCTCATCCCGTGTGCTGCGGCAACGCGACGGCGGAGCCGATCGAGACGTCCCATGCGGACACCTGAACGTGGCCTGCCGTCGCGCAGCTAACAGGGATCTGACGCTTGGCCTTCCCCTGCCCGAACTGCCGGCACCAGCTTCACCTGGAGGAAAGCGCCTGCCCGAGCTGCGCACACCCAGTTGGCTATGACTGGCGCATAGACGCCTTTCGTCATCTCGATCCTAGGTCGCGCGAGTGGCGCGATGCAGAGGGATCACCCGCCGCGGCAAAGCCTTGCGCCAATGTTCGTTACGGCGCGTGCAACTGGCTGGCAGATGAGAAGGGCGCTGAAGTGCTCGGTCCGACCGGATCAATGTGCCGCGCCTGCCGGCACAATCGCATGATCCCCGATCTCGCGGTGCGCGGTGTCCTTCAACGCTGGCGGCGGATCGAAGAGGCCAAGCGGCGCATGATCCGCGGTGCGATCAAGCTCGGCCTGCCCCTCGAGACCAAGGCCGAGCGCAGCGACGGGCTCGCCTTCGATTTCTTGTACGATGCCGCCGCCGAAAACGGCTATGTCCCTCAACTTCTCACCGGCCATGCCGGCGGTGTCATCACGCTAAACGTGATCGAAGCGGACGACGCGGCGCGGGAGCGCATACGCCAGCAAATGGGCGAGCCCTACCGCACCCTTCTAGGTCATTTTCGACACGAGATCGGCCACTATTATTGGTACCGGCTCGTCGCCGGCACCGACATGCACGATCCCTTCCGCGCACTGTTCGGTGACGAGCGCATCGATTATGCTGCAGCGGTCCAGCGCTACTATGCCGGCCGTCCGGCACTCGGCTGGGCTGATGAGCATGTCAGCGCGTATGCAACTGCGCATCCCTGGGAAGATTTTGCCGAGACGTTCGCTCATTACCTGCACATCGTCGACACGCTCGGAGCGATGGCGGAGTTCGGTGTGGGGCTGGAAGGCAATCGCGCACCGCGCCCGGACATCGATGCGTATCGTGTCGCAACGGCGACGCTCGTTGAACGGTGGATACCAATATCTTTCGCGCTCAACGCGGTAAACCGGGCAATGGGGCAACCGGATCTCTATCCCTTTCGTCTCAGTCCCGGCATCATGCTCAAGCTCGATTTCGTGAACCGTCTGATTGTGCGGGCCGCGGGCCGCGAGGAAATCCCGGAAGGGTCTGAGCTGGCCGCGATGATCGCAAGCCTCGGGCACGGCGTGTGAAACCTGCGGGACGCCGGATCGCGGAGCGGAGAGACGTCCGTTCAGCTCGCAATGTCCGTTGGAGAACCCCTTGCCCACGCTCGTGCTGATCCGCCACGGCCAGTCGGTCTGGAACCTTGAGAACCGCTTCACGGGCTGGTGGGACGTGGACCTGACGCGGCAGGGCGAGATTGAGGCGAAAGCGGCCGGCGAGCTGATGGCGGCAAAGGGGCTGGACTTCGACCTCTGCTTCACGAGCCTCCAGACGCGTGCGATCAAGACGCTCAACCTGGCGCTCGAGGCGATGGGGCGGTTGTGGTTGCCCGTCGAAAAGGACTGGCGTCTGAACGAGCGCCATTATGGCGGGCTCACCGGCCTCGACAAGGCAGCGACCGCAGCCAGGCACGGAGCGGAGCAAGTGAAGATCTGGCGCCGATCGTTTGACATCCCGCCGCCGCCGCAGCAGCCAGGGGGACCCTATGATGTCACCGGCGATCGCCGCTACGCCGGCATCGCAATTCCGAACGCCGAGAGCCTGAAGGAGACGATAGGGCGCGTGCTGCCCTATTGGGAGGCAAGGATCGCGCCGGAGCTCAAGGCCGGCAGAAGAGTCGTGATCTCGGCGCACGGCAATTCGCTGCGCGCGCTGGTGAAGCATCTGTCTGGCATCCCCGACGATGAGATCCCCACGATCGAGATCCCGACTGGTGAGCCGATCGTGTATGAGCTCGCGCACGATCTTACGGCAACAGACCGCTATTATCTGTACGAGCGGTAGGGCGACTACTGAAATGCCACTCGGAGCCCGCCTGTCGCGTGGAGTCCAGCGCGGTAGCCGATCCAGCGTCAGCGCGGCTTGGGGCGATCCGAACCTTCGCGGAAAAAGGTGCCGGCCTTGTCCTGCCTCCCTTTCTGACCGGAGTTCGTTCGGTTCCATTTATCGACCCAATGCGTGCCATTGCCGGCCATCGCGGGCGATCAGTGCGTCGGCGGCGCGAGGTCCGGAAGTGCCTGGCGTATATTCCTCCAGCACTCCCTCGCCACGAGCCCAGGCGTCCAGGATCGGCTGCACAACGGCCCATCCCGCCTCGATCTGGTCGGCACGCTGGAATAGCGTCTGATCGCCCATCATCATGTCATACAGGAGGGTTTCGTACCCTGTCCGGTGCGCGACGGCGAACTTCTCTGCATAAGCAAAGTCGAGCGCTACGGGGACCGCCTCCACTTGCGGACCCGGCCGTTTGACCAGGAAACCAAGGTCGATCCCTTCGTGCGGCTGGATCTGGAACACGAGCTGATTGGCCGGGAGATGAGCGACCGGAGTCTCCCGAAACGTCGCATAGGGCACCGGGTTGAAGGTCACCACGATTTCGGTGTCCCGTGCGGCGAGCGCCTTTCCCGTGCGCAGATAGAAGGGCACGCCTGTCCAGCGCCAGGTGTCGACCATGAGCTTGAGCGCCACATAAGTTTCGGTGGCGGTGTTCGGGTCCACGTGCGGCGTCTCGCGATAGGCGGGGATCATCTGGCCGTTGACCTGGCCGGCTGCGTACATGCCCCGCACCGCGTCGCTCCGCGCCTCATCCGGGGTAATGCGACGGACGGCCCGAAGCAGCTTTGCCTTTTCGTCGCGGATGACCTCGGCGTCGAAGCTGTTTGGCGGCTCCATGGCGATCATCGACAAAAGCTGCATCAGGTGGTTGGGAACCATGTCCCGGAGCGCACCGGTTGTGTCGTAGAACGCCCCGCGGGTGCCGATGCCGATCGCTTCGGCGGCTGAAATCTGGATGTGGTCGACATACCGGTGGTTCCATACCGCCTCCAGCCAGGCGTTGCCGAACCGGGCGACCAGGATGTTCTGGACGGTTTCCTTCCCCAGGAAATGATCGATCCGGTAAACTTGGCTCTCGTTTACCCGCGACAAGATCCGCTGGTTGAGAGCCCGTGCGGACTCGAGGTCGTGACCGAAGGGCTTCTCGATCACCACCCGCCGAAAGCCGCCGTCATGTTCCTCGGTGAGGCCGGCGTCGGCGAGCCTGTCCACGATGACCCCGAAGAACTGCGGCGGCGTGGCCAGATAGAATGCGGCGTCGCCTTCGCCCAGCCGCTGCTTGAGCCTGTCGTAGACAGTCTCAAGCGTGAAGTCGCCGGGGAGGTAGCTGGTCCGCTGGCGCAATCGTTGCCAGCACTGTGTCTGCGGCGCGAACTCATCGAGGCTCACGCGCAGACTTTCATCATCGCCATCCCGAAGGGCTATGCCGATGACGTTGAGCTCTTCGCTCAAGAGTCCGTCGAAGCAGAGGTTGGCCAGCGCCGGAACCAGCAGCCTGCGGGTGAGGTCTCCTGTCGCGCCGAAGATGACGATCGTCGCCGGGCGCCCCGGCACGGTCACTCCATTCACTGCGGTATCTCGACATGCCCGCCGAACCCGAAGCGCATCGCCGAAAGCACCTGGTCGGCGAATGTGTGCTCGACCCGGCTCCGATATCGGGCGAACAGCGCAGCCGTAAGGACCACAGCGGGAACCGCCTCTTCCATGGCCGCCTCGACGGTCCAGCGCCCCTCGCCCGAATCCGCAACCCGCCCCGAGAACTGCGAGAGCATCTGATCCTTGGCGAGCGCCGCGGCGGTGAGGTCCAGAAGCCAGGAGGATATGACAGACCCTCGCCGCCACACCTCGGCGATGTCGGTGAGATTGAGAACGTAGCGCTCTTCCTCGGGGAGCTTGCTGGACTGCTTCGACTTCAAGATGTCGAAGCCTTCGGCATATGCCTGCATCAGGCCGTATTCGATGCCGTTGTGCACCATCTTGACGAAGTGACCGGCGCCGGCAGGTCCGGCGTGGATATAGCCCTTCTCCGCGCGCGCATCCTCTCCCTCATGCTCCATCCGGTTCGGCGTCCGCGGAATGGTACCGATGCCCGGCGCGAGCGCGTCGAAAATTGGATCGAGATGGTCGACGGCCTCCTTCGGTCCGCCGATCATCATGCAATAGCCGCGCTCGAGGCCCCACACGCCTCCCGAGGTGCCGACATCGATATAGTGGATGCCCTTGTCGGCCAGCAGCTTCGCCCGGCGGATATCGTCCTTGTAGAAACTGTTGCCGCCATCGATGACGACGTCGCCAGGTTCGGCGATCGTGCGGAGGATCTGGATCGTATTCTCGGTCGGCTCGCCCGCGGGCAGCATGACCCAGAAGACTGCCTCCGCGCCCAGCTTCTTCTTGATTTCCTCAAGCGAGCCAGCCGGCTCGAATCCTTCAAGCTCGAGTTCCGCCACCGCGTCGGGATTGCGGTCGAAGACCACTGGCTGATGTCCGGAGCGTTGAAGCCGACGGGCGATGTTGCCTCCCATGCGGCCGAGGCCGATCATTCCGATCCGCATATTTCCAGGCTCCCGCTCAATTCCGGAGTGCTTCGTCGAGCAATTCTTCAAGGTCGCTCAGACTGGCGCTTTGGAGGTGGACCCGCAGGACGCGCTGGCCCCGGCTGGCGAGCACGTCGAGATCGCCTCGCGCTTGGGCGAGCTGGACCGTGCCGAAGCTGGCTTTGCGTCCTGGGATCGGGACGTCGGTATCGGGCGTGCGGGTGATCTCGAGAAACACTCCCGAGCGCGGCCCTCCCTTGTACGCCTGACCAGTCGAGTGGAGGAAACGCGGCCCGAAGCCCGCGACGGTGGCGACGTGTCGCGCCTTCACGACCCGTTCGCGCATGCATGCAACGAGAGCCTCGTTCGCCGGGTTGCGTTCGACGTAGAGAAGGAACCCTACATAATCGCCGGGGCCGGGACGCGCTAAATGGGTGCGCAGGATCTGGACCGCGTTGTCGCCGTAATGGCCTCGGTCGGCGGGCCCGAAGAAAGCCACCCTGCCATCCTCGAAAAATGGTGTCTCGGGCGCCAGGCTCCCGGTGGCTTCGTAGGCGTCGATCAGCACCCGCGTCCTGATCTTGGCATCCTCGACGTCGGGCTGATCGAAAGGGTCGATCCCGATCACCGCGCCGGCGACCGCGGTAGCGATCTCCCAACGAAAGAACTCCTGCCCGATCATTTCCTTTGACGAGAGCGCGATCCGCACGACCGGTTGGCCTGAGGTAACGAGCGCATCGGCATGGGCGTCGAGCCTGGTGTCATCGTCGCCCGTGAGCGACAGCAGCACGAAGAGGCGGTCTGATCCATAGTGCGCCGGCGGTACCGGCGGTTCCAGGTCGACGGGAACGATGCCCCTGCCCTGCTTTCCGGTGGACTCGGCCAACAGCTGTTCGAGCCACGCTCCGAATGCCCGAAGCGCGGGCGAGGTCAGCACCGTCACCTTGTCGCGCCCGCGGTTCGCCGCTTCCCCCAGGATCGCACCGAGCCGCACGCCAGGATTGAAGGCGGGCGGCGCGTCGGGCGCGCAGCTCTGCACCATCGGCGCAACCCTGGCGAGGAACTCGGCCACGTCCATGCCCATCACGGCTGCGGGCACCATTCCGAAGACGCTCAGAACCGAATAGCGGCCGCCAATCGCTGGATCGCCCAGGAAGACGCCCGCGTAGCCATGATCGTGCGCGATCTTTGCCAGGCGCGATCCCGGGTCGGTAATGGCGATGAAGCGACTGCCGTCCTGGCCCGCCAGATTCCAGAAATAGGCGCGCAGCAGTTCCGGCTCCATCGTCGAGCCCGACTTGGAGGCAACGATGAACAGCGTGTGCTCGGGGTCGATCGCCGCCGCCACTGCGGCGATTTGCTTCGGATCGGTGGAATCGAGCACATGCATCATCGGGCTGCCGCTCCGTGGCCCCACGATCTCGGCCAAGACCTCCGGGCCGAGGCTCGACCCGCCCATGCCGAGGAGCACCGCGGACCGATACTGGGCTGCCTGAGCGCCGAGAGCCTTCAATGCCTCGGGGTCGATCTGCTCGCCCTTGCCTGCGGCAAGCCACCCGAGCCACTTGGCTTCCTCGCCGCCGGTCCATAGCGTGGCATCGCCTGCCCATAGCCGTCTGGACCAGCTTTCCTGACGCATACGCTCGAGCCGCGCCTCTACCGCCTCGTCGAGCTCCGGCGGCAGTGCCTCATGCATGCTGTTCAGCCCGTCTCCGACAATGGCGGAGCGCTTTGCAGCAACGGCACCAAGGAGCGCATCGGCTGCGTCGGCGAACTGCTTCACGCCGTCTCGCACGAGCTCGTCCGCGACGGCCGGCAAGTCGAGCCCGAGACGGTCTACCTCGCGGAGAGTCCGACGCGCGCTTTCCACTTCGGCGGTCAGGGACGGCGCGAGCGTACCATGATCACGGAAGGCGTCCATCGTCTTGGGCGGCAACGTGTTGACGGTTTCCGGCCCGATCAGGTTGTCTACGTAAAGGGTGTCGGGGTAGCTCGGATCCTTGGTGCCGGTGGAGGCCCAGAGGAGCCTCTGCGGCATCGCCCCGCGCTCCGCGAGCGCCTGCCAGCGTTCCGAAGCTACGAAGCCGAGATACCATTGATAGGCGAGCTTGGCGTTGGCGATGGCGACCTGTCCGCGCAGTCCCCTCAGCGCCTCGGCCTCCGCGTCAGCGCTTTTCAGGCGTTCGGCAATTTTCCTGTCGATCGCGGCATCGATCCGACTGACGAAGAAGCTCGCCACGCTTGCGATACGGTCGATCGGCTGGCCTTGGGCGAGCCGTGCTTCCAACCCCTCCACGAAGGCCATCGCAACCGCGGCATAGCTCTGCTGGCCGAACAGCAGCGTCACGTTGATGTTAATGCCATCTTCGATCAGCTGGCGGATGGCAGGGACACCCGCCTGGATACCGGGCACTTTGATCATCAGGTTGGGACGGTCGATCTGTCGCCACAGCCGCTGTGCTTCCGCGACCGTCTCCTCAGTGCTCTCAGCGAGATAGGGGGAGACCTCGAGACTGACGTAGCCGTCCCTCCCGTTCAGCCGGTCATAGACCGGCTGCAGCGTGTCGGCCGCGTCTTGGATGTCCTGAACCGCGAGCGCCTCATAGGCTTGGGTGATGCTCGTGCCGGGCCGGCTCTGGAGAAGAGCCAGGAGTTGCGCGTCGTAGGCATCGCCATGCGCGATCGCCTTCTCGAAGATGGATGGATTGGAGGTCACGCCGGTGACGCCGTCTTCCTCGACGAGCCTTTGCAGCCCACCTTCCTTGAGGAAGCGGCGGTCGACAAAGTCCAACCAGGGCGCCTGGCCAAAATCGTGCAGCTTCCTGACCCGGCTCGCCATCGTCACGCCTCCTGCAAGATCATCGAGCGCGCTGCCTCGACCACATGGTCGACGGTGAAGCCGAACTTCTCCTGGAGTTTGGCAAGCGGGGCAGACGCCCCGAACGTCGACATCGTGATTGTTCGACCGCGAGCACCGACATAGCGGTCCCACCCGATCGCGCCGCCCTGCTCCACCGCCAGGCGCGCCTCTATGCCGGGGGTTAGGACCGACTCCTTGTAGGCGTCGTCCTGCTCCTCGAAGCGGGACCAGCTCGGCATCGACACGACGCGTGCCCGTACGCCCTCCGCTGCCAGCTTCTCATAGGCGCTGACCACAAGGCTCAGCTCGCTCCCGGTGCCGATCAGGATGAGCTCCGGATCATCGGCGCCGGCAAGGATGTACGCGCCCCTCGCGACCCCGGCGGCGGCGGCATAGCGGCTCCGGTCGAGGGTCGGCAGCGCTTGGCGCGAGAGGATCAGCGCGCTCGGCCGACGGGTCTGGCGGACGGCAAGTTTCCACGCCTCGGCCGCCTCGTTCGCATCGCCCGGGCGGATGGTGTCGAGCCCGGGCATCGCGCGCAGTGTCGCCAGATGCTCGATCGGCTGGTGGGTCGGGCCGTCCTCGCCGACCCCGATGGAATCGTGCGTAAAGACAAAGGTGACGGGCAGCTCCATGATCGCCGCAAGCCGGACCGGCGCTCGCATATAGTCGGCGAAGACGAGGAACGTGGCGGCAAAGGGCTTGATGTAGGACAGCGCCATTCCGTTGGCGATCGCGCCCATCGCATGCTCGCGCACGCCGAAGTGTATCGTGCGCCCGCCAGGATTGTCCGCCTGGAACGAGCCGAATTTCTTTAGGTCGGTCTTGGTGGACGGCGACAGGTCGGCCGATCCGCCCACCAGCCAGGGCACGTTGCCGGCGAGCGCATTCAGCACTTTGCCGGCGGAATCGCGCGAGGCGACGCCCTTGGGATCCGGGTCGAAGCTCGGCAGGCCCGTCTCCCAGCCCGGCGGCAGCGCGCCCTTGCGCATCGCGTCCAGCTCGGCCGCCATGCCGGGATAGGTCTCACGATAGCCGGCGAAGGTCTCCTCCCACTCCTCGCGCAGCGGGCGCCCGCGCGAAGCGATCGCCTCGTTGAAGCGCTGGGCGACGCCGTCGGGCACGTAGAAGGTCTTGTCCTCCGGCCAGCCATACGCCTTCTTGGTGGCGACGATCGCGTCGGCACCAAGCGGTTCGCCGTGAGCCTTCTCGCTGTCCGCCTTGGGGCTGCCCCAGCCGATGATCGAGTGGACGACGACGAAGGTGGGTCGGTCGTCGGTCGCCTTGAAGCTTTCGATTGCCTGCGCGAACGCCTCAGTATCGTTGGCGTCGTCGACGTGGAGCACGTTCCAGCCATAGGACTGGAAGCGCTTGCCCACATCCTCGGTGAAGGCGAGGTCGGTATGGCCCTCGATGCTGATACGGTTCGAATCGTAAATCCAGCAGAGGTTGGAAAGCTTGAGATGTCCGGCGAGACTTGCCGCCTCGCCCGACACGCCCTCCATCATGTCGCCGTCGCCACACAGCACGTAGACGTCATGGTCAAAGAGGGTGAAGCCATCGCGATTGAAGTGCTGGGCGAGCCAGCGTTCGGCGACCGCCATTCCGACGGAATTGCCGCAGCCCTGGCCGAGTGGGCCAGTCGTGGTCTCGACGCCGGTCGTCACCCGGTACTCGGGGTGGCCCGGCGTCCTTGAGCCCAACTGGCGAAAGTTCTTGATGTCGTCGAGGCTCACCGCAGGCAGGCCAGTAGCCCTGCCTTCCGCATCGACCTCCTTGATGCCGGCGAGGTGGATAAGCGCGTAGAGAAGCATGGAGGCATGCCCAACCGAGAGCACGAAACGGTCTCGATTGGGCCAGTCCGGCACGTCGGGATCGATCCGCAGGAACTGCGCCCACAGCGTGTGGCCCACTGGCGCCAGCGCCATCGGGGTGCCGGGATGGCCGGACTGCGCCTTCTCGACGGCATCCATGGCGAGCGTACGGATCGTGTTGATGGCTAGACGATCGAGGGCCTCGAACGCGCCGCGTGCGCTGGCGGGCTGGCGCAACATGTTACCTCCCGTGGGGCGTTCGCCAAGTTGAACGCCCCCTTGTGCTTGTGGTGACCAGCCCGCCGCGCGGGAGACGATCGAATGCTGAGCGCTGCCTAGCGCGGGCGCTGGCTCGACCGCCTGGCCTCGTCGAACTTGGGACCAAAGGGATCGAGCAACCCCTTGGCGTATTGCGAGCCGGCGGTCTTACGCTCGAGATCGTCGACCGAGGCGATCAGGTCGGTCATCTCGCTGTCAGTGGCATAGCCCAGCGCCTTGCCGAGCTGGAGCTGCGTGCGGGCCGTTCCCAACAGCTGGCGCATGCGGGCGCTTTCCGCATCGGTCCGCTTCCTTTTCTCGAGCAGGCTGCGCGCGTCCTCGAGCGCGAGCTGCGCGCGAACGAGAGGGAGCGGGATCACGATCTGGTCGATCACGATCGTGCCCAGTGCGGTCTGAAGGACCGCCTTGGCCTCCTGCGGCTTGCCCTGGTGCAGCAGCGCGGCCGCCTGCTTGAGTGCGGCGGGGTAGGTGCCGAGCGGGAGCTTGCTGATGTTCACGACCGTTTCGGAACCCAGGTCGGAGATGAGCTTGCGCGCCAGCTGCAGGCGACCTTGGGCGATCGCGGCGCCCACCTCTCCGCGGATTTTCTCGACGTCGGCCGGGGTTCCGATCACGTCGTGCGTCACGACGCTCACATCGACCGGAGCGAGCGCAAGCGTCGGTGTGCGGGCGAGGACGATCTCGAGCTTGCCGGTCGCGCGCTCCAGCGCCGCGATCGCGTCGTCGTTCTTGTTCTGGTCGATTGCGGTCAACGCGTTCTGCGTCTCGCGCACCGCGGCGACCGCCTCGTCGACGAGCTTGTCCCGCTGCGCCTCGGGTGGATTGGTGGGATTCGACTGCGCTTGGGCTCCGCCCGGCGGAGCCGCTTGAGTCGAAGTCTGCGGCTGCGTTTGCTGACTGGCTGCAGAAGCCTGGGCCGCCGCGGCGCTCGACCACGCCGAAATGGCGAGGGCGCCGAGGGCTGTCGAGATGATTAGGTGTTTCCGCATCGTCCATCCTCCGTTTGTGAGTTAAAGTTCGGATTTCACAACGCGTGCTGCCGAGTACGGCGAAGTGCTTTCGGACGGGACGGCAGTGCTTCGCTGCCCCTTCGAACCGGCAAGTTGTTGCGGCCTATCGTCGTCACTCGGCACCTGCTCTTGTTTGCAAAGCATCGCGCGAGCATTGCTATGGAGACGCCGTCTGCTAGCTGCGCTGACATATCTCAGCCCGGTTTCGGCAATCTCGCCGTGGTCAGGAAGCCGGCGCGCGCCTTGTTTTCGGCGCTGCGAGCTCCCGGGTTCAGCCGGCGACCCGGCCGATTTGCCGCACGGCGTAGATCGCGATCGCACCCGTCAGAGGGATGGAGTCCACGACAGTGTTCGAAATGGCTTAGGCGATGAGAGCGACGCCTGGGCCGGGTCTTTTCCGCGTGGTCAGCGCGCGCTCTCGCCGTGGCAGGAGAGTTTCAATGCCTGATCTTGAACGCGCGATCGAAGCGGCGGCTCGTGCCCTTTGCCGTCTTGATGGGCATCCCGAGAATATCAAGTTCGAGGGTAAGCCGATGTGGAGGAGCTATCTCAGCGGCGCCAGAACAGCGGTTGAGGCGGCGCTACCGCACATCCGGTCTGCGGATGATCAAAGCCCATGATCACCGCGGCCCTGGCAGGGTGCGGTCCTGTCAGTGGAAGTCATGGCTGCGGATGGGCAGAACCTCGGCTTCGTCGATCGCGGTTCCGAACGGCGCCGAGGCGAGCGTGCGGGCGCGCGCAAAATGCGGGTCACGCGGATCGGGGCCACCACCGTTCTTCGCCCCGTCGGCATGGCCGGCCGGAAAACGGAAGTCCATGCGGCCAACGGACCTCAGCAACTCGTCGTGGTCCGTGATGCGGTCGCAGATGATGTGGATGACCTCGCCCTCCTTCTGCAGCCGACCGCGCATCGCGATCATCGATGCGGACATCACCGGACGCCGGTAGATGTCGAACCGGTCAGGCCACAGGATGCCGTTGGCGATGCCGGTCTCGTCCTCGATCGTCACGAACAGCACGCCCTTGGCCGAGCCGGGGCGCTGGCGCACGAGGATGACGCCGGCGACCTCGACATTGCGCCCGTCGCGGATAGCGGCGAGATCGGCGCACCGCACGACCTTCATCCTATCGAGCTGGTCGCGCAGGAAGCTGACGGGATGCCCCCGCAACGAAAGCTGGGTTGAGCGATAGTCCTCGACCACCTCGCGGCCGTCGGTCATCGGTCGGAGAGCGACCACGGGCTCCAAGCCCTCCGGCGAGAATTTCGCTTCCCGCTCGTCAGCCGCGGCGAACAACGGTAGCGGTGCCTCGCCGAGACCCTTTACCTTCCATAATCCCTGGCGCCGGTTATGCGCGATGCAGTGGAACGCGTCGGCCTCTGCGAGCCGCTCGATCGCGGCGCGGGGCACACCGGCCCGGCGCCACACCTCCTCGACGCTCTCGAATGGCGCCGGCCCGCGCGCGCCGACGATCGCCGCGCCATGGACATTGGCGAGCCCGCGCACCTGCCGGAACCCGAGCCGCACCGCCCCGTAGTCGCCGCTGCCGTGCTCGAGCGTGCAGTCCCAATGACTAGCGTTGATGGACACCGGCCGGACCTCGACACCATGCTTACGCGCGTCGGCGACGATCTGCGCGGGCGCATAGAACCCCATCGGCTGAGCGTTGAGCAGCGCCGCGCAAAAGACGTCCGGATGATGGTGCTTCATCCAGCAGCTCGCATAGACGATCTTGGCGAAAGAGGCGGCGTGGCTTTCGGGGAAACCGTAGCTGCCGAACCCCTCGATCTGCTTGAATGTCCGCTCGGCGAAGTCCCTGGGATAGCCGCGCTCGACCATTCCGCCGACCAGCTTGTCATAGAAGTGGCTGACGCCACCGGTCAGCTTGAAGGTCGCCATCGCACGGCGTAGTTGATCGGCTTCGGCCGGGGTAAAGCCCGCTCCTACGATGGCGACCTTCATCGCCTGCTCCTGAAACAACGGCACGCCCAGGGTTTTCTCGAGCACGGCGCGCAGTTCGGGCTTCGGATATTCAGGCTTTTCCTTGCCCTCGCGGCGCCGAAGATAGGGATGGACCATGTCGCCCTGGATCGGGCCAGGCCGGACGATGGCGACCTCAATCACGAGATCGTAGAACTCCTTGGGCTTGATCCGCGGCAGCATCGACATTTGCGCACGGCTCTCGATCTGGAAGACGCCGAGCGTGTCCGCCTTCTGAATCATCGCATAGACGTCGGGGTCGTCATCCTGCAGGTCGGCCATACCAATCTCGATGCCCTTGCAGTCCCGCAGCAGATTGAAGGCGCGATTCATGCAACCCAGCATGCCGAGACCCAGCACGTCGACTTTCATGAACTTCAGCTCGTCGATGTCGTCCTTGTCCCATTCGATGATCTGCCGGTCCTCCATCCGCGCCGGTTCAATCGGCACGAGATCGTCCAGCCGGTCCTGCGTGAGTACGAAGCCGCCTGGATGCTGCGACAGGTGCCGCGGCGTACCGATGAGCTGGCGGGCGAGGAGCAGGGTGAGCTTCAGCCGATGGTCCTCGGCGTTGAGGTTGAGGCTGGCGATCTGCTCGTCGGTGATGCCGTCGACCGACCAGCCCCAGACGAGGCCGGTCAGCAACTTGGTAAGATCGCGAGGGAGCCCCAGTGCCTTGCCGACTTCTGCCACCGCGCCGCGCGTTCGAAAGCGGGTCACGACGGCAGTCAGCGCCGAGCGGTCGCGGCCGTAGGTCTCATAAATCCATTGGATGATCTCTTCGCGGCGCTCGTGCTCGAAATCGACGTCTATATCGGGTGGTTCCTTGCGCTCGCCCGACACGAAACGCTCGAACAGCAGCTCATGCTTGATCGGATCGATCGACGTGATGCCGAGCAGGTAGCAGACACAGCTATTGGCGGCCGACCCGCGACCCTGGCACAGAATGCCGCGGCGGCGGCTTTCCGCAACGATCGAGTTGACGGTCAAGAAATAGGGCGCGTAACCGAGCTGATCGATCAATCGCAGCTCATGGGTAATCTGATCGCGATAACGTTGCGGCAGGCCCTCGGGAAATGCGCGGGCGGCCGCCTCCTCGGTCAGAAAGGTCAGCGCCTCCTGAGCGCTACGGCCGGCCATGGCTTGCTCATAAGGATATTGATACTGGATTTCGCCGAGGTCGAATGTGCATTGCGCGGCGATGTCGGCGCTTGCCCGAATGGCATCGGGAAATGCGGCAAACCGCCGTTCCATTTCCTGGGGCGACTTTAGGTCACGATCCATGAACCGCTCGCGGCGGAAGCCGAGCGCGTCGATCGTGGTCTTCTCACGGATCGCGGTCATCACGTCCTGCAGCGGCCGCGCCGCCGGTGTGTGGTACAGCACGTCGCCGGTCGCGACGCTGCGCGTGCCGGTGCGCCGGGCCAGCTTATCCAGTTCGAACAGGCGCTGGGCATCATCGGGGCGGCGACGCAGTGACAGGGCTAAATAGCCACGCGGCCCGAACGTCTCGTGCAGCTCGGCGAGTTGCCCGGCGGTGGTGTCGTCGGGCACGTCCGGCACAAGGACCGCGATCAGTCCCTCGGCATGCGCGACGACATCGCTCCAGTCGAGAATGCAGCAGCCCTTGCCGCCGCGCGCCTTGCCGACCGAAAGCAGCCGCGTGAGCCGCGGCCACGCCGCCCGATCTGTCGGATAGACCAGCAACGCGCGGCCATCGGTCAGATCGAGCCGCGCTCCGGCAATCATCCGGACGCCGGTCGCTTTCTGGCCGCGCCAGCCGCGCACGACGCCGGGCACGCCGCCCCAATCGGTCAGGCCCAGCGCCTTGTAACCTAGCAGCGCGGCGGCCGAGAACAGCTCCTCCGGCGAAGACGCGCCGCGCAGGAACGAGAAATGGCTCGTGACCTGAAGTTCGACGTAGGTCGCCATCAGCCGAACAGCCCGTGCATGTACCAGCTCAGATCGCCGGTGCTGCCTTCGACGCCATCGCCGCGACGGAACAGCCAAAAGCGTTCGCCGCCCTCAACCTCGACCCGGAAATAGTCGCGGACCGCCCACATTTCGCGCTCGGTTCGCCACCATTCGCCGTGGATGCGCTCGGGGCCATCGCCGGCGACCACGCGATAGGGCTGGCCGCGCCAGACGAACCGGCGCGGCGGATGATCAGGGAGCAGCGCCACGACGCTGGACAGCAGCTCAGGGCGGCGCAGCAGTCGCGCCGGCCGCTTCCACTTTGGCCAGCCCGCCGGGCACGCCAGCGCGGCGGCGCGCAGCGTGGCGCGCTCGGGTACGTCGCTTTCCTGCGCCCCGATGCGGAACAGCGCTCCATCACCAGCGCGGACGGTGAGCTGGTCGACCAGCGGCGCCAGATCGGGAACGCGGGGCTCGGCAAGCCCAGCGCCGAGCGACACGGGCATCAAATCCTCGACCCGCGGTGCCGAGAGCGACATCACCTCGATACCGAGATCGGGTTCGATCCGCTCGACCCGCATGGCGAGCATCCGCTTGAGATGCTTGGCCTCCCGCGTCGCCTTGGCGGCGCCGAGCCCGATCCGCTGTTCGACTCCATCGACGCCAACGCAGGTGAGAACCGCAGCCCTCAGACCGAGCCCCCGCGCCTGCAGCACGCAGACCAGATCGTCGACGAGGTCACCGATGACCTGCGTGAGCGTTTCGGCCGTGCCGATCGGTTCGAGTAAGCGGCGCTCGACGCGCGGCACCTCAAACGGCATCACCGGCACGATCGGCTCGGCCACCAGCCCGCGGGCTTGGTCGAGTCGGGCGACGGTCTTCATGCCCAGCCGCCGGGCAAGTGGTCCGCGCGCGATCGGATAGAGATCGGCCACCCGCTCCAGCCCGAAGCGTGCCGCAGAAGCCAGGGTGTCGGGCTCAAGCCGCAGCGCCGCCAGCGGCAGGTCGGCAATCGCCTGGGTCTCGGTGCTGGGCGGGAGGATAGTGACGCGTTCGCCGCCGTAGCGTGCGAGCGCATGCGCCGCGCCAGGCGAGCCGGCGATTGCGATGGTCGCTGTAAATCCGAGCCGGTGCAGGAAGCGGAGCAGCCGTCGGCAGAAGCGCTGCTCACCACCGAACAGGTGGGTCGTGCCCGTGAGGTCGAGCCACAGGCCATCGGCTCCGGCGACACTGGCGGTCGGTGTCCAGTGCCCGACCGCATGCAGCGCGAGGCGGTCGAGCACGCCGCGATCGTTCTTGGGCTCAGCGTCGCGCACATCGAGCTCGGCGACGAGCGCGCGGGCGTGCGCGGCTGCCATGCCGGGGCGTAAGCCGAGGTCCAGCGCTTGCGGACAGGCGGCGGTGACGACATCGCGCTGGCCGACACGTTCGACCAGGATGGTCGGCCGCGCCCATGTCCCGATGAGGGCGGCAGCGACGGGCGCATCGCCGCGCGCGCCTTCGTCGGGCGGCATTGCCTTGAACGGATTGTCGGCGGCCTCGCTGCGTCGTCCCATCTCGCGCATGGTCGGCCGCTTGTGCGCCGGGAGTGCACCGCTCTCGCCCTGGCTAGGCTTGTCAGGCAGCGCGCCAACGCGCGGCCAGGTTGCGCCGCCGTGACTGGCGAGCGCCCATCGCGCGCCCGGCCGCCAGCCGCCGCCGCGCGGCACCGAGCAGGCGCCGGGATCGTCGTCGACCGGCGCTCGAGGTATGGGCTTTGATGGAGCCGGCAGCGCCTCAGGCGGCTTGGCTGGCCGCTCCAGCCGTCGCAGTCGCTCTATGGGCAGTTGCGGCAGGTAGAGCGAGGCGACCCTGATCATCACATGCGTCGAGTTCGAGGGAAAAAGGATTGCCGTTCCGCTGGCGGACCAGCTCGACGAACCAGCGGGCGCGGCCGACACCGGGATAGGGCAGCCGCGCCGACGACGCACAGCCGATCCGCCAGCGCGTCATCGCCGACGAGGGCTGATCGAGCGGGCATCGGTCGCGAGTGCGGTGTCGGCGGTAGAGCAGCATCGGCGTCTTGCCGTCCGATGCCGCAAGCTGGAGGCGGCGTGTGGCGGTCTGATCCGCCGCCCTGACTTCGGCGATCACGCAGGCGACCGAGCCATCGCGCAGAGCGTCCTCTGCCATCGCCAGCACCTCGGCATCCTTGCGGCCTTGGGCATAGAGGATGCGATCGGGGCCGAGCCCGACCTGTTCGAGGCCGGGCGCGTACAAGTCAAATTTCGAGAGCGCCCACAGCACGGTGAAGCCGGATTGCGATGCGAAGCGGGCGGCGATACCCGCTGCGAACAGCGTCGCGGCAGCGTCGTCACTCAGCGACGGCCGCGCCGGCGCGATCTCGTGGAGGCCTGCACCATCGAGGCCGTGATCGGCTAATCGGTCGTCGAGCGCCGCCAGCCCGAACGCCAGCGCCGGCCCGTGCCGGCTCTGGGCGTGCGCAAGCTGTGCGCGAAGCGCAGCGATTTGATCGGCGCGCGGCCGATCGAGAGGTGGCGGTTGGGCAAACATCGGGCAAGCTAACGACTCATTTGTTCGCCCTATGTTCCCCCTCTATCCGATCTTCGTCAAGCAGAGTCAGACGCCGCCAAGCAGCCGTAGCGTCATCTCGTCACGCTTGCCGCCGAACCAGCGGTCGAGTGCCGCCGCCAGCAATGCCGCCGGCCGGGCTGCCTCGAACAAGGTCAGCGACGAGCGCAGCTTCATCGCGTCGACTTCGCCGAACACCGCTACGGGGTCACTGGTCGGCAAATCCTGTAGCGCGGCCACGCAGTCGAGATAGCGCGCTCCGAGCACCGGATGATCGAGATATGCCGCCGCTTCATCGGCCGAGCGGATGCCGAAATGCTTTGCTGTTGAGCTTCGACCGAGGTCGGCGAGCTGCGGGAAGATGTACCAGATCCAATGCGAACGCTTGGCGCCGCGACGGATCTCGGCAAGCGCGCCGGCATAGGCCAGTGTCTGTGCTTCGACGAAACGGTCGAGGGAGGTCGCGTCGGGCATCGTTAGAGCAGTGCCGGCTCGCTGGGCGGGAATACGCGCGTGACCGTCAGGGTGCCTTTCGGAAGCGCGGTCAGCACATCCGATGCCGGCACCGACGGGTCCAACCAATCCGCCCATTGATCGCGCTTCAACGGGATGATCTGGCGATGATGATACGGCCTCACGTCCTCGCCCGGCTCCATCGTCAGCATGGTGAAGGCTTCGCCGGCCTGAGGGTGCGAGCGCCAGATGCCGGCTATGCAGAACCAGTCATGATCGTTCATCGTGAATAGCCACTTGGTTTTCCGCTTCTGGCCCGGCTGGGGATCGGTGAATTCATAAAAGCCATCGGCCAATATGAGGCAGCGACCGCTGGTGAACTCGCGGCCCTCCGAGCGGAAATTATAAACCGGCCTGCCGCCTTGGCCTGGCCAGCTCCACTTGCGGTTGACCAGTTCGCCAGCGCCGCGCTCGTCTTCGACGCTGCGCACAATCGGCGCGGTATCGCTGATCTTGATATCCTCGCGTGCCGGCACGTTCGGCGTGCCTTCGGGCATACTGATCTTGATCTTCAGATTGTCGAAATCCTCGGCGATCGAGGCGATATCCACCTCCAGGCGATAATCGTTGCACACCGTTCGTCAGCCTTCCTTGCGACGCTTTATCGTTCCCATTATGTTCTTTGGCATGGAACCGCCAATACCTTTCGATTCGGACGCGCCGCTGGGCGCTCGCCGCGCCATCATCCGGCGAAATCCGAACGATGCCAGCGAAATCGAGATGGTCGAGGCGACCTGGGGATCAAACCCGCGGTTCAGCGACGGCGACAGCTACCGCTTCGTGCGGGCGGAAGGGCGGACGTTTCCGGCCCATCGCTGTCTGATTCCGGCAAGCGAGTTCCATATGACCGTCGGACGGAAGCGCTATCGCGTCATGCTCGACGGCGGCAACCACTTCTATCTCGCTGCGGTTTGGGAGCCGCCGATGGGTGATTGGCCGCTCTGCTATCGTGTCGTGACCGTCGCCGCGAACCCTGAGGTAGCGCGCTACCAGGAACGGCACGGCGCGATCATCCATCGCCGCCAGGTGATGCAGTGGCTCGACCATAGCGTGCCGGAGATCGATCTGCTTGAGACGCCCGCGGCGCGGACGTTCCTCATCGAAGAGATCGGAGCGGGACCGGTCCAGGAGATGCTGGCGCTGTAAGCGTGGTTGATCGGCTGCGCGCGGCTCCCATCCCGAGGCATCGGTTCAGCGTTCAAGGCAGCGGCGTTACAAGCGCCTGCGCCGAGAGGATCGCAGCCGTGTCTTTCCCCTGCCCTCGCCTCTTGATCTGGTTCAAATCGCTTCCAAATCTCGGCGATAAGCTGAGCCTGAAGCTAGCCGCGACGAAGCGAAAGGAGGTATTCATGTCGCAGCCTGTTTCCCGATATCTCCATCCGTTCGAGGTTGCGGGGCACCCGACGCTCGAACCGGAGGTGAAGCGCGCCATCCTCGCGTCCTGGGCATCCGATCGCGTCGCGGTCGAGGGCCAGCCGGCGCTCCGCCGGCCGCCAGGGGCCCGACAGCCCGTGTCCGTCGACGAGATACTGGCGGCCCTACGATCGTTGGACGGTGAGGATGCAAGGCCGACCTTGCAGTGAAGCGCGGTCCGCTTAGGCGCTGGCGCGAGCGGGGCGGACGGGTCGTACGCCTCCTGCTGCCCTTCGAAGATATCATGGATGTCGCGCTCGCGCTCCTCGCACTCACGCCGGATGAGCTTGCCGCGCTGGGCTGGAGCTTCGCCGCCCGCAAGCGTCTGCTCGAGCACTTTCTCGTAGCCGGCAAAGAGGCGGATGCGATTGATCCGTCCGCGCTGGACCGGACGATCCTGACGTTGCGCCTGCCAGTGCGGGATGTGCGGCGGCTCCAGGATTTTGCGCGCCGCGAACTCCCCAAAATGGCGAGCCGGGCCGCAGTGATCGATCGACTTGAAGCGGCGCTCGATGCCGCCATCGGTGGGGAGCGCTGAACCGCGCCGGCTCGGCGGGTCACCTCCCCTTCCCCTCGGCGGCAAGCAAAGGCGGCGGGTCGCCTATCTTGACCCGGGTCTTCAACGTTCCATCGGGGCGTCGATGCAGGTCTATCCCTCCGAAATGCCGTCGGGTGAATGTCATGAGCTTCACGACGCTTTCATAAGTCGTCGATGGTCCGAAGAACTTCACGGGCCCATGCCATTTGTCGCCCTCGATGACACGCATCCGATAGGTGCCAGGCGGAACCGGGACAGTGACGTCATCGTCGCCATGAACGTAGACTGAGATGACGTGGTGGTCGGATCCGGGGTCGAACAGTTGGACGACAGCATTGGCCGATGCCGTCACCACCCGCATGCGCGATGTGGCATCGTGCGGGTCTATGGCCGCGTTCACCGTGACGCTTCCAGAGGGCGGAAAAGGCAAGGCTGCTTCCCGATCGGGGAGCCAGCCACTGCGCCTCGCTTCCCGGTACATCGGATAAAGGAAGGAGGCGGCGGAGAGCAGAATGATCCACTTCTGCATGGGGTGGGGACCGAACCGCACCTTGCGGCCCTTCTGATAGTCGAACCCCCGGTTCTTCGCATCGAACCAGAGCCCGCCGTTCGCGCCCCTCCCCTTGGCGTCGATCCACGAGGCGCTCCCTAGGGGTACGGCCTGTTCCTTTCGAGCCCTCTCCGCTCGAGCCTCGCGCGCAGCTTTGCCGAAGCCCCAAAAGCGCCTCCCCGGCGCAAGACCTTGGCGCTGCCGATAGCGTTCCTTCATGTAGTCACGATCATCGATGCCCATGACGTAGGTCTCCCCCTTCACCGGCGCGGCCCACGTGGCGGATCGCGCCGGCATGATTTCATCAGCTCCAGCCGTCTCGGCGGCCCTCGCCGCTGTCCTTGAGCCCGCGCCGATCGAGGCTCGAGCGCCGGATCTCCAGTTCGACACCGTCCCGGGTGTCGCGCGTCCGGATGTCCCGCGGATCGACATCGTTGCGCTTGGCAAAATCCTCGGCGGCCTTGGCGCTGCCGAACTTGCCCACCTCGTCGAAATCCCATCCACTCATCGTCGTCTCCATCATCAAGCTCCGGCGTCCGGCCGGCCGGTCTTCACAGGTCGAGCCCCAGGCTCCGTTCCGGCAGCGGCGGCAGAGCGTCGCCACGGTCCGGCTTGAGGTCGGGCGGTGACTTGGAAGCGCCGGCAGCGGCGGCGGCGCCTTGCGTGTGGGCCGGGGACGGCAGCTCACCCGGCAACGGCGGCAGGTCCGCCAGGTCGACCGGGCCGACATGAAGCTTCTCGCGGGGTCCGCTGCTCTTGCCGCGTGTGCGTTCGTGATCAACGTCGAGGCGACCGACGGTTTCGAGTGCCGACGTCTTGTTGCCCGGATTGTTGTCGAGCTGGCGCTCGAGCTTCTCCTTGTCGTCGACCACCATCGTGAGCTCATCGCGCACGCGCGTGACTCCGACATTGAACAGGCGCTGGTTGGAGAGATTGCGCTCCTGGCTCGACATGACGGTGATCGCCTTGTCGGTCGTGATGCCCTGCGCCATGTGCATGTTGAGCGAGTAGGCAAGGTCGAGCCGCGACAGCATCGGGTCGCCGAGATCGAGCGTCAGCCGCTCCTTGCCGGCGGTCTCGACGGTCACGCCGCCGGGGTCGACCGCGAGCACCCGCGCCAGCGCCGAGTTGTGGAGCCCGCGTTCCTTGTCGTTGGCGGTCCAGCGGATGCGGTCGCCCTCACGCAGGTGGAGATCCTTTTTCTCGCTGAGCTGCAGCCGGTCGCGCTTTTCGGTCGGCGACAGCTTCTGCGGATCAAAGCGTATGGAGCGGTTGCCGAGCTTCAGGTCGACCTTGCCGTTCGGGTGGACCTTGGCGACGTCATAGCGGCCAGCGGCCAGGCCGACGTCCTGGCCGCCGCCGCGGCCGACCTCGAGCGTCTGCCCGGCCTGATAGGTGGCCGCATAGCGCAGCTCCTCGCGCGTGGTGTTGACGCGCTCGTACACCGTGAGGTGGATGCCCTCCCCTCGCACGCTGCCTTCGGTGGCGAGGCCGTCCTGGATCCGCTGGTTGATGACCGCTCGCGCCGCGCGCCCCGACGCGAACACGGCCGTCGCCTCGCGATCGGCGGCGGAAAGGCCGAGCCACATCTCGGCCGCATGGAGCGCCGGACTCTGATGCTCGACGACGCTTTCGCCCAGCACCTTCATCGCTTTGGACGCTTCGCCGAGGTTGGCGAGCGCCGCGACGGTGCGGAGCTGATCCGTGCGCTGCCGGATATTCTCGTCCATTCGCGCCATCGTGCCTCCACCCGCCTGGATGAGCGCGAACGACTTGCCGGCGTCGATTGAAGAGAGCTGCTGGCGGTCGCCCACGAGGACGAGCTTGTCGACGCCGAGCGCGGCGGCGATCTGGTGGAGCTTGAGCATGTCGTCGGACGAGACCATCGAGGTTTCGTCGACGATGAGCATCGAGCCGGCGAGCGCGGCGCGGGCTTCGTCGTATGCGGGGGCCCCGGCCTGAACGTGGCACTCGTTGGCGAGGATGAACGAGGCGATCGTCTGGGATCTGATCCCTGCCCCTTCCGCGAGATCGGCGACCATCTTGTTCTGGAAGGCCAGGCCCATGACGGCGCGGCCCTCGGCTTCCGCGACACGCGCAACCGCCTGCAGCATGGTCGACTTGCCGGCGCCGGCGATGCCCTGGATCGCGACGGTCCTGTCCTCAGAGGAAAGGATCAGCGCGGCCGCGCCGAGCTGGCCGGCGTTGAGCTCCCTGTCTGCGACCGCCTGGAGCCGCCCTGGAGCGTCCTGCGCGGCGAGGATGGGCGAGGCGAGCCCCCTGCCCTCCTCGACTGCCCCGAGGATCCGTTCCTCGGTCAGAAGGGCTTCCCGGGTCGTGACCATCCGCGGGTGCGTGTCGCCGATCCGCGCCTCGCCCGCGATGAGCTGGCCACGCCCGACAAGCTGCTCGATCCGCCGCTCGACATGGTCGACTGTCACTCCCTTCAGCCCGAGGTCGAGCGCGGTCTTGCCAAGCTGGTGGACACTGAAGGCGGCTTCGCGTTCGGACAGCATCCGGACGGCGGAGGCGACCGCCAGTTGCGCGCGTGCTTCGGCCGGCGAGGTGGTCACTCGCGCAAGGCCGCGATCGACGAGAGGATCGTGCGCGCGCAAGGCCGACCCGAGCTTGTCCCATGCCGTCGACACCGCTTCCGATACGGCGCGGTAGCCGCGCTCGAGCGCGCTGCCGGGATCGCGTTGCGCCGCCCGGGCGAGGGCTGCGTGGAGGAGCGACTTGCCGTCGAAACCGAGCGCTGCCGCCTTGTCGATCCATGCCTGCCGCAGCGCCTCGCGATCCTCGACGTTGAGCTTGGGATCGCGCGTGTTGGTGGTGACGCCGTCCCGCCCCTTGGCCGATACAATGCCGAGCTCGGCCGCCTTTTCGAGTATCGCCTCGCGGCGCTGACTGAACGCGTCGAGCACCGGCTTGGGCACGCCGGCGATCTCGAACGTGCCGTGCTTGCCCTTGAGCTCCACCTGGTAGCCGAGCTTCTCGAGCTCCTCGCGCAGGAAGGCATGGTAGATCGAGCCGATCACGGAGTTATTAGACCAGATCTTGTCTGCGTGGAGCGCCTGCCACTTGCCGTCGGGCATTTTGGTCAGGTTGGCGATGACGGCGTGGACATGGGCCTGCGGGTCGAGGGCGCGGCTCGTGTCGTGTTGGAAGAGCGCGTAAACGAGGTTCCCGCTCCGCATCGGAACCTTGCGGCCTTCGATGTCCTTGCGCCCCTCGGCGAGGTTGCTCTCTACCCAGGCCATTGCGCGGGTCACGGCTTTCATGTTGGCGCCGTCGGGACCGAGGATGCGCTTGTCGCCGGCGACATAGGCGAGCACCGAAACGGATTTCGGGGCCGAAAAGGTGAGATCGACTCCGGCCCGCCGGTTCTCGACCTGGGCGACGGCCTCGCCGCCCGGCAAGATGCCGTTGAGAACGCCCTCGAATGCCTCCTTCGACACCTCGCCCGAAAGGCCGAGCGCGGCGGAACCTTCCCCGCCCCAGGCGCTGATCTCCGACGAGCCTTCGACCGTGTAATAGTCGTCCTTCGCGAAGTAGCTGGCAGCGCCGGACGCGGAACGGACCGATGCGACCGAGAGCATGGGTCAGATCCCCATGTCTGCGCCGTCATGATCGCGGCTCGCGGAGAAGTCCTGCCGCAATTCGGCGAGCGTCTGATCCTCGGGCGTGGGCGCCGTTCGGGCCGCGCGACTCTCGCGGCGATCGTCACGGCCTTCCGTTGGCGCCTGCGCCTGATCGGGCGCATTGCGGACCGCCTGCGCCCGATCGGCGGCGTGCGCGCGCGGAGCTTGCTCCTCGCCGCGATCCTCGGTGCGCTCGGCTGGCGGGCGGCTCACTTGGTTGTGCTCCTCCGTTGCCTCCGCGGAAAGGATCCGCGCGGCCATTTCCTTGGCGATGTTGACCGGCTCGACGGCCTCTTCCACGACCTGGCCGGCGCCATCCCGCCCGCCCGCGTCGCCCTCCGCGCCATCGTCGAACACCTCCTCTCCGCGCCTTGACCGGACCGGCTGAAGGTCGGGTCGCGGCAGGAAGCCCTCGGCGACCTGCGGATAATCCTTCCAGAGGAGTTGGATGCGCGCGGCGGGGAAGCCGTCGGGGAACTTCACGAAGCCGTGCATCGACGGCAGGTTCGTGATGTCGTCCGCGATCACGAGCGGCTCGACCTGTTTCCTGGGAGTCAGTGTCGAGGCGTCGCGGGTGTTGTTGTAGCCATAGCTATAGGCTTCATCCATCTGCCGCACTTCGCGATTGCCGATGTAACGCGCGCACTGCTCGGCGGTGTCGAGATCGGCCGTCGCAAGGATCAGCTTGGAACGCGCAAGCGAGGCGAGGTTGCGGGCGCCTTGCTCGCCATAAACCTCGATCAGTTTCTCGAAGCTGTGGATGCCGAGGATCATGGCGCCGCCGAACGCGCGCGCGGTCTGGAGGCCGTTCTCGATTGCCGGCAGCTTGTGCAGCGCGCCGAGCTCGTCGAACATGAACCAGGTCCGCAACTCGCGCGTGCGCGGCATTGTCATGAGGCGGTTGATCGCGAGGTCCATCCAAAGCGTCAGCAGCGCCCGGTTCATCGGCAGATCGACGTAGTTAGAGGTGATGAAGAGGATCGACCCGGGCTGCTTCTCGCCGGTGATCCAGTCCCGGATCGAGAACGGCTCGCCCGTGTCGGGAAGGAAGCGCAGGACCTGCGCATTGGTGTTGAAGACGGCGCGGATCGACTCCGCCATGCGCGCCGCTTCGGGCGCGGTCAGCGGGTCGGCGATCGTGTTCTGGAGGAAGCGATGGACCCGCTTCAGATCGGCGGTCATCAGGTTCTCGGAGAGCGCCAGGTTGGTCGTCTGGCCCCGCTCGACCAGGCGGATGCACATCTCGATGAACAGGGTCCGCGCTGCGAGCGCCCAGAACGGCTCGGACGAGCCGCCATCGGCAGGGATGAGAGCGGCGGCGGCGGCGGTGAACTCGCTGTGCGTGCGGCAGTCCGAGAAGATCGACCATGCAGGGCAGCGACGGTCCATCGGATTGAGGATCGTGTCACGCGCCGGGTCGTAGAAGGCCTCCACATAGGCACCGGTCAGGTCGAAGATCACGGCGCTGTCCTGACGCTCGCGCATCTGCCGGACGAGGCTCCGGAGCTCGGTGGTCTTGCCCGAGCCGGTCGTACCGATCAGCATGGTGTGCGACTGCTCCATCCGGTGCGGAAAGGGGATGCCGGCGAGCGTGTAGGGATGGTGGATTCCGGCACGCTTGCGCGCCGTGAAGGGAAGCGCGAGCACCTGCTTGGGCGACTGGCCCGGGAAGCATTTGCGCACGTCCGTCGCGAAGGCGGCCGCGTTATGCTGCGAGACCTCGGCAACGAGGACCTCGCGATCGACCAGCATAGCGCCGCGCTCGTGCCGCTCCTGCAGGATCGTCTTGCCACGGCGACGCGAGAGATCGACGAACCAGATCGACAGGGGAATGGTGAGGAACACCGAGAAAAGCAGTGCGCCGAGAAGGCCGCGCATGGCGATGCTCCAGGCCCGCTGGACCTCGGGCATCAACGGGACCACGGCCATGATCGTGCGGTGGAGTTCGCCGCTCGGAAGCCTGACGTTGACGCGCTTCGTCGGGTCGAAGCCGACCCAGTCCCAGAGCATGGCGTAGAGCTTCATGCAGACGAGTTGGAAGCCGTGCTCGTCCAGTTTGAGCGACATGATCACGAACCAGGCCGCGAGGAACACAAAGAACCAGACGACGAAGGGAAGTTTTGCGCCGGCGAACCACATCAGCAGCTCGTGGGTCAGGAGCTGGCTGCCGCGGGTGAAATTGCCCGAGTTGCGTTGGACTTTTCCGCGTGCGGAATGGTGGGTGAGCGGGATCGGCCGGCCGTCGGTGCGGATGTCGTTACGCGCCATGGTATTGCTCCAGGCGCTTGTCGGCGTTGGCGATGATCCGGTCGCGGAACTCGGGATATTGCTCGCTGATGATGACGTCGAGCGCGAGCTGCATGAACTCGCTGATGCGCGCGAGCCGGCGATGGCTTGACGTAAGGAGCGTGGCCGTGCCGAGATAGGCATCAACGGCCGCCCGGATCACCTCCGACGGATTGCAATTCTGCTCGGTAGCGAGCGCGAGGATGCGATCGTGCTGCTGGCGGTTCAGCCGAACCGTGCAATGCCTGGTAGTGGACAAACCAGCCTCCTAGCAGAGAGGCTGGTGGGGATCGAAAGAGGCGACGGGCCTTATAGTCGATCGCCGCACTCGGTGCAAAGGGTATTGCCGTCGCACGGACTGCGTGTGACCGCGTGGGACGCCTAAGCCATTGGAATAGCTGGGATCGGCCCTAAGCGCCGAACTGTCCCACGGCGTGGCACTCACCAGTTTGCTCGTAAGCCATTGACATACCCAGGAAACTTGCACCGCCAGGTGCGTAGGGTGTGCTTGTCAATTAGGGACTGATCGGCTGATTTGCCGTGGCCGCTGCAGAGGCGCTAACCTGCTGATTATATTAGCTTCCGGTCGGTGCGGCGAGGCCGTCGGCCGTGAGACTGCTAAGCCCAAACCGAGCTGAGTTCCGTGAATGTTCCGGTTTGGGGACCAAATAGCCATCAACGGCACGGGAGGTGCCGCGCTGCGCCTAAGTCGGACTGCCCCGGACGAGGCTAACCTTCGCGGATTGCAGATGAGGGAGTTCAAGCTGGGCGCGCGGTACGGATGGCGCGACCGGTCGCGCCAGCAGGTACTGCCTTCAAACATGAGCCGCGAGGGCGAATGCTGCGGCATTCCTGACGTCTGATTTCGTCACCGGCGACGCTGCGCTATGCGTCCCCGCGGTGGGCTGAAGCAGACGAGCAAATCGCGGTGGCTTCCTGTTCAAATCACGTTGCAGAGACGCCCTGATCCCGCGGCTTACCCTGGAACGGGGTCACCTTGATTTCGCCTTCCCGCCGCCTCGTCTGGGCGATGTCGAAGCTGCTCTGCATGCGCATCAAAGTGTCCATTGAAACACCGAACGCCTTCTCCACCCTGAGGGCCATTTCCGGCGACAGGTTTGCCCGCTCGTTGAGGAGCGCCGACAATGCTGCGCGGGTAACCCCCAGCACCTCGGCCGCGGCGGTCACCGTCAGGTCCAGCGGCTCAATAATGTCGTACTTGATGAAGCCACCCGGATGGGCAGGATTCTTCATGCGAAAACCGGTATGAGCGTTCACGGCAAAGCTCCTGTTTGTAGCCCTTAGTGTCGACTTTAGTGGTCTCAATTCTATAACCATTGACACGGAAGAGTCAGGCGCCAGTTCCGCGTCACCGGCAAAGGCTCCGGCTTGGTGACCAGCTGGTTGATGCTGGCCGCTGCAGTGCGCAATGGCTATCAAGCGGTAAGGCATCAATCAGGACGAGCATGGCACGGGTATCTAAGACGACGGCAGGCGGGGATCTCGGGTTCGAGGCAGAGCTGTTCAGAGCGGCGGACAAGCTGCGCGGCAACATGGAGCCGTCGGACTACAAGCATGTCGCGCTCGGCCTGATCTTCCTCAAGCACATCTCCGAGGGGTTTGAGGAGAAGCATACGCAGCTGCTCGCCGAGTATCCGGAAGGCGCCGAGGATGAGGATGAGTATCGCGCCGAGAACATCTTCTGGGTGCCTAAAGGCGCGCGCTGGTCACACTTGCAGGCGAGCGCCAAGCAGCCCGGCATTGGCAAGATCATCGACGACGCCATGCTGGAGATCGAGAAGGTCAATCCAGGGCTCAAAGGCGTGCTGCCGAAGGACTATGCCCGGCCCGGGCTGAATGCCGTGATGCTGGGCGAGCTGATCGACCTGATATCCGGTATCGGCTTCAAGGACGCCGGCAATGCGTCGCGCGACCTGCTCGGCCGGGTTTACGAATATTTCCTGGGCCAGTTCGCCGGCAGCGAGGGCAAGCGCGGTGGCGAGTTCTACACGCCGCGCTCCGTCGTCCGGACGATGGTGGAGATGCTCGAACCTTATAAGGGGCGCGTGTACGATCCGTGCTGCGGCTCCGGCGGCATGTTTGTCCAGTCCGAGAAGTTCGTCGAGAGCCACGGCGGCCGGATCGGCGACATAGCCATCTATGGCCAGGAGTCGAACCACACGACGTGGCGGCTGGCGATGATGAACCTGGCGGTGCGCGGCATTGACGCCGACATCCGCTGGAACAGCGAGGGCAGCTTCCACAAAGATGAAATGCCGGACCTGCGCGCCGATTATGTGCTCGCCAATCCGCCGTTCAACATCTCCGATTGGGGCGGCGACCGGATCAAGGAGGATGCGCGCTGGCAGTTCGGCGCACCACCGGCGGGCAACGCCAACTTCGCCTGGCTCCAGCACATGCTGCATCACCTAGCGCCCACGGGCACTGCCGGCGTGATCCTCGCCAACGGATCAATGTCCTCGACCCAGAATGGCGAGGGCGACATCCGCCGGGCGATGGTAGACGGAGACGTGATCGACTGCATGATCGCCATGCCCGGCCAACTCTTCTACTCGACCCAAATCCCCGTGTGCGTCTGGTTCCTGGCGAAGGACAAGTCGAACGGCGTTGGCCGCGACAAGAAGCTGCGTGACCGTCGTGGCGAGATCCTGTTTATTGATGCGCGCAAGCTCGGCCACATGATTGACCGCACCCGGCGCGAGTTCAGCGGTGCCGACATCGCCAAGATCGCCGGCACGTATCACGCCTGGCGTGAGGGCGACGGCTATGCCGACGTTCCCGGCTTCGCCTGCGCGGCCAGTCACGACACCATTGCCGGCCATGGCTACGTCCTCACGCCTGGCCGCTATGTCGGTGCCGAGGCCGTAGAGGCGGATGCGGTTCCCTTTGCCGAGCGCTTCGGCGAGCTGCAGGCGACGTTGGAGGAACAGTTCGCCGAGAGTGCCCGGCTGACCGATGTCATCCGCCAGCGGCTCGCCAGCGTGATCGTGCCAGCGGAATAGTCAGCGTCTTTGCATGTATGCACGACGTGAAAAGGAAACGCCGTTTTCTTTACACGTCCCACGCGATGTGCAAAAAATTCTGCATGTCGTTTCAAGGAACCGCCGACCGGTGCTGAAGGCTAGCTACGCCATCCCGAACCTGCCGCCGCCCGGCGTGGAGGAGACGCCAGCGGTGCTGCGCGCACTGGCGCAGGCGCACCGGCACCTCGCCGAGCTGAAGGGCCGAGCTGCCTCGATACCCAATCAAGGCATCCTGATCGACACGCTTGCCTTGCAGGAGGCGAAGGCGAGTTCGGAGATCGAGAACATCGTCACCACCCAGGATGAGCTGTTCCAGGCCAATGCCTTTCCGGAGAACCCCGCCTCCCCCGCGGCGAAGGAGGTGGCGCGCTATGCCGACGCGCTGCGCCATGGCTTTGTCGAACAGCGGCGGCTGGGCGGGCTGCTGACCAACAACATGATCATCGCCATGTTCCAGATGTTGAAGCGAACCGACGAGGAGTTCCGCAACACACCAGGCACCGCGCTGAAGAACGACCAGACCGGCGAGATGGTCTATGTCCCGCCGCAGGAAGGCAGCGCCGTGCGCGCGCACATGGCGGCGCTGGAGCGGTTCATCAACGAGGACGAGACGAGCGACCTTGACCCGCTGGTGAAGATGGCGATCGTCCACCACCAGTTCGAAAGCATCCACCCCTTCAGCGACGGCAACGGCCGACTGGGGCGGATCATCAACGTGCTGTATCTGACGCATTCCGGGCTGCTTGACGTGCCGGTGCTGTATCTCAGCCGATGGATCACCGGGCGGAAAGGCGAATATTACCGGCTGCTCCAAGCCGTGCGCGACAGCGAGGGCGCGGCGGAGGCATGGGAGGCATGGCTGCTGTACATGATCCGCGGTGTCGCCGATACGGCGAAGGGCACGCTGGCGCTGATCGAGGGAATGCGCGTGCTGATGGCCGAGTACAAGCAACGCATCCGCGCCGAGCATCCGAAGATCTACTCGCAGGACCTGCTCAACAACATGTTCCGCCATCCCTATACGCGGATCGACTACGTCGAGAGGGAGCTGGGCGTATCGCGACCAACCGCGACCAAGTATCTCGACATGTTGGCAGAGGCGGGGTTCTTGGACAAGCAGCGGTTCGGGCGGAGTAACTACTATATGAACCAGCGACTGGTTGCGCTGTTTGTGGGTGGGGCGGCGTGATGGATAACTGGGCTCAGGTTCGCCTCGATGATCTTATCACCGTCCAGCATGGCTTTGCCTTCAAGGGAGAATATTTTGTCGATTATGTGACCAGCGACGTGCTGGTTACTCCTGGGAATTTCGCAATCGGCGGAGGATTTCAGCTCGGCAAAGTGAAGTCTTAGAGTCTGTGTCGAAAGTCACTTCGGCCGCGCCAGTCGGCGGGTGAGGAGCATGGCTGAAGCGGCGTAGATGAAGGCTGTTGCAGATGCGACGGTCGCCTCGAAGTCCTTGGCGAGGCGGCGGTTGCGGCCGAGCCAGGCGAAGGTGCGCTCGACAACCCAGCGGCGGGGATGGACGACGAAGCCGGTCTGGTCGGCGATCTTGCGGACGATCTGCACATCGATGCTGGTGGCGCTGGCAACCCGGTCGGCATTGTAGGCGCTGTCGGCGAACGCCTTGGCGACGAACGGATGTCGGGCACGCGATGCCTTGAGCAGCGGCACCGCGCCGTCGCGATCCTGCACATCGGCAGGGTCGACCTGCAGCCCGAGCAACCGGCCGTCGGTATCGACCATCGCCTGCCGCTTGCGGCCAAGGATCTTCTTGGCGGCATCGTAGCCGCGTGGCCCGCCGCTCTCGGTCGTCTTGACCGACTGGCTGTCGATCACGGCGGCCGAGGGTGACGCGAACCATCCACGGGCTGATCGTCGAAGGGGTGCCGGTAGAATATCGCGCCGCCGATGGCGCTATCCGTGGCGACCGCGTGCGGCTGGTCGACTTCAGCCCTGCCGGATGCGGCCTCGACATGAACGACTGGCTGGCCATCAACCAGTTCACCGTCATCGAGCGCGGTCATACCCGCCGGCCCGATATCGTGCTGTTCCTCAATGGCCTGCCCATCGCGGTGATCGAGCTGAAGAATCCGGGCGACGAGAACGCCACCGTCTCCGGTGCCTACAACCAGCTCCAGACCTACAAGCGCGAGATTGGATCGCTGTTCCGCACCAACGCGCTGCTGATCGCCTCCGACGGCATGACCGCGCGAGTAGGTTCGCTGACCGCGGACGAGGAGCGGTTTATGCCGTGGCGCACCGTGGATGGCGAGGACATCGCGCCCAAGGGCCTGCCCGAGCTGGAGGTGATGATCGCCGGCGTGCTCGACCAGCAACGCCTCCTGATGCTGATCCGGGACTTCACGGTGTTCGGCGATGCCGGGCGTGGCGTCGTCAAGATCATCGCCGGCTATCACCAGTTCCATGCCGCACAGCGTGCCGTCGCCGCGACCCTGCGGGCCGTGCCGGGCATCTCGGCTGCAAAGGCGGTGCGCGAAAGCCCGTTACGCTACGGTCTGCCCGACGCCGCGTTGCATCCTGACGGCGACCGCCGGATCGGCGTCATCTGGCACACGCAAGGTAGTGGCAAGAGCTTCCTGATGGCCTTCTATGCCGGGCTACTGGTGCGGGAGCCGGCGCTGGAGAACCCGACGATCGTCGTCATCACCGATCGCAACGACCTGGACGACCAGCTCTTCGCCACCTTCTCGATGTGCGCCGACCTGATCCGTCAGACGCCCATCCAGATCGACAGCCGCGAGGACCTGACCGACCGGCTCGACCGCGCGTCCGGCGGGGTGATCTTCACCACCATGCAGAAGTTCGCGCCGGCGGCGGGGACGAGCGACTATCCCGTGGTCAGCAATCGTCGCAACGTCATCGTTATCGCGGACGAGGCCCACCGATCGCAATACGGTTTCCGTGCACGGATTGACCGCAAGACGGGTGAGCTGGCCTATGGCTTCGCCAAGTATCTCCGCGACGCACTGCCAAACGCCTCATTCATCGGCTTCACGGGGACGCCGATCGAGAAGGACGACGTCAACACGCCCGCCGTGTTCGGCGATTATGTCGACATCTACGACATCTCCCGCGCTGTCGAGGACGGCGCGACTGTGCCGATCTACTACGAGAGCCGCCTCGCCCGCATCGAACTGCCACCCGAAGAGCTGCCCGTCATTGATGCCGAGATCGACGGACTTACCGAGGACGAGGCGACAAGCGAGCAAGAGCGGCTGAAGCAACGCTGGTCTGCAGTGGAGAAGCTGGTTGGATCGAAGAAACGGCTTGAGATGGTCGCCGCCGATCTGGTCGCCCATCTGGAGGACCGGCTGACAGCGATGGATGGCAAAGCGATGGTCGTCTGCATGAGCCGCCGCATCTGCGTGGCGCTATACTACGAGCTCATCGCGCTACGGCCCGAATGGCACGATGAAGACGACAGGCAGGGCACGGTTAAGGTCGTCATGACCGGCTCCGCCGCCGGTCTGCCCGCGTGGCAGCCCCACATCGGCAACAAGGCGCGGCGTGATTTGTTGGCCAAGCGGGCCAAGGACCCGGCCGATCCGCTGCGGCTCGTGATTGTGCGCGATATGTGGCTGACCGGCTTCGACGCGCCGTCGATGCACACCATGTATATCGACAAGCCGATGCGCGGCCACGGCCTGATGCAGGCCATCGCACGGGTGAACCGGGTGTTCCGCGACAAGCCGGCCGGACTGGTGGTTGATTACATCGGCGTCGCGCAGAACCTGAAGAAGGCGCTTGGCCAGTATTCCGCCTCCGACGCCGCCGAGACAGGAATCGATGAGGCGCAGGCGGTCGCGGTGCTGCTCGAGAAGTTTGACGTGGTCCAGGCGATGTTCCACGGCTTCGACTGCACGCCCGGAATATCCGGCACGCCGGTTGAGCGGCTGAAGTGCCTCGCCGAGGCAATCGAGTTCGTCCTTGCCCGCCAGCATGAAGCGGCCGCGAAGGAGACGAATGACGACGCCCGTAAAGCTGCGCACCGCCGCTTCCAAGACGCGGTGCTCGCGCTGACCAAGGCTTTCGCGCTCGCCGCCGCCAACGTCGAGGCCCGCGCGATCCGTGACGATATCGCCTTCTACCAGACGATCCGCGCCGCGCTTGCCAAGACAGGTAGCGGCAGCGGCTCGACCAGCGACCGCGACTTCGCCGTCCAGCAGCTCATCGACAAGTCGGTGGTATCGACCGAGATTGTCGACATCCTGCAAGCTGCAGGGCTGAGTACGCCCGACATCTCGATCCTGTCCGATGACTTCCTTGCCGAGGTGAAGGCGATGGATCGACCGAACCTGGCGCTGGAGGCGTTGAAGAAGCTGCTTGGCGACCAGATCCGCTCGCGCAGCCGCACCAACGCGGTCGAGAGCCGACGCTATTCCGAACGCCTGACCGACGCCATCGCCCGTTACCACACCAACGCCGTTAGCACGGTCGAGGTGCTGCAGACGCTGATCGATCTGGCCAAGCAGATCCGCGCCGAACAGGCGCGCGGCGAGGCAGAAGGCCTGACCCGTGACGAGATTGCCTTCTACGACGCGCTGGCCGACAACGAGAGCGCCGTAGACATCATAGGCAACGACAGTCTGAAGGTAATCGCCGCAGAGCTGGTGAACACCTTACGCGCGGGTGCTACAGTCGATTGGTCTCATCGCGAAAGCGCCCGCGCGCGCATGCGGGTGCTGGTTAAGCGGATCCTGCGCAAATACGGTTTCCCCCCTGACCTTCAGGACGTCGCCGTTCAAACAGTCATCCAGCAGGCCGAGTTGCTAGCAGAGCGATGGTGAACGCTTGCTTCGCTGATACTGGTCGCGGGAATACGGCAGATCTTAGCGAACCAAGCAATGTTGCTGACCTTCGCCCTGAACTGCTGAATGTAGGGCAGGAGTTGTCTGGCGGCTCTGACGTAGCGAGGACCCCAAACTGGACGTTCAGCGCCCCTTTTCCGTTTCCCAGAAGCGGACATTTGTTCACCTACGTTATGGCTCTATGCTGGGCTAACGAGCCACTCGCACCGGCTTAAATTGGGACTTTGCTGCCATTCACCACGATAGCGGTGAACGACAGCTTCTGGCGGGAGCGGACTTTCAGGCGTTCGCCGGCTCGTGATGTTGAACGAGCGGGTCTGGCAGCTAGCGTTCCAGCGGCTTCTCGCGGACTAGTTGGGCAAAGTGGGCGTTCAAGGTCGAGATAGCCGCACATAGGTGGTTGTTCTGGCATCAGCGGCAGGATGCGTAGGCAAAGGATGAAATCGATGTGTAGCGATTGCGGCTGATGGACACGCTTACCCTGTCTGTCCATACCCTGATGCGTCAAGCTGCGGCACGGGCGATTCTCCCGCGCTACCGGTCACTGCAAGCTCATGAAGTCGCCACTAAATCCGCGGACGACATCGTCACGATCGCTGATCAGGAAAGCGAGGCTATTCTAGCCGCAGGGCTTGCAAAGCTGCTGCCAGAAGCGACCATCGTCGGCGAGGAGGCGGCGCATGTGGATCCGGCGCTCACCGCAAGACTAAGCGATGCGCTATGCTGGATCATCGATCCGCTCGACGGGACGAACAATTTTTGCGAGGGGTCAGCCGCCCTTCGGCATGATCGTGGCGTTGGCTGAGGCTGGCGAGACGATCGCCGGCTGGATCTACGCCCCCCTTACGGGCCGCTATTGCCACGCGGGGCGCGGCAGAGGCGCCTTCGTCAATGGTGAGCGGATCTATTCCGCTGGCTCCGGGCAGGCCAAGCCCATCGTCGCTCTCTCTCTGGCGCTGGCCGATCCCAAGTACGCACCTAGGATGCGCGAGTTGCTTGAGCCGCGCTGCTCCCTCGTTGGCATCCCACGCTGTGCTGCTGAGCAGTACCCCAGGATCGCACTCGGCCGGAACGACATTGCGTTCGCCAATCGCACGCTCGCCTGGGATCATGCTGCGGGCGTGCTGTTCCTGAACGAGGCTGGCGGCAAGGTGGCGCGCTATGATGGTGCTCCCTACCGCCTCGGTGACGACAAAATCGGGCTACTTGCGGCAGCCACGCGGTCGTTGTGGGAGTGGATCAGCGCGCTTCTGAAGAACCTTTGATTGCCGCGGATGCTGCGATCATGGCAACGCAGGCCCCCCCGCCCGTCTCGGATCAACAGCTGAACCATCGACGCTTTCATGACGCGCTCCGTTGCAGGGCCGTGTTCTTTAGTATGGGAAGGCTGGCGCTGCTTCCCCGAATATGTGAGGATCAAGCCAAGGAGACGGGATGCACGACCTTCTCGCATTAGGCGCTCGCGCCGGTGAATTGCTCAAGGAGAGGCGCGAAACCGGGTAGTGCCCCGAGGAGTGGTGTAGGAACACCGATCCTCAGCAGGGCCAAGGATGTCAGGCTGCCAGTGCTGACAGGCTGATGCGTGGGTTATCGCTCAAGGTGCTGATTGTTTCCCGCGTCATGTAGCGGCGCGACACAGACCATTCGTCGTTTTGCTCGAGCATGAGCGCTCCGACGAGGCGGATGACCGCGGCGGTGTTGGGGAAGATGCCGATGACATCGGCTCTTCGCTTGTTCGGCACGTGCCCGACGTTAAATCCCGGGCCGCACACGCCATGCTGGAAGATGCAAAGTGGCGTCAGGTCGGTTGGCGCCGAGGAACAAAGGGGCGGCTTGTTGCGCGCTTTGCCGCAGTGCGCGTCCGCATTGCGCACGGCGCGCCGCAACGGATCGGCTCCGCCGGAGCCCAGCACATGCCCGGCGAGGAGCCCTGGCTGGTCGGCGAGCATCGCTCGAACGGCGAGCAAAAATACTATCTCTCGAATTTACCAGCCGACACCCCGATCAAGGATCTGGCTGGCGCGATCAAGGCGCGCTGGATCTGCGAGCAGGCACACCAGCAGCTCAAGGAAGAGCTCGGTCTCGACCACTTCGAAGGGCGATCCTGGATCGGGCTGCATCGCCACGCACTCATGACGATGATGGCATATGCCTTCCTTCAAACCCAAAGGCTCGCTCAGGCGGGACGGAAAAAAAGAATCCCCGGCCCGCCACCTCAGCCCAGCCTGCCGGCAGTTCGACAATCCATCCTTGACCGTCTGTTGCGACCGCCGCCCGGGCAATGCCCGCAATGCGGTTGCTCCCTGCCAAACGCTCCAACCTCACTTCTGCCAAAGTAGTGCTAAGCTGCGGAATGCTTTTTCCATCCCAGGCCGATCCGCTTTTCCAAACCAGAGGAATCTACGAATGACAGCTCGGGCCAGATTGGTTGAACAGGATGGCGTGCTTTCGCCAACGATCGAACGCCCCATTCCCCAGCCCAAGGCGGGGGAGGTGCTGCTCAGGATCCATGCAACAAACCTCAACTATCATGATCTGCTTGGAATTGAGGGCGGGATACCTGGTTTGCCGCTCCGGCGGGTGCCATTCTGCGATGCCCCCATCATGGCGTTGCCGAAGGGCTATCGAACCATGGTCGGGGAACGCGGCGTCAAGCTGTCGGGCGGAGAGCGCCAGCGGGTGGCGATCGCACGAGCCTTCCTGGTCGATGCGCCGATTCCGATCCTGGACGAGGCGACCTCCAGTCTGGATTCGGAATCCGAGGCGGCGATCCAGCAGGCAATGGAGCGGCTGATGATCGGACGCACGGCCATAGTTATCGCGCACCGGCTCTCGACCGTCCGCGCTCTCGAGCGCATCCTTGTCTTCGCAGACGGCCGCATCGTGGAGGACGGCACGCATGATGCCCTGCTGCGGTCCGGCGCCGGGCATTACCGCCGGCTGTTCGAACGGCAGACGGGAACGGCCGCGCCGGAAATCTCCGCCTGACCTCCGCCTTCAAGCGATAGGAGACGCCGGGCGCTACCGCACCAGTGCCACGCCGATGCGAAGACGGGTTGTGCGTCGGTCGTAATCCAGCAGGTTCTCGCCATAGCCGGTGAAGGTCTGGCCGAAGAGGTAGAAGTCGGGGCCACCGCCCAGGATGCGACGCAAGGGATAGGACAGATCCGCCGCGATCGAGCCCTTGCCACTACCGAAGTTGAACCGGCTGGAGGTGGACAGGCGCAAGCCGTCATCCTCACCGATCTCGACGAACAGGCCGGTATTGCCGCGATAACGGCGGATGTCCGGATTGTCCGACAGGTCGCCGGCGTAGAACCATGCGCGTGGCGCCACGGTCAGGCGGGTATCGCCACCCAGGGAGAATGCCGCCATCGGCGCAACGTACACCGTGTTGATACTGCGCGACTGATCGCCCTCGCGACCATTGGATTCGTGGCGCGCGCCGATCTGCGCGCTCAGGGTGGCAGTGTCCGACAGCGCCTTTGGCGGGGTGACGTAGAAGATTTCCGGCTGGAAGTCGATGTTGCGGAAGGGCGAGGAATCCGCACCAAGGTCCCAGAACATGCGCTGGCTGTAGGCAAAGTAGAAGCCATCGCCCAGCGTCCGTCGGCCTTCACGCGCCCTGCTGCCAAACAGCCGGTACCTGAAACTGAGCTGGAGGCGCGCCTCGCTGTTGGTACCGGGGCCATAGACCGCGTAGATCGGCTCGTAGGCGCTCAGGTTCTCTAGGAAGGCGTTGCCCACGGTGCGATCGCTGGGCGGCGGGGTCGCGGGGGGCGTGGCCGCCACCTGCACGCCGTCATTCCCGACCGGATCGACCGGGGTAAGGGGCGTCGCCGTGAGTGCCACGGCCTGGCTGCCCCATGCGGGGATGGACAGCAATGCGCCATCCGCCAAGGTTTCGCGCCCGAGCCGGTAACGCGCAGTGGCGAAGCTGCCTGACGCGATGGTCACGCTGGCGGGGGTGGCCGCATCGCGCAGAAGCGTGACTGCCCGCCCTTCGCGTGATCCGCCGGGGTGGACAAGCCGCCCCTCGACGGTCTCGGGCAGGCTCGCCTCGGTCGCGACCGGCCCCGTGTTGAGCAGACGAACAGCGACTTCGGCCTGGCCGTCCCGGCCCGCCTCGACATGCCCGATCAATATCTCGACCACGGGGCTGGCATATGCGGTGCCCGGCAGTGCAGCGATCAGGAGGGCTGCCGGCAGATAGTTGAGTGATCTTATCATGTCGGCACTGCTCTCCAGCGTGGATCGGACCGGGTGGAATGACTATGGCAAGGTTGGCACAGTTCGGCCAGCAACTGCGCTGCTCAGCCCAGCCCGGCGCCCTGGCAGAAGAACTCCACCCGGGCTGCCAGGCTGGCATTGTCCAGCTCGCAGCAGGCACCATGGGCGATCGCCTGGGAGTGCGCTTCATAGATGAACATGCCCACGAACATCGCCGCAAGCAGGTCGGGATCGGTCGCCAGCTTCTGCCCTTCGTCACGCCAGCGGGCGAACAGCTGCGCCAGCCGCCCCTGCGCTTCCAGGATGGTGGTGCCGTAGAACCGGCGGGCGAAGTCCGGGTCTTCGATGGAATGGGCGATCACCACCCGCGACAGGGCGATCTCCGCCGGGTCGGCGAATTTGCGGCGCAGATCGTCGGCCAGCCCCAGCAGGACTTCGCGGGGCGGGCTGTTGGCGGCGCATTCCGCCATGCGGGCGCCGCTTTGTTCCACCCGCCGCACCATCACGGCTTCCAGCAGCCCGGCCTTGCCGCCGAACAGCTTGTACAGCGTCGCCAGCGACCCGCCTGCCCGCTTTACCACATCGGCCAGCGCCGTGCGGTCGAAGCCCTGTTCCATGAACAGTTCTTCCGCCGCCGCGATGAAGCATTCGCGGCGGCGGTTCAGGCGGTCATCCGCATGAAGGGCGCTCGCCCCGGTCAGCTCAGCCCCCCACCCAGCGAACGGTACAACTCGACCAGATTGGTGGCGCGGGTCAGCCGCGTGGTGACCAGCTGCTGTTCCGCGGCATAGGCGGTGCGCTGCGCATCCAGCGTGACCAGGAAGGAATCCACCCCCGCGCGGAACCGCGCATCTGACAGCCGTGCCGCGCCCGTGGCGGCCTCTGCCCGCGCGGTCTGCGCATCCAGCTGCTCGCCGATCCGGCCGCGTTGCGCCAGCGCGTCGCTGACTTCGCGGAAGGCGGTCTGGATCGCCCGCTCATAGGTCGCCACCGCCACCTGCTCCGACGCGCGGGCAAAATCGAGATTGCCCTGCCGGCGCCCCGCATCGAAGATCGGCAGCGAGATACCGGGGGAGCCGGTGTAAGTGAAGCTGCCGCCCGAAAACAGGTTGGACAGAGCCGTGCCAATCGTGCCCACGGTGCCGGTCAGCGATATGGTCGGGAAGAACGCCGCCCGCGCCGCGCCGATATTGGCGTTCTCGGCAATCAGCTGATGTTCGGCCTGCAACACGTCCGGCCGGCGCAGCAGGATGTCGGACGACACCCCGGCAGGCAGCGCATCCAGCGTGACGTCGCCTGCCGCCAGACCGGTCGGCAGCAGCTCCGCCGGCACGGTGGTGCCGACCAGCAAGTTCAGCGCGTTCTGGTCCTGCGCGATGCGGGTTTCCAGCGTGGCGATGTCGTTGCGCGCCGCCTGGAAGTTTGTCTGCGCCTGTTGCACCTCCAGTTCGGAGCCCACACCGATGCGAAATTGCGCGCTGGTCAGCTCCAGCGTCTGGCGGAACGTTTCCAGCGTCTCGCGCGCGATGCGCAATTGCTCCTGGTCGGCTGCCATCGTCAGCCAGGCATTGGCGATCTCCGCGATCAGGCTGATCCGGGTGGAGCGTTGCGCCTCCTCGCTGGCGAAGACCTGCTCCTGCGCGGCGCGGCTGAGATTGCGGATGCGGCCGAACAGGTCCAGCTCGAAAGCGGAAATGCCGGCATTGACCGAGTAGAACTCCAGGTCGGATCCGCCGCTGGTGCCGACCCCATCTCCTGCCCCTGCGCCAGCCCCGGCGCCCGCTCCGCCGGCCGCGCCAGCAGCACCAAGCACGTTGTTGGTATAGGTGGCTGATCCCGTCACCGCAGCCGTTGGCAGCAGGTCGGACCGCTGGACGCGCAGCTGCGCGCGCGCCTGCAGCACGTTGCCGGCCGCGATCCGCAGGTCGCGGTTGTTGGCGAGACCCGTCTCGATCACCTGCCGCAGCCGAGGATCGAGGAAGAAGTCCCGCCAGCCGACCTGCGTAATGTCGGGCGCATCACTCGCCGCGGCGGGGTAGATGCCGCCCTGCGGCAACGCCACCGGGACCGCGCCGCCGGGCCGATTATAATCGGGTGCGAGGTTGCACCCGGTGAGCATCGTCGCGGCAACGAGGCCCGCTAGGTATGATTTGGTCTTCACGTCACGCTCCCTGCGGCGCGATGCCGCCGTCGGAAGATTTGTTGCCCCCATCGGGCTCCACGTCGCTGTTCAGGGAAGGCTGGTCGGTCTGGCCGTGCTTGAACAGCCGGGCGACCACCACGAAGAACATCGGTACGAAGAAGATGGCCAGCACGGTTGCGGACAGCATGCCGCCGACCACCGCGCCGCCGATCGCGTTCTGGCCGCCGGCACCGGCGCCGGTGGACAGCGCCAGCGGCAGCACGCCGAAGACGAAGGCCAGGCTGGTCATCAGGATCGGCCTGAGGCGCAACCGGGCCGCTTCGATTGCCGCGTCGAAGGCATTCATGCCGTCGCGCACCCGTTCCTCGGCAAACTCCACGATCAGGATCGCGTTCTTCGCCGAGACGCCGATGGTCGTGATCAGCCCCACCTGCAGGTAGATGTCGTTGTTCAGTCCCGTCAGCCATGCGGCCAGCACCGCGCCGATCACGCCGAGCGGCACCACCAGCATGACGCCGATCGGCACCGACCAGCTTTCGTACAGGGCAGCAAGGCACAGGAACACGATCGCCAGGGACAGCGCGTACAGCGCCGGGGCCTGACCGCCGGACAGCCGTTCCTCGTAGGACAGGCCGGTCCATGCCAGCGCCGTGCCGGGCGGCAGCTTGGCCTGCATCTCCTCCATCGCTTCCATCGCGGCCCCGGTGCTCAGGCCAGCGCCAGGCGCGCCCTGCAACTGCATGGCCGCCTGCCCCTGATACCGGGTCAGGACAACCGGTGCCTGCTGCCACGAGAGGTCGGAAAAGGCGGTGAAGGGCGCCATCTCCCCGCTGGTGCTCCGCACATAGAAGTCGCCGATCGCGTCGGGGGAGGAACGGTATTGCTGGTCCGCCTGGATGTAGACCCGTTTGGTGCGGCCGCGATCCAGGAAGTCGTTGACATAGGCGCCGCCCCAGGCGGTCGAGATCGTCTGGTTGATGGCGCTGATGTCGAGACCCAGCGCGCCGGCCTTGTCCTGGTCGATGTTGACCGACAACTGCGGGGCATCGTCCAAGCTGAGCGGGCGAACCTGCGCCACGCGGCTGTCGCCCGCCGCCATGCCCAGCAGCTGGTTGCGCGCGGCCAGCAGGCCGTCATGGCCAAGGTCGCCCGTGTCTACCAGCCACATGTCGAAGCCGGTGGCGTTGCCAAGTTCCGACACCGCAGGTGGCACCAGCGCGAAGATGCTGGCGTCGCGATACTGCGCGAAGGTGCCCATGGAGCGCGCGGCGAGCGCTTGTGCGCTGTTCTCCGCGCCCGGGCGTTCCTCCCAGTCCTTCAGGCGGATGAAGGCGAGGCCCGCATTCTGTCCCTGGCCGGCAAAGGAGAAACCACTGATGGTGAACACGCTGGCAACATTGGCGGATTCATCTTTGAGGAAATGGTCGCGTACCACGTCCAGCGCGCGTTGCGTGCGGGGCAGCGTGGAGCCCGGCGGCGCCTGGACCAGCGCGATCATGGAGCCTTGATCCTCTTCCGGCAGGAAGCCGCCCGGCAGGCGGATGAACAGCAGCGCCATCACGCCGACGATCGCCAGATAGATCAAGCCTGAGCGCTTCCAGTTTCGCGCAGTGCGCACCACGGTGCGCTCGTACTTCTGCGTGCCCCGGTCGAAGGTGCGGTTGAACCAGCGGAAGAAGCGGGCCAGCGGACCCTTGCCCTCCGCCTGGTCTGCCTTGTGCGGCTTCAGGATGGTGGCACACAGGGCCGGCGTCAGGATCAGCGCCACCAACACCGACAGCACCATGGAAGCCACGATGGTGACGGAGAACTGACGATAGATCACGCCCGTCGATCCGCCGAAGAACGCCATCGGTAGGAACACCGCGGACAGCACCATGCCGATGCCGATCAACGCGCCGCTGATCTCGTCCATGGATTTGCGCGCCGCTTCCCTGGGCGGAAGGTGCTCCGTCTGGATCAGGCGTTCGACATTCTCGACCACCACGATCGCGTCATCGACCAGCAGGCCAATCGCCAGCACCATGCCGAACAGGGTCAGCGTGTTGATGGAGTAGCCCAGCATCGACATGACGCCGAACGTGCCCAGTAGCACCACCGGCACCGCGATGGTCGGGATGATGGTCGCGCGCCAGTTCTGCAGGAACAGGAACATGACCAGGAACACCAGCACCACCGCCTCGATCAGCGTGTGGATGACCTGTTCCACCGATAGGCGTACGAACGGCGTCGAGTCATAAGGGTAGACGACGGTGACGTCGGGCGGGAAGCCTTCCGCGATCCGCCCGATCTCCGCCTTCACCTCGTCCACGGTGTCGAGCGCGTTGGCACCCGTGGCCAGACGCACGCCGAAACCGGATGCGGGCTTGCCATTATACTGCGTGTCGAAGCCGAAGATTTCCGCACCCTTGGCCACGCGGGCCACGTCGCGCAGGCGCACGACGGCGCCGCCTTCCGTGCTGCGCAGGCGGATATTGCCGAACTCTTCGGGAGTCTGCAGGCGGGTCTGGACGGAGACGGTAGCGTTCAGCTCCTGCTCCGCCGGGGCGGGCAGCTGGCCGATCTGGCCGGCGGAAACCTGCGCGTTCTGCGCCTGCACCGCCGCCGTCACATCGGCGATGGTCAGGTTGTAGCTGCGCAGCTTCAGTGGATCGACCCAGATGCGCATGGCATATTGGGTGCCGAACACCTGCAGTTCGCCGACGCCGGTGACACGGCTGACCGGGTCCACCATCTGCGCGACGAGGTAGTCGGACAGGTCGTTCGCCGTATGGCTGCCGTCCTCGGAATAGATTGCCGCGACCAACAGGAAGCTGGCGGCGGATTTGGCGACGGTCACGCCCTGGCGCTGAACCTCCTGCGGCAGCAGCGGTGTCGCGGCCTGCAGCTTGTTCTGTACCTGCACCTGCGCGATGTCGGGATCAGTACCCTGTTCGAAGGTCAGCGTGAGGGTAACCCGCCCGGCCGAGGAGGACGAAGCGGAAAAATAGCGCAGATTGTCGATGCCTTTCAGCTGCTGCTCGATGATCTGCGTGGTCGTGCGTTCCAGCGTCGTGGCATCGGCGCCGGGATAGCTGGCGCTGATGGTGACGGTGGGCGGCGCAATCGTCGGAAACTGGGAAATCGGCAGGCTGCGGATCGCAAGCACGCCGAACAGCATCAGCACGATGGCGATGACCCATGCGAAGATGGGCCGGTCGATGAAATAGCGTGACATGGTGGCTTAGTCCGCCTTCGCGGCAGTGGCAGCAGGCTGCGGACGCTGCCCTGCCGGCTGCGCCCCCTGCTGCGCCGGCGCGCGGTAAGGCACGGCCTTCACCTCGGTTCCGGGCTGCAGGTTCTGGCCCCCTTCCACGATCACGCGATCCCCGGCCTTCAGCCCGGCTGTCACCAGCCAGTTTTGCCCCACGGTGCGCGGCGCGGTCAGCGTGCGCAGCTGGATCTTGCCGTCCTGCCCTACAACGGAGGCGACCGGGTTGCCACGCTCGTCACGCGACACGGCGCGGATCGGCACCAGCAGCGCATTGCTGCGCGTGCCTTCCACCATCTCCGCACGGACATACATGCCCGGCAGCAGCAGGCCTTGCCGGTTGGGGAACACGGCGCGGATCACCTGGCTGCCGGTCTCGGGGTCGACCGTCACATCCGTGAAGCTGAGCGTGCCCGCGGCCGTGTAGGTGCTGTCATTCTCCAGCTTCAGCTGCACCTGGGCGGCACCGCCATCGCGGTCCAGCTCGCCCGAGGCCAGCTGCTGGCGCAGGTCCAGCACTTCGGCGCTGGATTGCTGGATATCGACAAAGATCGGGTCCAGCCGCTGGATGGTGGTCAGCGGCTCCACCTGCGCGGCGGAAACCAGCGCGCCGGTGGTGTAGGTCGAACGGCCGATGCGGCCGCTGATCGGCGCACGGATGGTGGTGCGCGCCAGGTCGATCTCTGCCGCCTGCAGGGCCGCCTGCTGGGCCGCGACGTCGGCGCGGGCCTGTTGTGCGGCGCTGGTCGCGTCCTCCGCCTGCTGGCGGGAGATGGCGTTGATGTCGACCAGCTCGCCATAGCGGCGGGCCAGAGCCTCGCTGTTGGCGATCCCGGCGCGGGCACGGGCCAGGGCAGCACGCGCACTGGCCACCTGCGCCCGATACGGGGCGGGGTCGATCCGATAGAGCGGCTGCCCCTTGCGGACCATGTCGCCTTCGCGGAACAGGCGCTCCAGGATCAGGCCGTTGACCTGCGGGCGCACATCCGAAGTCTCGTAGGCGCTGGTGCGCCCCGGCAGTTCGGTGCTGAGCGTGACGGGCTGGGCCGAGACCGTGATATAGCCGACCTGTGGCGGCCCGGCGGGTGCCTGCTGCTGTTCGCCACCACCGCACGCCGCAAGGAACAAGGCCAGGCCGGCCACTGAAGCAATCTTGTTCATTCGCACCTTCGTTTCGCTCTGCTCTGCCCGCGCGCGCAATGCCCGGCGAACGCCCGAAAACCGCCGACACCCATGTGCGGCGGTCCTTCCGTGACGTTCTCTCCGCAGGTGATCGGCCGGACTGCTCGCGGACCGGCTCGATCTTTTTTAAGAGTGATCGCTCACTCACATGGATGTTGTGCCACTAATCGCGTTGTGGCAGCTTGGCAAGTGCAAAGGAGACGGCAGATAAGCTCGGATCAACAGGACGGATCGGGTGGGATCACGCGGGCAGAGATGCGGCGGCGTCACCTGCTGGACGTGGCGCGCCGGCTGTTCATCAGCCAGGGCTTTCATCAGACGGGCGTGGCGCAGATCGCCACCGAGTCCGGGATCAAGGTCGGCCAGATCTATCGCGACTTCCAGAGCAAGGAGGCGATCATCGCCGCCATCTGCGACATGGACATGGCCGCCTGGCTGGAAGAAGACGTGCTGGCCGCCGCCGTGAAGGATGGCGACCTGCCGGCGATCCGATCATGGCTGACCCGCTTCAACCAGCCCGGCGACATGGAAGAATACCGCCTGCTGGCCGAGATTATGGCGGAGGCAGGCCGCAACCCCAGCGTCGCGGAAAGCTTCTCGGCCACGGACAGGCGTGTGCGCAACAGCCTGTCGGCCGCACTGGTCGCCATCCTGCCCGGCCAGACCGATCCCGCCGTGATCGAATCCCTGGCCGAATTGGTCCTGACCCTGGGCATCGGCCTTGCCAGCCGGCGAATTGTTCAGGGGGAGGACCGGTGCAGCCTGGGTAGCCGGATCATCGAACGGGTCATCACCGGCGAAGCCCGCTCATTCTTCGATTGCAGGGAATCGCGCGGCCTCGACGGAAGCTAGCGCCGTGCAGATGAGGAGGTGGAGCCACAGGATACTCGATCCCACGGAGGTGACTCGCTCCTGCTAGCTGCGACAGAAATCGCTGCTTTAAGCCACTCGGCGGCGCGATGAAGGTACTGCGGCAACGACCCCTGTGTGGACGGCAATCCGTTGGCAAGGGGCGTTCTTTACTGCGCTGGCTGGTCGTGGCGCCCATGTGTCCGGCCTATCTGCGCGGTGTTGCATGGCCGCTGGCCCTGATGCTATTCGCGCGGTTCAGGTCCCTCCCAATTGCACGCACTCGAAGTGCTGGGGTCACTCGGGTTCTCCTGCTCCGGCGGTTTCAACCGGCTTGTTGCGTCAGTTCAGTCTGCCCTTCCCAACTCGTGTAACGCCCTGGGGCGCGATCTCCCAGGCTGCCGCCAACTCCGGTTCCCGGTAGGGCTCGCCCGTGGCCATCATTGCCCAGATGATCCGGGCGTTCTTGTTCGCCAGCGCGATAGCCGCAACCTTGGGCTTCTTGCGCTCCAGCAGCTGCGCCACCCATAGCCACTTGGTGCTGCCCTGCTTCGCTCGCCGCACCACCGCCATGGCACCGACCACAAGCAACTCGCGCAGGTAAGTGTTGCACGCTTTGGTGATGCTTCCAAGCCGCTCCTTGCCGCCGCTGGAGTTCTGGCGCGGTGTAAGGCCGATCCATGCCGACAGGCTTTGTCCGCCACCGAAGGTAGAAGGAGGGCGGCGGAACGCGGGTAGCCTGTCAGTTCACTGAAGACAGTGCTGGCAATATCCTTTCCCGGAATCTCTGTCCTGGTGCATGAGCATGACATAGCGACCGTGTTCCACGTCGGCATGGCTGCAGCCTGTATCGCCCGAGTCACGTGCGGCGATTGCCTGCCCGGCCAAGCTCCACTAGGTCGCGCCGAATGGTCACCGCCGCTTCTGCCGTTTCACCCCCGATCGCCTTTGCTGCGATTGGCGACAATCCTACGAGGCTCTGGGGTCTCACCGCCTCCGAACGTGCGGGCCGCATCGCCCGTGCGAACAAGCTGGTGCCGGAGGAGAGTGGCGCGGCTCCCGTCCTGTTGGCCAACAACGCTTTTGCGTTCGACCCTGCTTGGTTGCGCTACCTGGCCTCGCAGCCCGGGACCGTGCTGACGCTGGCCGGGGTGCCGGCGCTGGCACTTGCCCGCGACCCGGACGAGGCCTCGGCGATCAAGACGGCGATGCGCGACGGAACGACCCTGCCCTCGACCACGACGCTGCATATTATCGAGTTCGAGAGCAGCACAATCGCTTGAACTGCCCAGCTACACTCCCGCGTGTTGTCCCGGCGGTTGCATCATCCGCTCGATCGCCGTCCCGATCTGTTCCGCTGCTTCAAGCACATGCTCATCATCGAGGTGCGCGTACCGCGCCGTCGACTGCACGGACGCATGGCCCAGCAACCGGCCGATCATCGGCAGTGTTTCCTTGTTCATCGCGGCATGGCTGGCAAAGGTGTGGCGTAGGTCATGGATGCGCACGCCGGGCAGCTTGGCTTCCGCACGGAACTCGTGCCAGTAGTGGATGATGCTTTTCATCGCCCGGCGGAAACGCACGTTCCAGAAAACCCAATCGATGTTCTTGTGGCGCGGAATGGTGTCGAGCAGCGCCCGCGCTTCGTCCCCTAGCCAAACAGTTCGCGGCCCAGTCTTGCCATGGCTCAGCTTCAGTCGATTGCCGCGGATGTCCTTCCAATGCAGGCCGATGATCTCGCCATGGCGGCAACCGGTGAGCAGCAGGAGGGTCGCGGCTGTTGCTGCCAGCGCTTTCACCGGGTTCTCAGAGGCACGCTCCCGCTCCAGCACCTCGCCTAGGCGGTGCAGCTCCTCGGTGCTGAGGAAGCGTTGGCAGTGCCGGCGGCGGTTCCAGCGAACCACGCGGCACGGATTGGTGTTCTCCAATCGGTAGCCCCATGCCTCGGCCTTGTTCATCATCAGGCTGAGCAGGCCAAGCGTCATGTTCGCCGCGCCGGGGCTGGTCTTATTGTTGAGGTCGGCGAACCATTTGGTTACATGCGCCTCGTTCAACTCGTCCACAAAGACGCCAGGGAAGGCATCGTCGAGATAGTTGCGGCGGTACCCGGAATTGTTGCTGAAGGTCTGGTCGCTCCAGCGCACGGCCCACTTGGTCCAGAACTCATCGAGAAAGTCGTCGAACCTGGGTGCCGAGCGGATGCGAGCCCGATCGGTGGCGGGGTCGTCGCCGATGCGGGCGTAGGCCAGGACCATGCGCGCGACTTTGGTCGCCTGGTCACGGGTGATGACCGATGCCGGTCCGATCGTGACGGTACGCAGCCGCCCCGCCATGCGGGTCTGGACGATGTAGACGTTGCGGCCGGTGGAATAGTGCCGGATTCCGAAACCGTTCTCGATACCAATCCATGTGGTCGAGCGTGGCTTGCCTTTCGGCACGCGGCCGAAGCTGGTGTCGGCGCCGACACGGGCCAGCGCCTCTGCCACCACCTGCTTGAGGGCGAGCGCCGTCATTGGCGCAGCCCGATGGCAGCGGCGAGCGAACCGGAAACCCGCTGCGCGGCGTCCGCAATCACATCATCCGCCAGATGAGCATATTTCGCTGTCGTCTCCGGCAGCACATGGCCGAGCAGCTTGCCGATGGTCGCCAGCGGCACGTTGTCCATGATGGCGGCCGAGGCGAAGCTGTGACGTAGGTCATGAAGGCGCACGTCCGGCAGGGCACACCGGCGACGAAACTTCGGCCACCAGGGATCAAGCCACATCGGCTTGGTTCTCTTCCTGTTTGGAAAGACGAACGGGCAGCCATCAATTCGCGGGACAGCCTCAAGGATCGCAAGTGCTTGGCTGTTCAGCCAAATGATCTTGGGGCCGGTCTTGCTGTCCGGCAGGACAAGCCGCGGCGGCTTCACCCACTCCCACTGCAAGTCGCGTATCTCGCTGACCCGCGCGCCGGTAAGAAGCAGCAAGCGGACAATTGCAACTTCGCCCGGAAACGCCGCCTCATCCTCGGCCAGCTCCTTGCCGATCCGCCGGTATTCCAACGGCGTGAGATAGCGCTCCATCGCCTCCCGCTTGTAGCGCGATATACCACTGCACGGATTGGATCCCTTGCGCCGCAGATGCAACGCTTCGGCATACTTCATCAACGCCGCCAACACCGGCACGGCGCGATTGAATTGCGCCTCGTCTTTACCCGCGCAACCATCCCTCCAGCGCACCACATCCGCGCGGGAGATGTCCGCTACCCTGCAAGCTCCGAATGGCGACTTCAGCTGCAATCTCCAGGCGTTCATGTTCCGCGCTACGGTCTTTGGCTTCCACCCCCTCGCGAGGTCAGGGAAGTACGTCTCGACGAAGTCATCCATTGTTGGCGTCGCCTTCACGACAACGCGCTTCGGCAGGCCGTCCAGTGCGACCTCAGCCAGCAGTCGCCGTGCCTGCGATCGGGCGAGCACCGCATCCAGCTCTTCGGTACTGCCGAGTGTGTATCGCCGTTGCTTGTCGCGGTGCCGTACACGGACGAACCAGAGGCGCTTGCCGGAGGGCCGAACACGCAGCCCAAAGCCCTTCAGTTCGGTGTCCCAGATGCAGTACTCGGTGGTGCGCAGCGGCAGCTTGCGCCGTGCGAGATTGCCATCCAGCAAGGCCCGTTTTGGGCGACTCTGGTCGTTGGGGACCATCAGGCCATCAGACGTAGCAAACTGGCCGTGAAGAGTCCCGGAAATCTGCGGTTTCTCGGGGAGCACAAGGCCATCTGCGGCACCGGCACTGCGGAGCGCTTTGCTGAACGCCTGCGTTGATTCTATTGCACTTTTTCCCATCTAAATACGGCTAGCCGTGTACGGTGTGCTAGAATCTATCAGGATTGCTCCAGGTCCCGGGCGGTCCTGGTGATCGTCGTTCAGGAGTGGGTCCCGGCTCCGGCCGGGAATGGAGCCGCGCGTCGCGCGGAACCGGCGCCGCCGGGAACGGCTGGCGCGAAAGGGGGAACCTGCGGCCTGCGTCGCCAGCTGTCCGGAACGTCCGCGGCTCGGATGCGAAGGCCGAACCCGATCGGCAGGGATCGTCACCCGAATGGGCGAAGACGGCGCGTGCCGGCTTCGTGAGCGTGTCTTCGACACGCGAGTAGAGCCCGTGCGGCGGCGCCGGAAGGTGCCGCCGAGCCGCCCGAAACATGCCAAGCCCCCTTGAATGCGCGATCAAGGCGCTTCAACAATAGGCCGCGTTCACGGCCCGATCAGCTTTGAACAGCGAGGCCCTTATGGCACGGACTTTGGAACAGGAACGACAGGCGCTCGAGGAAGAGGAGCGCCGGTTGGCGGAGCGCCGCGAGCAGCTCGCGAAACGCCGGAGCCGGCCCCGCCGCGACGCAGTCGCGGCACGGGCATGGGGGGCTCGATGCCCCTCATGCCCGTATGCCCCGGCAGCAAAAAAAGGGAGAGGCGTTTCCGCCCCTCCCTGTCGTTTCAGAACTCGTCGGACATGCCGCCCGGGACCGTGTGCACCACCCGGTCGATGAGCGCCATCGGCAGCGCGCCATAGTCGCCCTCATCGATGGCGATGTAGCCCCGCGTATCGTCCTCGATGACGTGCTGGTCGAAGAAGCTGTGGAGTGCGCGGCGCTCGGCGTATGCGAGGGCGGCGAGGTAGGCGGCGGTATCGTTGTGAGCGCTGGTGGGGTTGATCTGCATCGGAGCCTCCTGTCGTCTTGAATGACAGGGGAATGGCCGTCGTTGAGGGAGACGCCGGGTCAGGAACGGAGGCGAAGCCGGAGCCGCGAAGCGGGGAGCGGGGGTGCCGATTTTGTCGTGGTCGGAGTGGAGCGAAGCGGAGCGCAGGCCGCGGCAAAATTGGGGGCACCGCTCATTCTTGACGCGGCGTCTCCCTCAACGACACACTGGGAAGTCTGTGAGAGATTTCATCCTCTGATCTGGGCGCGACGGCTGGCGTGAGCAGCCTCGACCGCGGCGCTCGATTTGACACGCGGGAATGGTCCGGCCACGTGCGGCGGGACCGCGAGATCTGATCGATCTTGGGGCCGCCGCGCGGGCGCGCCCAACCATCATTGACCGGGAGGCGCAAACAGCCGGCGAGCAGTCGCGGGTTGGTTCGCCGATATGCCTATGTTAGTCCGCAGGGGCGCTGCAAAGCGGCAGCGCCGGGACTGGTAATCCCGTCGAGAACGGCAACTCGGTGTGGTCTCACGCCGGGGTGCCTGCGCATATGTCCAGGTGCCCCGGCACTAAAAGCGTAGGCGCATGTCTCGACGTGTTACCAGCCCCGGCTCCCGCGCCCAGCGCGCGGGAGTTCGTTGGACGGGGCGCTCCGACGCGACCGCTGGGATCAGGTGCGCCCGGGCAATCGAAATGGACGATCTCGATACGGACCCGACGCTCCAGAAAGCGATGGCGCTCGCGCTGATGCGGCAGGCGCTGGAGTGGCTGGAAGCGGCGGACGAGGAGAAGGCTGCCGCGCACCTCCGCGACGCCGTGGATGCAGTGCTGAAGCGGGCTCCGCAGATGGATCGTGCGGCGGCATCCTGACGCGAGTGAGAGGCCTGACTTTCGGAGCCGCTGAGGGCGCGCCAGCGAGCTGGCGCGCCCCGCCTGGCGATCGGTTCTGGGTGAGGCTAGGCCCATTCCAGCCGGCAGGATTCGTCGGGAGCCGCCGCCGCGACAAGGCGCTCGAGCCGTTCGATATAGTGGGCGATGCCCTGCTCGGCCGCGTGCCGCCGGACGGCCGGGCTGGCGAGGCGTTCCCGGATGGTCTCGATCGCGGTCTCGCCCACGCTTTTTGCGCCGAGGCCGAGGCTCTCGAGCAGCGCGAACGCGTTGCTCGAGGCGAGGTCGAGTTCGAGCCCCATATCGGTGGTGAGTGCCACGGCCAGGTTGATCGTGCCGGCCACCTCGTCGCGAAAGACGCTGACGCGCCGCCCGCGAAACTGTGCCTCCTCGACCACGGTGATGACGTCCGTAGCAAAGTCGAAGAGGCGGGCGATCGATGCGAGTGCGATCGGGCAGACGCGAGCCTCGAAGCGGTAGGAGAGGAACGCGTCCTCGGGAGCATCCGGGTCGAGCAGCACGGTGCCGATGCGCTCGCCCTCGCCGCGCAGGAAGGTGCGAAAGGCGGCGAGCTGGCGCGCGCTAATGACCGCTATCGGGCGAGCCTCGTCGTCAGCGGCGGTGGCGATGCGAAACGTGATGGACATCTCGTCCTCCCCTGTTGAACGCTCGCATCCAATCCCTCTCCCCTTGGCTCGCGGCGCGAGGGGGCTCGATGCCCCCGAGCGCCGCCCGTTACGCAGCAAAAGGAGGAGAAGCCCCGGCCGTAGCCGGAGCCTCTCCGCGAGGGCTTCACGCCCGCCGTGCGGTGCGCTGGTGGGCGAGCCGGACGATGTGCAGCGGCACGCCTGCCTGGCGCAGCTTCTGGGCGAGGTTCTGCTGGATACCCGAGCCCTCGCAGATGACCGCCTCGACCGGCTTCAGGCCGAGGATTCGGTCGTTCCGGACGAAGGCCGCGCGGTTGCCCTGGCTGCGGTCGAGACGGAACTGGATGACCTTGACGCCGCGCGATGCCGCCCAGGCGTGTGCCACCGCATCGCAGCCCTTGGCCTGCGCGGTGGTCGCGAGGATCATCTCGGGGATGCGGGCCTTGATGCTGTCGAGGCCATTCCACAGTAGGTCGGCATCCTCCCAGACTTGCCCGCCCGAGAAGGCCACCACGGGACCCTCGGGTGCGAACTGCTCGCGGCGTTCCCGCGCGCGCGACGCGAGATAGTCACGGGCGTCGATCATAGAGGCGTTGAGGGCGCTGGAGACCCTGCTGCCGCGGACCGGCGAGAAGGGCTTGCCGGTCTCGACGCGGTACACCTCGGCGGCGTGATCGCGCATGCATTCCATTGCCTCGCGGCACCCCTGGAGGGTCTGGCAGAGCAGCTGCGTGTCCTCCAGTTCGGTCGCGTAGATCTCGGACGGATCGTAGTTGCGGGCGAGTTCGCCGAGCTTCTTGGCGGCATCGTCCTCGCGCCCTTCGATCCGCTTGGCGACGACGTGGAAGCTGTTGGCGAACCCCCAGGCGAGATCGTTCGCGAAAGGCTCCATGCGCGTGTCGCGAAGGACATCGAACATCGTCTGCATCATCATGTCGACGGCGGCCCGGACCTGCTCGGGATCGGGCATGTCGAGTGCCTCCGGCGCGTCGACGATGCTGAGCTTCGCCATCTCGTTCGGCTCGATGAAAGCGCCGTCGTAGGTCTGCGTCAGCTCCTCGTTCTCTCGGCTTGCCGCGATGTGGCTGGCGAGGTCGGCGAAGTTGGTGAAAGTGGTCTGCATGATAGCCTCCGTTGGATCTCATCCACTCGATGAGGCTTCCCCTTCGACGTGCGGCGGTCGGGGCAGTCAGGGACGTTAGCCGGGAAGCCGGCGCAGCCGGACCCCGGTTAACGCCGCGCCAGCGGGGAGCGGGGGAGCCGATTTTCTCGGGCGCGGAACGGACGCGCAGCGGGCGTTGCGGGCTCGTGAAAATTGGGGGGACCGCTCATCCTTGACGGGCTCGAATCCCCGCACGTCATATCTAGGAAGTCAGAGAGAGAGAGATTTTTGGTCACCACGGTGCAGCCAGGCCCCCCGCAAGGTGATCGTCACCCGAAGGGCGGAGACCCGCGCATCGCGGGGCTCCGGGAGCCGGAGGCGAGTAGAGCGCCGTTCCCGGCCTGAGCAGCGCGAAGGGCCGGGATGCGCCGCCCTCCAGCGGATGCTCTGGTGCGGCGATTGCCGGTCGCGCGGAGGGAGACGATCTGACAGGATCGCGCGCATGAAGGACACGTTTGGTTTTCCCGAGAGCAGCGTCGAGCGCCTCCTGCGCGAGGAGCGCGAGCGCACCCGGCGCTACCGCGAGTTGCTCGGCGGCGGCACTGCCGCCCAGGTTATCCTAGAGGCGACCGACGTGCGAAAGCGGCTCGGTCTGGACTTCGGCGCTCCCTATCGCGGCGTCCTCGATACGCTGGAGCGGGATCGCCGGCAGCAGCGCGAGTTCCGGCAGCTCATCAGCAGTGCCTGGGCGCTGTCGATCTCTGAAACCGCGCGCAGCATCGTGGACCGGAACGCAGGGTTGCTCGACGACCAGCGTCGCCTCTCGAGCAGCCTGCTCGACACGGTGAAGACCTTCGATCTCAACCGGTCGACGATGGCGAGCGTGATCGCCGCCGCGGCGACCGGAGGGACCTACCGCCGGATGATTGAGGACGCGCTGCCGCGCCTGTCGGCATTTGGGGCCATTGCCGAGCAGATGCGGCTGCTCGACGCGATGACGCTTCGCGCGAGCCAAGGCGTGGTCCAGTCGGCGACGGCGCTCGCGGCCGAGATGGTGCTTGAGACGCAGCGGATCGCCGAAGCGATCCTTGCCGCGTCGACGGACGAGGAAAGCGCCGAGCTGCAGGGCCGGCTGCTCGACCTCATCGTCGGGTTCGTGCAGCAGCTCGGTCCGCGGACGATCGCCGAGCTGCACAAGATGGGCCTGTTCCAGTGGACCGGCTGGCTGGCCGGAATCCTCGGTCTGTTGCTGGCGATCGCCGCTCTCCATCCTGATCAGTCGCCCGAGGAGAAAGCGGCGCTGGCCGCGTTGAACCAGAAGGTGGAGGCGCTTCAACAGGAGACCCGTCGCTATCACGAGGCCGAGGCGCGCGCGGACCAAGCCTATGTCGCGGGCCTTCCAAGGGCCGAGCTGAGCCGGGATGCGACGCTTCGGCGCGAACCGCGGCGCGAGGGCGCCGTGGTGCTGAAGGCGCCCGAGGGAATGGTGCTGGCGATCGAGAGGCGGCAGGGGCGCTGGCGCCTGGTGGTGTATCGCGATCCGCTCACCGGCCAGCTTGCCCGAGCGTGGGTCTATGCAAGCGCGGTGTCGCCGCTCGCGCCGCCTGTTGACGCTGACGCGCGGTAGCGGGGCTCGACCGTTCCGGACGGCGCCGGAGCGCCGTCCGGCATGCGCTCAGAAGAAGTCGAGCTTGTCCGCGATGATCTCGCAACCGTAGCGGGTGATGCCGTCGCGGTCTTCCCAGCTCGAATAGTGCAGCCGGCCGGACACTGCGACGACATTGCCCTTCTCGCGCGACGCCGCCGCCTTGCCGAGGCCGTTGAAGCAGGTGACCTTGTGGAACTCGGTTTCCTTGGCGGTATACCCGGTCGCCTCGTCGACATAGGTCTTCCCGTCCCTGAGCTTCACGCGATCGGTCGCGACGATGAGGGTCGTGACGCTGCCGCGGGTGTCGGAATCCTTGGCGACCCTGCCGGCGATGTTGACGTTGTTCATGAGACTGCTCCTCTGATGCTGCCAGCGGCCTTTCCGCCGGTGACACCGAAGAGCGGCGTGCGGGCGAGGCCGACACCGGAGCGCGAAGGGCGGAGGGAAACCCCTGGAGCGAGCTGGCGCGGGCAGCCGCGTAGCGGCAACACGGGTGAGCGGATGGGGTTGTGGGACGCGGCCGTCTCGTCGCAGGTGTCAGGGACCGGCGACGGAAGGGCGCCGGCACCGAAGGATGACGGGGACCCACAACGTCGATGCCCGGCCGATCGGGGATCGACCGGCAAATGCAGCGTCATCTCATCGGACGCGCCTTACGGCGCAGCGGGTCAGGAGGTCCGCTTCACCTGGGCGATCTTGCCAGCGTCGTAGGCGGCAAGCCAACGTGTGCGAATGGTCTCGTAGAGGCTGGCCGGGAGGACGCCGTATGCGACGTCGCCGGTCGGATCGCCGGGCGCTGGACGCAGGTCGGGGCCGGGCCACTGGAAATGGTTGAGTTCGGTGAGGATCACCCACGATCGCTGATCATCAAGGCCGAGGCGCGCCTTTGTCGCTGCCGGTATCTCCACCGCGAGGTTCGGATCAGCCGGCGGCGTGTGCGTCACCGGAAGGACGGTGACCATTTTGGCGCCGGCCTTGGTGGTTGCGGTCAGGAGGATAGCGCACGGACGGTCTTTGCTGCCCTCTTCGTGGCCGGCCTTAGCTTCGTGACTCCAGAGGTAGGCGTAGCGGATGACGAGACCGGGAACCGGTTCAGGTATCTTCACGCGTCAGGACTCAACCTCGTTATCGAACGCGGCTGCTTCGACAGGCGCGCGCGCGGCGCGCACGCCCTCCGCGATCTCATCCGGAACGTTGTCGAGCGTGAAGACCTGCCGATCGCGGCTCTTGAGCCGCAGATATTCGGCGTGCGACAGGAGCACGAGGCTTTCATGCCCATGATGGGTGATGGTGAGTGGGCTTTCGAGGGCCTTGCGGCTGAAGCGGCCGAAGGACTTCGACACCTCGACGGAGCTGGCGGTCTGGGGCATGGCAATTCTCCTGTCCAGAATATACGGAGTTTCCGGAGAGAGATCAAGGTAGCATGCGCTTGGACGGTATGGGCACCGGTGATCTCGGTGCCGCACGTCACCAGCCTCGCCGCATTGGAGCGACGCCGCTGCAGCGCCTTGGGACAACCCGCTGCGACATGGATTTGTGGCTGATTGCGGCTGTCGCTCACGTCCGTCGTGACACGCCTCGAACTTCTTGCGCCATCCCTCTCGGCACGCGCCGTTGGGCCGATCTTCCCTCGACGGAAACGCTGGCCGACCGGTCAAGTGGCATGAACAGGGACGGGTGCGCGGTGGGGCCATGTCTCGGAAGGCCGACTTGGAAAGGGCCTGATGGGGCCCCGACGAGCGAAGCACGGTCGGCCCTGGCTGGCGCTTGAACCACGCGCGTAAGCCGAGAGCCGAGCATGTCTGGACCCGACCCGTCCTTCTCTGGTGCGATCGCCTCAATGGACGTCGCTGAGCCAGTTCTCGACCTTGAGAGCCCGGACTCTGGAGAACTCGCCGATGTTGGCCGTCACCAATGTGGCGCCGAGCGCATAGGCATGAGCCGCGATGAACAGGTCGTTGGGCCCGATGGGTTTGTCCGCGCTCTCCAGCTCGGCTCGGATTCCGCCATATTCGGTGTCCGCCGGGACATCGAGCGCAAGCACGGACACGCTGCCGAGGATCGCCTCTATCTGGGCCAGGAGCCTGGGGGACCCCTTCTTCGCGCAGCCGTAGCGCAACTCCGCCGCGGTGATGATGCTGACGCAAATCGCATCGGAACCGACTTGCGCGATGCGGGTGGCTACGGCGCCGTGCGGGCTTCGCGCGAGTTCCGACACGATGTTGGTATCGAGCATGTAGAGCTGGGTCACAGATCGACGGCCTTGGCGGGAAGCAAGTCGCTGTCGATGTCCGGGAACTCATCCTCGGGGCCAAGGGGTTCGAGGCTCGCAAGGACCTCGACGATGTTTCGGCGGCGGATCGGCTCGATGACCAGTCGATCTCCCTCCCGGTGGATCATGACCCGATCCCCAGGCAGCTCGAAATCGGCCGGGATGCGCACTGCCTGGCTCTTGTTGTTGCGGAACAGCTTCGCTTCTCTGGTGACCGTTGCTTCATGATCGGGTGTCACGGCAGACTCCTTGCATATACACAAGCATATACATCACTGGACGGGTTTGTTCAACGATGTGTTGCCGAGGGGAAGAGAACGTCCTCGCACGCTGGGAAAAAAAGGGCCCGCTTCGCGGCAGGCGAAGCAGGCCCTGTCGTGGCGCCGGCGCGCAGAGCAGCTGCGCGCCAATCGGTTGGCGGCGATCAGTCCGCCATCTCGGGCGTGCGGCGCCGGCGGCCGCCCGGCGCGGGCTCGCTGCCGCCGAACGCGCCTTCGGCCGAGGACTCACCCAGACCGTCGGTTCCCACGGGCGCGGCCGGCTGTTCGGTCCCCGGCAGCGGCGGCAGGCCGTCGTCGGTCGCGACCGTGTCGGTGGGCGCCTCGCGGCGGCGGGTGGGACGCGACCAGACGATGTTGTAGGAGCCGTCCTCCTGGCGGAACGCCGAGATGTAGAGCGGCTTGTCGAGGCTCGGATCCTCGATCTTGCCGTTGAGGAAGGTCTCGCCGGTCGAGTTGGAGGCGAGCTCGAAGAGGGCGCCGACCTGCACCCACTGGCGGGCGGCCGACAGTGCGAGGATTTCGAACTTGGGCGCGCGCGGGTTGGTCGACTGGACCGTCCGAAGCGCGATCACGATCGCGACGGTGAGCGTCGAGATCTTGCCGGTGTAGGTGCCGCTGGCGTTCTGGGTGATGGTGCCGATGTTCATGGGAAGTCTCCTGAGATTGAGCGCTCGAACCCCTTGTCCGAACACTCTCTCTCACCCACTCAGCTCCTCGGCCGTTCGGCCGAGTAAGGCGCGTCAGCGCCGCTCCGACGAGCGCCTCTTCGGCGCCGTCGGGATCGTACCGTCGTCGCAGGTGCTTCGGCCCCACGGCTCAGGCTTCGACTGCTCCAGCGTCTGCGGGTTGCTGCTTGCGCCGCCGCGGCGTCTTGGCGCCGGCCTGGGCGGGGGGCGTGTCCTCGGCCTTGGCGCGGCGGGCGCGGGGCTTCGGTTGCGGAGCGGGCGCGGCGTCCCCTGACGGCGGTGCTGCCTTGGCGGGCGCTTCGGGCTCCTGCCGCTTGCGACCCAGGCCGAGACGCTTGGCTACCTCGCGCCGCTGCGCCGAGTAACCGGGCGCCACCATAGGATAGTCGGACTTGAGACCATAGCGGACGCGGTATTCGGCAGGGGTCAGGCCGTGGCTGCTGAGATGTCGCTTCAGCGACTTGTAGGGCTTGCCGTCGATCATCGAAAGAATGTGATCAGGCGAAGCGAGGCTCTTGCGCACGGAGACGGCCGGCGTGAACTCGGGCTGGGCCGCCGGTGTCTCTTCGGCGGGTGTTTCGGGTTCCTTGGCGATGCCGGCGATCGCAGCGTGGGTCTTGGCGATGAAGTCCGGCACGTCTTCGGGTCGGATATTATTGTGCGCCACGTAACTTGCGACGACTTCGATCGTCATCGCGACAAGGTTGTTCTCTTCCGGCAACCGCACCTCCCACGAAAGGATACGCCCTGGCGATCTTCGCCCGACGACTTCACGTTATGGCGCGCGATGAATGCCGCGCAAGGTTTGGCGCCCCTCGGGGGGTGTCTGTGGCGGCCGCGGTTCGAGAAATTCGGGTACGGAGGCCCGGTCAGGTCGAAGCCGAGACCGGCTTGCGCCAGAGCGCAATGATGTCCTGCATCTCCTCGGCGAAGCCGAGGGCATCGATGTAGATAGCGCCGGGGCGTTGTCCGAGATAGCCGACGATGGTCGCAATATCGTTGGCGACAGCGACATCCAATCCGAACAGGTCGGCGATCTCGAAATGGCCGAGATCCGGCCCGTTCCACCACGCCATCAGGAAGTTCGCGACCCGGCGCGCCTGGCCGGTATCGCTCATCGCGATCGGTATCAGCCGGGTTAGCGCCGCCAGCATCGCGTCGTGATCGGTGGGTATCGAAGTCATCGGCATCTCCAGCCACGATGCTATACGTCTGTGCCGATCGCGCAATCGCGACGTTCGGATCAAAGGCGCAGGGGCTCCGGCATCGCCAGCCATTCGCGCTGGTCGTGCGCGAGCGGCACGTCATGGTTCGCGGCCTCGGCTTCGCTGAAGACCCGCGCGCGCGACAATCGGTCAAAGCCGGCATCGTCGTTCCAGAAGCTGAGCCCGTGCTGCGGATCGCGGATCGCGAGGACGAATCCATCGGCGCCTTCGTCGCGCGCGCGGGCGATTGCACGGTCGAGCAATTGGGTCGTGTGGCCATAGCTGACGCGGTGTTCAGTAATGACGACATAGCCGCCGCCGAACTCCCCGACCCGCAGCCTGTCGCAATCCGACGCCCATTCGAACCCGAAGGGCAGCGCCGAGCGCGCGCAACGTTGGATCAGCTTGGCCGCGACATCGATTCCGAACTGCTCGCCGGAGAAGGTCACGAGCACCTGGCCGAGCTGGTCGGCCTCGCTGAACGCGACATGGAAATCGAGATAGGGATATTGCGGATCCTCGAAGAGGTCGAGCAGTCCCGCAAACGGGTCCTCGTCGCCGCGCGGGAACAGGGCGGCGAAGTCCGGGCGAAGGCTGGCATAACGCGCTTCGCGAACGTCGCTCCCGGCCTCGGTGTCGTCGATCAGTTCCACCGCGGCGATGACCCGGCGTAGCATGTCGACCTCGGCGACGGTGACGGTCAGGTCGAACGCCGCCTTGGTGTAGCTATTGGACATGGTGCGTTCCGGCAGTCGAGGGGAGCGCGGAAGCGGCATCCGCAACGACGAGCGCCGGCACGACGAATTCCGCTGCATCGAAATGAGCGAAGATCGCATCGAGCGAGCCAAGCGCCGTGATGATGCTGCGGCTGATGACAACCTCGTCGTCCTCGGTGACAGCATAGGACACCGCCTTGCCGTCGCCGATGGCAACGACGCGCTCGGGTCCCCACTGCCCGGAATAGCCCCCGCACCAGCGTACGAAGGGGACGCGATGCATAATGCACCAGTCCTCGATCTCCTCGAAGCGCCCGCCTGCGACTTCGTGCGCAAACAGGCGAAGCGGCTCGCCGTCGACGCGATGTTCCGGCTCGAACGGATCGCCGTCCCACTCGACGGCAAGCCGGTCGGCGGCAATGAGTTCGGCAAGTTCTGCGAAGGCGGGAGCGTCAAGCGCGCCGCCGATGACGATGGAGGCGGATACCCGGTCGGCCATGATGGTCTCCTCTGGTTGGGCGCGACGCAGCGCGCACGTTCGGCCACCACGCGGTGATCGCGGGGACCGGTGATGATCGGGCTTTGGAAAGGATCGTGGCGGCAGCGGCTCGGCCGCGCCGGCATCTGTCTGATTGCAGCTTCAGTGAGTCGAGCCGAACAGGTAGCGCTTGGCGGCGACTTGCTGGCTGCCATCCTCGATGCCGATGGACGACTGCATGTCGGCAGTGAGCTGCCGGCGGAGGTCGGGAGGAATGATGGCATGAGGCGCGACAACGGCGATCGCGGTTTCGGCGGAGAGGAGTTCGCCCGGCTCCGTGCCGATCCAGACGAGGGGCTCGCCTTCTGCGGGCTCGTCTTCGGTGCGAAAGAAGACTTGCGCGAAGAAGGTCTGAAGCGGCCGGTCCCATCCGACCGTCGCACGGACGACGTCTGGTCTGTCCGGCTTGGGCTGAAGGTCGTGACGGCTCATTCCATCGTCCTCCGGATACGATGCTGGACATGGCGCGCCGCGCCCTCTGCGCTGCTGATCGCCTTGCCGGCGGCCGACGCAGCCTGACGCGCTCCGGCCTGGCGAAGCAAGGTACGGGCTTCGCGCAGCCGCTCAACGGCTATCGCAATGGCGTGCCCGTCAGCGGGCGTGGCGAAGGCGATTCGGCGCATGGGCTTCTCCCTTGGATGGACGATGGATGCGGAAAGGCGCGTCTGCAGCGGGCCCGGGGCGTTTGCAGGGTAGAGTCCGACTTGCATTCACGCGCCGACGGCCCCGACCCGCTTCCCCTTCCCTTTCCCCAGGATCAGTCGTCCTCGGGCAGCATGATCGTCATGACTCGCGTGGTGACGTGCGGATCGCCAGGGTCTTCCGATCCCCATTCCAGCGCGCGGTCGTAATAGTCGATCGCGAAACGGACGGCCTGACCACGGACGGTGAACTCCCCGCGAGAGCGTTCCGGGCCATCGTCGCGCGTGAATGCGTAACCTCGGATCGCCGAGAGCAGCTCGGCTTGGGCGGAGAGCTCGCCGGCAAATGCGGCGAGGCAAGCCGCAGTGATGACGACGCGGGCAGTCGGATCGAGGCCGTGCCGGCAGCGGTCGTTGAGTTCGGCGATGCGGGATAGCTGGTCGGTCATGCAGCCTCCATCAGGCCAGCGTTGAAGGTCTCGATCCAGGCTTCCATCGTCGGCCGCTCGGAAAGCGGTACGATGCTCGCTGCATCCTGGAACCGGATGAGATTAGTGGGCGCATCGCGGCGAATGGCTTCGATCTCGGCTGCCGGGAGCAGCCGCTCGCCGCGGATGAAGTCGGTGATCCTGCCGGGCTTCGTCCTGGTCGAACGCCGCCAGAGCCCCTCGACGGTGCGCAGCCGAGGTTCCGCGCGCGCCTCGATGAGCACGATCAGCCTGAGGCACCAGGTTGGCAGCGCCCGTACTTCGTCCGGCTGGATGGCCCCGCAGAAGAAGCAGCTCGATTTCGGAGGGATCGGAAGACCGGCCTGCTCGATACGCGCGGCGCACCGGTCGCGGCTCCAGTTCCACTCGCGCAGCGGATAGCGGCACTCGAACAGCGGATCGTTCAACGCGGACGCATGCGCGTAGCGACGCGTGTCGGCAGGCGAGGCATCGTAGCCGATTAGCCGAACGACCTTCTGGCCTCGCTGCCACGCGGCCTGGGCTGGCGCCCATTGCTTGAGGTAGGCGTCCTGCGGCGCGACCTTCCACTTGAGGCTGCATTAGGTCTGGATGGGTCTGTCTTCTTTGCCCTGCAAAGCCCGCCTTTCCACCATTCCTCCTCCCTCTCCCCTTTCGAGACGCCCGATTAGGGCGTGATCGAGGTCAGACAGCGGATGGATCGTGCGCTTCAGCGCTGGGGCGGATCGGGACTGGCCTGCGTATCCGATCGAGTTCCTGCACGAGTTGGGCATTGCGCCGCTCAAGCCGCTCGGCACGTTGCTCGGCATCGACGGCGCGTTTCAACAGGCTGGCATTATGCGTCGCGAGGGCGGTGTTTCGGGCTTCGGCATCCCGAAGATCCGAGCGCGTGCGATTGGCCTGTCCGGCAGCCGTCTCGTTCGCGCCGGCACGCTGCGACTGAAGCGCGCGGAGGGCGTCGAGAACGCCGGCATGATGGGTATATATGATGTTGCGGCCGACCCCGGCTGCCCGTGCGAGCGCGGCGACGGTGGGTTCTGTGGACGGGTTGCCGGCAAGGCCAGCAAGGGCGTCGCGCAGGCGGGCGTCGGTCTTCGCCCGGCGTCGAGCTTGCGGGCTGGAGAGGTCAGCTTCGGGTGCCATCGGCATTTCCCTCGTTGAGCTGGTCCAGGATGCGGCGGGATTCCTGGATGCGGGCTTCGGCAAGCGCACTGCTCTCGACATCGAGGTCATCGCGCTGAAGTAATGCGGTGTTGCGCTCAAGGCGTGCTTCCCAGACTGGCCTGTGTTTCTCGGTCACGGCGAAGTTGGCGCATGTCGAGCAGGTGCTTTGCGTGCGAAGGACCGGGTTCGGCTCGCGCTCACCGCCGAGGCAGGCAGAGGTTTCCCGGCGGTATAGGCAGTAGCCCCAGTCGCAGACGCCGAGGCGCATATCCGTTTCGGCGAGGATCTCCGTGATATAGGCGTCCACCTCGCCCGAGTGCGTGCGTCCGCGGAACGGCGATCGTTCGGAGAGCATGACGCCCGCCTTGCCGGCGACCCACGGGGCGAGCAGCAGATCCTCCAGCGCCTTCCGGGTTTCGTCGGCGGCCTGCTCGTCGATCAGCTCGGCAAGCTCGAAGTCGGTGCCGACATAGGCACGGTCGGTCATCGCACGATGGACGTGACCGAGATGGCGTTGCAGCGCCGTCAGGCCGGTGCGATCGCGCCGTCCGATGAACCGCGAGAACGTCTTGCGCCCCTGATAGGTGGTCAGACGCCAAGTGTCGCCCTGGTGGTCCGGCAAGGCGAGGAACGGCGCGAGCCGCTCGTTCAGTCGGACATTGACCATCGACGAAGTCAGTTGCCCAACCGGCATTGCCGTGGGCAGTGGTGATCGCCCGTAGCCGTGCTGGTGGAGCCAGAGATTCCTCGTGCCGCTGAGTTCACGAAGCGGGGGGGGGGGGGGAGCCAGCGGTGGATGTCGCCATGCTCCGTCAGCGACGTCTTCGTGATCGTGCCCACCAGATAGACGTGCTCCTCCCCGTCACCGTCGGCCGTGTGGCGCTCGAGACATCCCTCTTCAAGCCTGAGGATCTCTGAAGCTCTCGCGCCAACGAGATAGGCGACGACGACGAAGCATACGTCGCCAAGCCGGTCGAGCATGAACGCCAGGCGGCGCAGCGGCCAGTCCGGATTCGGATAGCGATCCGCGTAGGGACAGGCCTCATCCAGCATGGCGCGTCTGATATGCCAGTGAAGCGTGCGCCCTTGGTGCCGTGGTCGGAACTGGGCATAGAGATCTTCGAGGCGGTCGCGCAGCGCAAGTATCTGATCGGCCGGTTCGCCAAGCAGCTCGATAGCGCCGCTGATCAGCGGCACGGCGATCTCGTCGGGCGTGTAGGGATGGCCGCCATAAGGCTTCCAGTGCCGCTTTCCGATCGCGGCAACGCGAGGCGGAGCCATCAACGGCGCATCCTCCAGCTTGTCGCTCTGCATGTGGAAGGTGCGGATCGTGCCGAGATGGCCTTCAGCGGTGCTGAGCGAGAGCAACGCGCCATTCCTGCCAAGACGGGCGCGAAGCATCCCGACGAACCGATCGACTGTATCCCGGTCGAGATCCCTGAAGCATCGGACATTTTCGGCCGCCATCCATCGAACGAGGAAGCGGATGTGACTGAAGTGGCCGCCGATCGTCGCCTTTCGTAGCGGCATTCGCCTTTCGGGTGGATCGTTCCGCAGCGAGAGCAGGAACAGCACCGCGGCGTCTCGGAGCGGCGTCCATCGATCGTCGGTGAACCGACTCCCGTCTGGCATTTCGAAGCCCCAGTTGAACGTCATGGCGGCGGGCACGCCATCGCTTCCGAGTAATGGCGCCGGAACCTGGGTGAGCGTGGATGTCGGGATGGAGGCCATGAGCTATTCCAGGTCCGGCAGCGGCGGCAGAGCAACGATGAGCCGTTCCGCGTCCGGCATCATCTCGGGCGGGAACGCCGGGAACAGGTCTTGCGTCAGCACCTGAAGGCTGGGTGCGTAGAAGAGGCCGAACCGGATCGGGTCGATCCGCTCCCGCGCCGTTTCAAGATGCCGGATGGCCTGGACGATCCGCGCCAGATGATCAGGGTCGATCGGGACGATCAGGCCCGGACAGGCAAGGCAGCCACCCAGTTTCGGGCATGTGCGCCCAGCGCGCGCGGCCCCATCGTCGGTCGGGCGAAGGCAGTCGTGACCGAACAGCACCGTCACCGGCACGCCGGTATCCGATCTTTGCGAGCGATCCGAGCTTGTTTCGCCGCTGACCCATGTAATCATCAGCGACTGGAGCCGGGCGATCGTATCGCGTTCGAGACGGCGAACGGCCTCGCCATCGACATAGATATCGGTGGTGGCGACATTCGCGTGATTGAGAACCGCCTTGGCCGCCATGATGTCGCCCTGCGACGCGGTATAGTGGGCGCTCGCCATGCTGCTGCGGAACAGCTTGGGTGAGAAGTCGGGCAGCAATGGCCGGGGCTTGCCGGGATGTGCTTTGTTCCATGAGGCGATGGTGGCGTTCTGGCGCTCGTAGAAGCGCAACATTGCCGATCGCAACGTGGCCTGCACGATATGGCCGGCGTGATGCTCGCGCTCGAGGCGGCCTGTCGTCATGAGGAAGCGGTGCAGGAACAGACGGTCACGTCTGGATGGCTCCACATGCGGTAGCAGAGGTGCCGTCATCGCAAGAAGTTTCTCTATCAGGTGAGGCGCGGCATACGGTCGGCGATTGTCGAACGAGCGTCGCTGCATGCGCTTCACCTTGCCGCCGGCGCGGGGCTTCACCCACTCGACCATGACGCGGTGCCGTTCGAGCGGATGGGGCACCAGGCAGTCGCGCTTGATCTGACGCAGCGGCCCGGCATTTGCGGCCGTCTGGATCAGCAGCACGATGTAGAACGCGACCAGCGTGTCGGTCGTAAGGTGGAGATAGCCTTCCAGCTCGCGGAACCCGCCCGCTTCGGCGATCCGCTGGCGATCCGATTTTCGCAGGACAGAGCCCCGGGCGGGCGGCATAATGCCGTTGCCGAGGCGATGGAGCTTCCAGATCCAGCGGTCGCGGTGCGCGGCATGGCTGCCGTGCGGCGGGATCTGGCGAAGAGCGACTATGGCTTGACCGTGCTGGAACTTGTCCCATGCGGTGTCGATCTCGGCATAACAGACGGCCAGCAGCGCGCGCATTGCCGCGGTTGTCAGCCTGTCCTGCGGTAGCCGCTGAACGCCGGCGAGCGGGATCGCATTGTTGGGCACGGCAAAGTCGGGGGCGAACAGGCCGGGATTGTCCGTGATCGCGCGCTTGAGGACCGGCCTGACCATACCGAGCTGGCCGGATTGCGACTGGATGCCGCGCCTGCGTCCGTTCGTAGGCTTCGCCAGCCAAGTGATGAACCGGCGGATCGTTGCCGTATCGAGGTCGCCCGCGCGCCTGACATGCGCATCATCGCGCAGGAACCTGCCGAACACGCGCAGCGCGAACCATCGTGCGGTGCGGGTGGCGGCGCTGGAGGCCACGTCATGATCGCGGAAGGCCCGAGCGATAGCTGCGCTGATGTCGTCCGGCATACCGAACAGCGCCGGGTCGAAGCGCTGAACGATCTTGCCCCATTCGTCGCGGAACTGGATTTCTGCGATCTCGGCAGGATGATCCGTTGGCGCCGGTTCGAGGCGCAGCGTTCGATCGAGGCGGACCCTAGCCATCGGCGGGTATCAACTCGCCGTAGAGATAGGCGAGGCTTTCGCTCAGGTCGCGCTCGTGCAGCTCGACGCAGCGCAGATAGATAGCCGTGGTCGTGATCGAGGCGTGGCCGAGCAGCACCTGCACGACCTTGAGCGGGTTGAGATCAGGATTGGTGCGGGCCTGAACCTGAAGGCGGGCGAGCATCGCCATCGCGAAGGTGTGGCGCAGCCAGTGCAGCGTGCCGTGGAGTCCTGCGGCCGCGAACGCTTCCGCGAGCTGCCCCGTCAGGAGCTTGCGCATCATGGCGTGGCCATGCTCGTTCAGCAGGAGATTGGACGGCGCGCGGTAGCGGTGGTCGGAACGACGGGTACGGCGGACGATCCGCGCGCGCTCCTCGCCGATATACCAATGCGTATGATCAAGCAGCCGAAGCGGCGGATAGACCGTCCTCGGTCGGTCGCCCTTGGTGATATGCAGCGGCACGCCGACCAGCGGGTCGCTGCCGAGATCGAGCGGCCAGCTATCGGGGATCTGGTCGATGGCGAGCGCGCAAAGCTCCTTGCGGCGCAGGCCCGCCCCGAGCGCCCATTGCGCGGCAAGTCGCGCGGTGGGCCTGAGATGCGCGAACAGCCGTGCCAGCTCGTCGGCGCGCAATGGCCGAGGCAACTTTTCGGGGCGCGACACGATCAGCGCGTTGACCTGCCGCCGCTGCAAGCCCGGGCGGTAGGCGCCGTCGAGCATCAGCGTCATCTTTTCGGTCAACCGGAACGGGCAATGGTCGATCAGCCCCCGGTCGAGCGCCCAACCATAGAAGCGGCAGATTGTGGAGACGCGCGCGTTGATCGTGGTCCGGGCATAGGGTCGGCCGGTGTGCGTGCTGGGGGTCTCAAGCATCCGGTTGCGATAAGCGGCGATGACACGCTCGTCGGCCTCGCGCCATTCGATCCCCGATTGTTCGAGGGAGTCGAACCAGTCGTGGAGATGCTCGCCATAGGTCCGCACGGTTTCCGACGCCTGCGCGCGACCGTTCAGCTCGGCGTGCTCCATCAGCCAGACGAACGCCGGTTCGATGATCGCCATGTCGGCGTCGAACAGGATCGGAAAGCCGGCGGGTATGCCCGGCTCACCCGCTATCGCACGGATGATCGATACCATCTTGTCGGATTCCCTCGCGCTGGGAGTCCGCAACGATACCGCATCCGGGCGACTGGCAGGTGACAGGGGCGGCGGAGCGATGAGTTTTCAGGACGCTTCGCAGTCCGCCTGATGATTGACTCCACCATATTACGGATATACTCGTAATATCATCGAGTCGTCAGGAGGCCAGTCCCATGAAGCGCATGCACCTGCACGTCAGCGTGCCCGACCTAGCCCGGTCGATCCAGTTCTACGAGACGCTGTTTGGCGTGGCGCCGGTCGTCGTGAAGGACGACTATGCCAAGTGGATGCTCGACGATCCCAAGGTCAACTTCGCGATCTCGGAGCGCACGCGCGCCACGGGCATCGACCATATCGGCATCCAGGTCGATAGTGCCGAGGAGCTGGGCGCGCTGGCCGATCGGCTGAAGGCGGCGGGCGCCGAGACGTTCGACCAGGAAGCGACCACTTGCTGCTACGCGAAGTCGGACAAGAGCTGGGTCCACGATCCGGCCGGCGTCCGTTGGGAGACCTTTTTCACCTTCGGCGAAGCGACCAGCTATGGCGAGGACGAAGTTCTGCCAGAGCCGACAGGGTCAGCCTGCTGCGGACCGGCGACGGCCCCCACGCCCAAGCAGGCGTGCTGCTGATGGACGCGCCCGCCGCCGTCACGGCGCTCTCCGCGCTCGCCCACCCGGGCCGGCTCGAAGCGTTCCGCCTGCTGATCCGTGCCGGCAAAGACGGCATGGCCGCAGGCGATATCGCGCGCGCCACCGGCCATGTCCCCCAGACGCTGTCGGGCAACCTCAACATTTTGGGGCACGCCGGCTTGGTGTCGTCGCGCCGCGAGGGTCGCTCGATCATCTACACGGCTGACTATGAGCGGATGACCAGCCTCCTCGGCTTCCTGATGGAGGATTGCTGCGGTGGCGTGCCGGAGATTTGTGCACCGCTCGCCGAAGTCGCCGCCAAGGCCGCCTGCTGCCAGCCCGGAGCCGTCCAATGACCGACCGCATCTATAACGTGCTGTTCCTCTGCACCGGCAACTCGGCACGCTCGATCCTCGCCGAGAGCGCTATGAACAAGCTCGCGCAAGGCCGTTTCCGCGGCTACTCCGCCGGCAGCTTCCCCAAGGGGGCGGTCAACCCCGACGCGCTGCGCCTTCTGGAGCGGATCGACTATCCGACCGACGGGCTGCGTTCCAAAAGCTGGGAAGAGTTCTCCCAGCCCGGCGCGCCGGTGATGGATTTCGTGATCACCGTCTGCGACGACGCGGCCGGCGAGACGTGTCCGGTCTGGCCCGGCCATCCCATGACGTCGCACTGGGGGATCGAGGATCCGAGCCGGGTCGAGGGTAATGATATCGAGCGCGAGCGCGCATTCGTGACCGCGCTGCGCTACCTTGAGAACCGCATCCGCCTGTTCCTCGCGCTGCCGTTCGACCGGCTCGACGCGCTCGCGCTGAAGGCACACGTCCATGAGATCGGCCAGACCGATGGCGCCAGCAGCCGGCGCGGAGACGCGGCATGAGCCCGGTCGATATCGTCATCTATTACAACCCCGACTGCGGCACTTCGCGCAACACGCTGGCGATGATCCGCAACGCCGGGATCGAGCCTCACGTCGTCGAGTATCTGAAGACCCCGCCGAGCCGGGCGATGCTAGTCGCGCTGATCGCGCGTATGAGCGTCACACCACGCGCCATGCTGCGGGAGAAAGGCACGCCTTACGCTGAGCTTGGCCTTGGCGATCCGCTCTGTCCGACGACCAGATCATCGACGCGATGATGGCGCATCCGATCCTGATCAACCGCCCGATCGTCGTCTCGCCGCTCGGCGTGAAGCTCTGCCGCCCTTCTGAAGCCGTGCTCGACCTGCTGCCGTCGCCGCAACAGGGCGCGTTCACCAAGGAGGACGGCGAGAAGGTCGTCGATGATGCCGGCAACAGGATCACCGCATGACCGATGTCGCACTTGCCTCGCCGCGCCCGGCGATAGGGTTCTTCGAACGCTATCTGAGCCTGTGGGTTGCCGCCTGCATCGTTGTCGGCATCGCGCTCGGCTATGCGCTTCCCGGCCTGTTCGGGGCGATCGCCGCGGCCGAGGTCGCCCGCGTCAACCTCGTGGTGGCGGTGCTGATCTGGCTGATGATCGTGCCGATGCTGCTCAAGATCGATCTCGCCGCGCTGGGATCGGTGCGCCAGCACTGGAAGGGCGTCGGTGTCACCCTGTTCATCAACTGGGCGGTGAAGCCCTTCTCGATGGCGCTGCTCGGCACGCTGTTCCTGGGATGGCTGTTCCGCCCGCTGCTGCCGCAGGCCGAGATCGGCTCCTACATCGCCGGGCTGATCCTGCTCGCGGCAGCGCCCTGCACCGCGATGGTGTTCGTCTGGTCGAACCTCTGCGACGGCGAGCCCAACTACACGCTGAGCCAGGTCGCGTTGAACGACATCATCATGGTGTTCGCCTTCGCGCCTCTCGTCGCGCTGCTGCTGGGCGTCGCCTCGGTGACGGTGCCGTGGGACACGCTGCTGATCTCGGTCGCGCTCTATATCGTGATCCCGGTGATCGCCGCGCAGCTCATCCGCCGCGCATTGCTCGCCGCAGGCGGACAGCCGGCGCTGAATCGCCTGCTTGGACTGCTGGGGCCGGTGTCGCTGGTCGCGCTGCTGACGACGCTGGTGCTATTGTTCGGGTTTCAGGGCGAGGCGATCATCGCCAATCCGCTGGTGATCGCGCTCATCGCGGTGCCCATCCTCATCCAGGTCTATTTCAACGCCGGGCTGGCGTACTGGCTGAGCCGCCGGTTCGGCGTGGCCTGGTGCGTCGCGGCGCCGGCCGCGTTGATCGGCGCGTCCAATTTCTTCGAGCTGGCGGTCGCCGCCGCGATCAGCCTGTTCGGCTTGGGCTCGGGCGCGGCGCTCGCTACCGTCGTCGGCGTATTGGTCGAAGTGCCGGTGATGCTTTCCGTGGTCAGCATCGTGAAGCGCACCCGGCCCTGGTATGAACGCCGGGCGCTCGCCTGACGCGCTGCCGATCCACATCGTGACGCTGGAGTGAAGAAGGATCAGGCCGGCCGCCGCCAGCTTTTTGGGTTAGCGCGTCGTCCGGCCTGACCCTTCTTCACGGCGAGCTAACAAGACACTCGTTCAGGCTAGACCTAAGCTGCAACTATGCCGGCCAAGGCTGATGCTCGGGAGCGTCGCGTTGGTAAGCACGTTCGCGAGAATGGAATAATAGGGTGGCCAGTGCTTGAAGCGCCGCGGAACATACCGGACCACCTCATAGGGAATACCTCGCGCCGCCATCCAGGCGGCGATCATCTTCTGATATTCGTATGTCTCCGGCTTCTCGGCACCCGGATCTGCGGAGAGGACAAGATCCGGAGCCTCGCCGCGCGCTTCCAGCTCGACGAGGAGAGCGGTGGAATCGACCCCGATGCCATAGGCGAGAACGACCGGTGGTGGCGCGGAGACGAGGATGTAATCGGGAGACCGTGCGTTCGCGGCCTCGGGGTGCAGAAATGCGGACATGCTCAAAGCCTCGGGTCTCGAAGGCGGTCATCACCACCGACCCAGCAGTCCCCTCTCCCCTCATTCCTTGTTGCCGGGCTCGCCTATCAGAATGACGGCAATCGACGGCTTGTCGTCGGCCGTGAGCTTGCGGCTGTCGAAGACTTGGCGTCCGCCGAGACCGATCGTGAGCAGGTCGAAGGTGGGTGATGTGCCGCCATTGGCGTTCGCGATGCTGGTACGGGAATCGTGATATTGGACGTCGACGAAGCTCGGCGGCGCGCCGGGCTCATATTCGCCGAAGAAGAAGGTGATCCGGCGCCCGTCCGAGGTCTTCGCCGTGATGGTGAAATTGCCGTCAGGAATGTCGATGGGAAGCGTCGGCACATCATTGAAGCGCGCAAAGCCGATGCTTTCGGCATCGGCCGCGGTCATGACGGGAAGGGTCGTGATGTCAGCCATGGAAAATCTCCGGGTCGGCCTGGAAGAGCGGCAGCATGGGGTGCTGCAGTGGGAGGGTTTTGGGATAAGGGAGGCGCGGGAGCGCGCGGCCGCGGCGCCGCGCCTCGCGGGTCAGCTCGAAGCAATAGGCGTAGAGGCCGGCCTGCCGGTGGGCGACAAGGTGGCGCTCGCGTTGAAGCCGCCAGAGCCAGCGGCGCGGCTCCTCGCCGAGACCCGGTCTTGGCATACCCAATGCGACGAGCTGATCGATCGCGCCCGCCTGGCCCTGTTCGCCAAGCCGGATTTTCGAAAGGGTCCGGCCTGAGATCGTGACGCCGCCGGCTCGCAGCACGGTTCGCGGCCTCGTGACCGCTCGGTGCGCCGCCGAGAGCGCGCAATAGACGCGCCCGATATGACCGGCACCGGGATCGCTGTACGACACCACTGCCTCGATTGTCGGCCGCTCGCGGCGCAGATGCCGAAAGGCTCGTGCGACGAAGAAGCTCTCGCCGTTCTGCGGTACCGCGTCGGTCAGGATGAGCCGCGCGAGGACGCAGCCGCGCGCCGGATCGTCGAAGCCGGTGTGATGGGAGATGACCGCGCCGGTGGCGGGGACCGCGAAGACCGCGACGCCCTCCAGCGTCCCGGCACGGCCGTAGAGGCCGATCGCGAGCTGCGCGGCTGGATAGCTTGGGAGATAATGATGCCTGGCGATGAAGGCGCGCGCTTCGGCATGGCCGATAACCTCGACACTATAGGCGGTGGGATCGATGAGCTCGAGGTCGCGCGCCCAGAGCGCGCGTCGCTCGCGCCATCGCTGGCTGCGGTCGGTATGCATCGAATGATCATCCGGAAGTCAGAGCAGACGGGGTTGGCGGGAGTGCGCGTCGAGCATCTGGCGGGCGAAGCGGTCGGCACCCGCCTGGTCAGCGGATGGAAAGAGGTCATGCGGGCACAGCAGACGAAAGCTATGGTCGAGCTCCATCGCGCACAGCCAGCGATCGCCGCCCTCCAGCTGCACCATGGCGAGGGCGAGGCAGCGGGAGCCGGCATGCGGGTCGGGGTTGAGCGGATCGCCTGCAAAGCCAGCGAGCGACCAGAACCGCCAGCCGAGCGGCGGCTGATCCTCTATGTCGACAACGCTTGACCAGCGGCCCGCACGGACATCGATCGCGATCATCGCGCGGACTTCCGCGCGGCGATCGTGAGCAGTTCGGCAAATCGATCGATGATCGAGGACGCCGTCGCAAAATGTTCGGCAAGTGAATGGCGCGCCAGGATGCGGCGCCGGGAGGTGGCGATCTTCTCGGCCTCATCCCTGGCGGGCAGCCGGGGCGGCCAACCTTTGACGTACCGGAGCCCGGGCGGCATCTCTGCCTCCAGCCGGAGGCGCTCGCGTTGGTCGGCCTTGGCTCGGACGATATCGGCGCGCAGTCCGGCGCTCAGCAAGAGAGGCGCGACATCGGCGAGCCACCGCGCCGGCTGAAACGGAAATGTGGATCGCGCCTCGATACCGACCAGCTCGCGATAGACTTCCGCGTTGGGCGGGGCAGCCGCGGACGCCTCGAGATCCTGCAGCGAGGCGAAAATACAATAGCGGCAGGACAGGCGGCTCGAGCCCCAGACCGAATAGGCTTCGTGGAGCATGATGCCGAGCAGACGGTGGGCGCGGAAGACGTCGTTGCTCGTCCAGTCGGCGATGGGATGCCAGACCATCATCCTTGTGCCATGCCGGTTCCCGGCCTTGGCATATCGCGTGTCGGTCTTGGCGATCGGGATCGACGCGCGGGTGTGGCTTTCATCGCGGCGCAGTCCGAGAACCGAAATTACCTGAGCGCCCTGGTGCATCCGCGCGATCGCCGGGCCGATGACGGCCGCCTTCATTTCCGACTGGCAGAAGCGGAGCGAGGCCGAGGACCAGGGGCCGATGAGATTATAGGTCTCGAGCGCCTCGTAACGCCGTTTGCCGCTCTCGAACCGCTGGATCCAGCGATCGACCAGGTCTCCGGCAGCCCGCCGGACGACCGTAAGATGTATGCCGGCCTCAGCGGCAATGCGCTCCACCGTCTCCGGGGTCGAGGCCCATTCGGCACGACCAAGATCGGCATGGATGGCCATGCGGCGCGTGCGTGGGTGTCCGAGCAGGTCAAGGAAAAGATTGACCGCGGCCATCGCCGCGCTCGAGTCCTTGCCGCCGGACAGGTTGAAGACGATCCAGGCGCCATCGCGGATAGCGCGGATGATCTCCGGCGTGAGGGCGAGATCAGGAAGCTCCGGGAGAATGACGTGCGATGCCGTCGCTGCGGCGTGTCGAGCGTGATGGGTCATGGGAGCGCTCCCTCGGCGACGGGCCGATGGTGAGATGGGTCAGGCGAAAAGCCGCTCAGACCGGGCGACCGGAGGCGAGAGCTGGAGATCGCGCCGGAGTTGCTGTGCGAAGCGGTCCGGCGCGAGCAGTGTCGTGACCGGTGCGAAGTGGTTGCGCTCGCCGCAATAATCGGTCCGTCCGTTGACGCGGCGGTAGAGGACTTCGCGGTCCTGGCCGAGACCGCCTAGCGAGAGCTGGACATAGACCTCCTCGCCATGGAGCGTGATTTCACCAGAGACGGCGGGGCCGCCCTTGTTGGACCGGACCGAGTAGCTTTCGGCCTCGAGGCCTAGCGCTTCGGCGAGCCGCCGCATGGCCGTGCGCCCTTCGGCATGGAAGGTACGCTTCGCGGCCTCGTCATAGGCGACGCCACGATAGGCGAGCGTGCGGAGAACTGGGTGACGGCGGATCTCGGCGATCTGGTCCATGCAGGCGCGACGCAGCGCTATGCTGTCGGGTCGTCGATCAGTGACCGAAGCGAGATGCCGGACGAGCAGGATCACGGCGGCGTCGGTTTCGGCGTCCTTGCCGGCATTGCGGCAATCGGTGATCGCGGCGCCGATCGCGTGCAATGCTCCGGCGATGGTGGTCAGCGCGCTGGGGTCGAGTGCCTGCTGGTGGCGCATCGCGACGTCGTAGTTCATGGGTCGGGCACTCCGGTCTCGAGCGCAAATCCGCTCGACCAGCCCTCTCCCCCTCCCCTCTTCCGTCCAGCGGCTTGCTCAAGGCAGACATCGTTCTTTACGCGCTGCTGATCCGCCTGCGGGGAGCCGGCTACGCCCTGGAGCGCCGCGGCTCCTTGTCCTCGGGCGACGGTGATGCAGGGGCGCCAGAACGTCAGTCCGCGCCGTCTGGCCGCTCCGCGTCCGCAGCGTCGGCTTGAGCCAGCAGGATCTGGACGGCGCGGGCGAGGCCCGGCTCGCCCATCTCGTTGACAACGCCGATGTCGGGCTTGCGCGCGCGGACGGCGGCAATCACTGCAGCCGCCGGACGGCCCTTCAGCGCGTAGGTGTAGACCGCACCGCCCTCGATCGTGATGATGTTGGACCGAAGGCGACGCCGGAGCAGTGCAAGCTGCTCGGCCTCGTCTATCAACCGCGCGACCTCATGCTCGAGATCGGGCTCCAGCGTGAGACCATCGTAGGATCGGCTCGGTCGGTTGATCTTGAGCCATGCGTTGACCTCGGCCTCGGTGAGCGCTCCGACCTGGCGATACTCGTCGGCCCCACCGTGACCACGATTGCTGGCAAGGAAAGCGATGGCACCATCGATCCAGATCTCTGCCGTGTAGCAAGGCGTCTCTTCGGAGAGCGCCTTGACGATCTTCAGCTTGCGCAATTCGATCCGCATGTGGCGATGTCCTTTTTGGAATGTGACGCTCAGCGCGCTGAGGAGCGGCGACCAGCAAGCGGACCGATCGATCGCGCGATGTGGCCGGCGTAAACGCCGCAAGCCGCCCAATAGGCGGCGACCGGCGGCTTATGGCTGCGCCAGCTGTTTTCTGCCCGGACCTGCGCGTCGCGTTGGATATCGAGCAGGATCTCCTGAAGCGCATGGCGGGCCTCAGGACTGAGCGCGCGGAGGCGGGCCACCGCTGGAAGCGCGAGCACGGGGTTTCGCACATCAGGTCGCGATGCCCGCTTGCTCACAGCCGTGCCCCGTCCAAGGGATTAAAGGCGGGGATGGCAGCAACGCCCGGGGACCGATGATCTCCGGGCCGTAACTCGAACGCTGGGTGGCGCGGCAATGTGACAATATGCTCCATGGGGAGACTCCGATCTCAAGCGCAAATCCGCTCGATCGGCCCTTCCCCTCTCTTCTCCCCGACGTCGTAAGCTCAGCTTCTCGCGATCATCAGCCGGCCGCCGGCAGCGGGATCGGAGCGCAGCGCCCGCTCCCGAGATTGATGAATGCCCCTGCATGGCCAATCGACCCGCGGCCGAGGAGGTCGAACAGCAGTGCCAATGCATGGCTCGCTATGATGCGGTTCACGAAGAGGGATTGCCGCTCCAGGGCCTCGGCGACCGAGCAAGAGGGAGCATGGTCTTCGGGCAAGCTTTCATCCGCGAGCTCAGGGAAATATTCGAGGACGGTCGGAAGGCGGTGCCTGGCACCGCGATTGGGCGAGGCCGGACAGCCGATAATGACCTGGCCATCGCTGGCTCGATTGCCGAGATCCATCCAATAGGCGGGCGCCTTGGAACTCGTGGCGAGCTCAGCGCCGAGTGCGCGGCGAGCGGACGCCGTATCGACGCAGGTGATGAGGATGTCCGCGCCCGTCACGTCGATCGCATCGGGCGCCCGGCCATGCACGGCGTGCCAGGCGAGGCCGTTGGCAAGATTGATCCGCTCGGTCAGCGTATGCGCCTTCGAGTTTCCTAGATCGCAGCGGTAGAAGGGCTGCCGCCCGAGATTGGCCTCGGTCACGATGTCGTCGTCGACCACGGTGACATGCAGCGAGCGGGAGGAGATGGCCCGAAGGGCCGTGTCGAGCGAGGCGAGCCCCATGAGCATCTGAGCGCCGTTTCCGCCGCAGCCGATCAGGGCGACACGGAGCTCGCGATGATCGAATCCAGCCATCAGGTAATGGCGGTGGTTTGTGTCAGCCGTCATGGCCGTCTCCATCGAAAGGGCTGCGCGGGAGCGGGAGAAACATGCCGCCCGCGCACAGGCGCGAGGCGAGATCCGGTCCGTCAGGATGGGCGACGCGGCCGAGGACCAGCGCGATCTTCGTCGCATGAACGTCGTCCGCATCGTCTGTGGCGCTGAAGAATGCCCGGCCATGGCCGTGGCTGTGGATGTCGCAGACGATATGGCGGTGAGATGGCAGGATCGGCGTTCGGTATATAAGGCGCGAAGGTGTCGCCTCGTCGATTTCCGGCATGTGAAGCGAGAATGCGCGATCAACCTCGTCCCAGACGATAAAGGCCGCCGCCTCGTTGGGCAGTGCCGCGCGGAACTGGGTGATGACCTCGTCAAGCAGCGTCCGGGGTATCAGGCCGCAACGAAGATCGGCCCGGGGCGCGCCGACAGCGCCATAGGGAAGATAGGCGGCGATCGGCGACGTGACAGGCACCTCGAGTTCCAGCCAGGGCCGCCGGACGATGAGAAACACCCCGTCGCGCCCGACCGCAAGGCAGTGGCCGACGCGGGAGGCGCGGACCGCATCCAGCCCGGGCGAGCGACCGGTGGGGGGTGCTGGAAAGCAAGGGAACGCAGCGAGCAGTGCCGCGGCGGTCGGATCATCTGCCAGGACGGTCATCGCGCCACCCGTTCGATCAGCCGGCCAAGCGTTAGCGGCTCTGTGGCCTTGCGGGACGACGAAGTCTGCGGCGACCGACGTCTGGCAAAGGCCTTCAGACGCGTGACGGGAAAACGGGCGGCGCGGCGGGTCGCAAGATCGTCCCAGAGGGCGACCAGACCGCCTTTGCCAGAGACGGTCTGGTCCTGGCCGTAATTGGGGTGGGTCGACCAGGACTCGAACAACGCGCGCTCGAATTCCGGGATCGCGGAGATTGTCAGGCTTCTGGGCCTGGGAATGTTGCCCCAGCAGAGGGTGCCATCGGCGTAAACGTTGAGGATGGGGGAGTGGAAGATGGGCGTGTCCGCCACAGGTCGCTGGTCATCCCGAAGGGCGTAGACGCCGAGCGCTCGCCTGGTGGCAATGAGCAGATGGGGCGGATATGGGACGGGCACCACCGTGCGGCTCCGGAGCGTTTTGAGGCTCGTCGGTGGCGTGCTCAGATCGAAGTAGGCAGATCGCACCTGGGCAGGAATCCACCACGCCAGGAGATCCTGGTGCGCGACGAGCACGTCAGCGGGAAGAAGCTCGGGAGGAGCGGTGCGCACGAGGGCCTCGGACCACTGGCGTAAATGCGCCCGCGTCAGTGGTGTCCCGGCAGCAATCCGTGGACCCGCCTCATCGTCGTGCTCGACATGGTGAAGGCTGGCGAAGGCCCCGCCTTGCTGACCGGGCGCCCCATGGGTCGAGGCGCCGCGACGAACCTCGGTCTTGTAGAGCAGGATGGCATTGGTCAGCACCATGCCGCCCGGCGTGGCTTCGAACTGGGTTGAATGTTTCGACATGACTGCCTCACAGGGTGGCGGGATCGAGAGAGATCAGATGTTGGGCGGCGAGGAGGAACCGGGCTCCCGCCTCCAGCGATGCGAACCAGCCGGACACGCGGTCGGCGGTCGGCATCGGGCAGAGACCCGCGAGATCCATGAAACCATATTCCATGCCGTGACGGGCGATATCGTCGACCTCGCGCGCGAACTGCTCGACGGGCACGAGCGTCAGCGGCGGCAACGAAGACGAGTCCTCAAGGTCGGGCAGATAATCTTGGATCGTCGGGCCGTCGAAATGCCAGGCGTTTTGCTCGTCCGGGATGCGGCCGAGGGCCTTGTGGGCGTCGCGCACGGAGCTGAGCGCCTTGCGCAATCCGCTGGGAAGCGACTTCGCCGGCGCGGCATTTGCGGAGACCATCCAGTCCGGCCGCCGGTCGTTCATGTCCGACGGCAAAACGGTGTCTTCGAAATCTTCCGGGTCGGCACCGTGATAGGCAACGAGCGCATTCCGCGCGGCCTCGTCGTCGGTCTCGCCATCCCAATAGTACATTGAGATTTCTTCGAAGAGGTCGTCATAGCCAAAGATCGGAAGCGCGGATCCAAGGGTGTGGGCGAGCGCAGCATAGGCGGCTGCGCGCCAGCCGATCGGCGCGTCGCTCGTCTCGATCCATCCGAGATCGAGCTGGCCCATGCTGTCGCAAACTATGGCGATCGCCGGCGTGTCCATATGTTCGGCATTGAGGACAGCGACCCGCAGTTCGACGAAATCGATCGGCCGAAGGATCGCGAGGACCGCGGTTTCAAAGGCCTGCTCGATCCGGCGCCGGGCCTCTCCGCGTGTATAGCGTCGAGCCACCTTCTCCCGTGCCGCGAGCCAGCGGCCGATCAGCTTATGATGGCGCGCAAGGGGCTGGTCAAAGCAGAGCGGGACCGCGTCTGCGAGTCCGACCGATCGACCGGCGAGGTCAGCCGAGCGGGGGCAGTCGCAAGCTGCCGCAAGGTTGGAGGGGCTCGCCCGGCTCGCCTTGCCGCGAGGCCGTGTCGAGGGCGATCTTGATGTGGAAGGCCTGGGCCTGCGCGTCGCAGGGAGGGCCGGCAGAGCGGGGAGCGTCGCCATCGTCGAACTCGATCCATTCGAGGAGTGTCTTGCGGGGTGCTGCTGGCACGACCGCTTCGGCCTTGCGGGGCACGGTCAGCCCTTGGTGCCCACGGCACGGCGGTATTCCGTGACGTGGACGCCCGCGGTCACGCCGGCATCGATCAGCTCGGCGTTGAGGATCGCGGGATAGAGGGTGGCGTGGTAGGCGCGCAGACCCTGCGGGTCCTCGGTGAGATGCGGCGGAACCGGAAGGTCGATCCCGTCATATCGATATGCGCGGGAGAGATGGTTGATCTGCATGGCTCTTCTCCTGAAAGTCTGACGGATGTCGGCGCGGCGGCCGCCGTCACCAGAGGCTCTTCGGCTCGCTCGACTTGGCCTCTGCAGGCAATGCCGATGGTGAAGGTGAAGCCGATAGGCTCGGCGAGGCCGCCCTCGCTGGAGCAGCGCTCGCCTTCGCGGCCTCGGCCGACGCGGTCTTTGCGGCTTCAGCGGCCTCGCGCTGTTCGGCGATCTGGTCGGCAAGCGTCTTGCGCGTCGTGATGAGCTGACCGAGCGCACCTTCGGCGCCGCGGGCGAGCTCGGCGTCGATCTCGGAAGCGCTCGCGGTGATCGAGATCGGTCGGGTCTCGCCGGCCTCGGGGATGCCGGCTTTTCCCTCGATCTTCCTGGGGATCACGGTCAGCGTGACGGTGTCATCGGGTCCGGCGACGAGGTCGAACCCTAATGAGTAACGGTGCAGGAGCGGGAGCAGATTTGCGATGAGCATGGTCGTTCGTCCTTGCTAAGAAGGGGGGAGATGGCTCAGGCGGCGAGCGCGGCGACTTCGCTGTCGGAGGCCGGCGCTGGTGGGCGCGGCGCGCCATAATCCCCGTCGAGCGTCATCGCGCTCGGCAGACGGCCCGCCCAGTCGAAGCCGGTGGCGTTGAGCATCCCATTGACGAGATCGGCCTTTTTCGAGCCGAGCAGCTTGGCGAAGGCCTTTTCGCCCATGTGCGAGATCAGCCCGCACTCCCGCGCAATGAATTTGAGCTCGTCCCTAGTGTAGCGTTCGAGAAAGGCGCGATCGGCCTGCCAGACCTGGCGGATGTCGATATTGAACGCGCGGGCGAGATCCGCGACATGGCTGAAGGACTGGACGTCGCGCGCGTAAGCAGCCCCGATCGCGCAAAGAGCCGTGGTGGCCTGGCCGTCGGAGAGCTCGCCGATTTCCCCGATCTTGGCGCTGAAGCTCAGGTCGGGAAAGGTCGGGTTGACGAGGAGCCCTGCGCGCGACGTCATCGTTGCTGATTTGATCTGCGAGAGCGTCCCGGTCAGCGCCGCCGTCAGGATCGTGACCTGGGCCTGGGCGGCATTGTCGGCGACGCCGCGCGCGAGCGCGGTTCTCCAAGTGGCCTCCCGCAAATCGCTGGTGCGCCCGGCGATCGATTTGGCGCTGGCGCTGGTCCCGCCGGCGGTGCCACTCGACTTCGTGCTGCCCCGAGCGGACGGCGCGCCGGGCGCCAAGGCTGCCCGCCGCGCTGCGGCCTCGACCCCACCGGCGACGGCGTCGCCATCGGTGCCGGCCTCGCCTTCATCGTCGGTATCGTCTTCGGGGCCATCCTCCTCATCGCCGTCGTCTTCTGACGCTTCATTCTGTTCGGCTTCGAGGCGAGCAGTCTCAGCGGCCTCGGTCTTGAGCTGGAAGCACGCGGCGTTTGTGCAATGACCGTCGTCGACGTGGGTCTCGAAGAGTGCGCGCTGCGTCCCGGAGTTGAAGGGGCAGGTCGTGCAATCGGATTTGTCGAAACACGCGTCCGCCAGCTTCTGGGTGACGCGCATGAGGAGATCCCGGGTCTTGCCGATATCGAGGTCGGCACCAAGGATCGTCTCGAGCGCCTTGTCCTGCTTGTCGGCGGGGACAGCGGCGAGCAGCTCGGCATGACCCACCTTGATGCGGCGTTCGTCGAGGGCGAGCTTTACCCCGTCCGACAAATCGGCGAGGGCAAGGCGGCGGTCGAGCTTGGCGCGCGACCAGCCAAGGCGCCGCGCGGCCTCGGCACGGTCGTTCTGGCAAGCGGCGAACACACGGACTGCAGCGTCCGCCTGCTCGGTCTCGGAGGTCTCGTAGCGGATATCATTTTCAATAATGGCCGCCTCGAGCGCCTCTTGATCGGTCATCTCGCGGATGATGACCGGCACCGACCCGTCAGCGCCGAAGGCCTCGAGCGCGGCGCGGTACCGTCGGCCACCGGCGACGACGGTGAAGCCGTTCTGGGCAGCGGCTGGACGGACGAGAATGGGCTGAAGCATGCCGTGCAGCCGAAGCGACGTGACGAGCTCTTCGTGCTTCCTGCTGTCGAAAAAGCGGCGCGGATTATAGCCGATGGCTATCCGGGCGAGCGGGACCATGGTGGTCCCGTCGAGTTGGGGTGCGGTCAAGAGCAATCTCCTTGTGGGAATAGCGGGGGCCGGTCCATCGCGGGCGCGTGCCTCCCTCTGGCGAGCCTGATGCTCATCCCATTCCTGCCCCCTCCCCTTTCCTCAGCCGGCGAGCTTCTCGCGGTAGATGTCGGCCGCCCATTGCTCGATCCATGGTGCCGTGATCTCGTCATGGTCGAGGTCACCGCTCTCGATGAGCTCGCGAATTTCCGTGCGCGCCTGCGCGATCGCAGCCTTCCAGCTGTCGCTTGGCGCCGCATCGGGATCTGTTGGCCGGTGATGCGGCAGCCGCAACGGAGGCCCGGAGAGACGGGCCTGCTGCGCGGCCACCCATTGCGCCATGTGGCTGGCGACGAGGCGATCGCTCTTGGAAACGCCGCTGCGGTGCGCGGCTTGACGAGCACTGACGCCATAGGCCTGGCTATCAATCGACGCGATGCGATGCGTGAACGGGAGCAGGAACGCCAACGCCGACCCCTTGACGCCGAAGGCGTGCAGCCGGACGCCCGCGGGAAGTATCTGGTCCAGATGGTCGACGACCGCGATCAGGCCTTCGGGACCGTGAATGTCCCTGCGGCACATGCTGCCGACACCGATCAGCGATCCGGGCGTCAGCGATCCCCAGAGCGCATCGACGCAGCGCTCATAGTCCGTCGGTCGGCGGCCTTGGATGACAGGCATCAGGGTCTCGGCAATGCCGTGATCCTCCGCAAGGCGTCGGCAATCGCGATTGGCGCGGATCGTGCGCGCCAGACGATCGATGACCTCTTCGCGGTCCTGAGCGACCTCGGCCTCCACGCAATAGTCAGCGCTCGCCCACCAGCGGAACGGATAAGCCGCTGCGAGCGCGACATAGTCCGCGAGTGACCAAGGGAAGCCGCCGTAGCGAGCGGCCGCGACGAAGCCTGCCGAATCGAGGCATAGCGAAGATAAGCCCTTGGCGTTGCGAAGCCGGGTGAGACGCCACCCGACCCACTCGCGCCAGCCGCGCCGGTCAGACCAGCGCGACAGTGCGTTCGCGGAGATGAGGGCAGGAAGCTGCAAATTGCGCGCCTGCGCCAGAATGGGTCCTTCGCTCAGATGCGGCAAACCGATGATGATCTCGATCGACATGGGGCAGCTCCTCGGCCTTGCTCATGTTGACGGGGCGCATCGTTCACGTTACGTTCCGAAGGCAGGAGATTTGCCATGACGACGACGCTATTTCGGGAGCGGTTCGATCTCGACATCACGTTGCGCGATGCCGCGCTGGACGCGGAGAACCGCCCGACCCGCCGCATGATCGCCAACGCCTCGATCGGGATGCATGTCGAAGACGCCTATTATTCGGTACGCGAGCTCCGCGAAGCCGTGGCCTGGGTTCACGAGGGCATTCCTGCCGGCAAGCAAAAGCTGTCCGGGATCCTCGCCAATGACGGAGCAGACGATTTCCAGCGCTGCATCTATTTCTGTCTCGCCGGCCGCGGGGTCGTGGCGATGCTCGACGATCTGGACTGGCTCGAAGACCTGCTTGAGCGGCGTGGCCGGGTCGCGGGCGAGCAGAAGCGGCTGAAAGCGACGGCTATGCCGCTCACGCCCCCCTATGTCGCGGACGCGCCAGACGGTCCGATGGTGAAGCTGGATGTCGACTTCGAGCAGGGTCCGTCATGGTGGGCCGACGCGACTTTGTCCGTATAATCGCAATTGACGGCGCGGTGCGGGCAGATGATCAGTTTGGTCGTTCTGCCCGTACTTGGCGTCTCTTCGACGTGCTGCGGACCTGGTCGATGAAGCAAGCAGAAGCATGACTTCGAAAGCGCACGGCAGCCTTCGATCCATCGTAGCAGCAAGCCCGATCCTCAGTACGATCCTGAACCGCTGGTCGGCGATCGATCTGCCCGACTGCTGGCTGTCGGGCAGCGCCATCGCGCAAACGGCATGGAACGCCGCGTTCGGCTTGCCGGCGGCATATGGTCTCGCCGATGTTGATTTAGTCTACTTCGATGAGGTGAACCTGACTGAAGAAGCCGAGGCGCGGCACGCGGACCGTGTGTGCGAGCTGTTTTCCGATCTGCCTTTGAGGATCGATGCCAAGAACGAAGCGCGGGTTCATCTCTGGTATGAGGCAAAGTTCGGCTATCCGATCACGCCCTACCGGTCGAGCGAGCACGCGATCTCGACCTTTCCGACGACAGCAGGCGCGCTCGGAATTCGGCCTGATCAAGGAGGACTTGCGGTCTTCGCTCCCTTTGGTCTGGATGATCTGCTGAGCTGCACGGTTCGGCCGAACAAGGTGCAAATCACCGAGGCGATCTACGACGCGAACGTCGCGCGCTGGAAGGCCTGCTGGCCTGCGCTGACGGTCATCCGCTGGTCGGACGGTTGATAAGCCATCAGGCATCGGAATTCAGCGCTCGCAGGTCAAGCGCTGGCCGTGCCGCCAGCGGGAAGGTTCCAGCCATGAACCGGCGAACGCCCCTGCCCTCCCCGCTTTGGCTTGCGCGAAAGCCGATGCGTAGCGTCGAGCGCGAGCGGGATCGTCCCGGAGATACTGCAGCTCCGGAATAGCCAATCCGGCTCGGATCATACGTTCGCCGAGGTCCGCACCGTCGACGACCACTGTTGCAACGGGCCGGCCATAGGAGCTGCTGGGCCTGAGGCTGATTGTAGCGCTCCTGGAGCGCAGCGCCTTGGCAGCGAAATCCTGCGCGGCCTTGCCGCATTTCCAGCACCCCGAGGCCTTTTGACACAGCTGGCGGCGCTCGAACGCGTCAGCGCCCAGCAGGCGGAAATCCACCGAGACGGTATCCCCGTCGAGAGCCCGCGCCTTCGCATCGAAGGATTGCGAGGAGCCTCGCGCGGCGACGGCGCACGAAAGCGCCACTGCGGTAACCTGGGCGACGCCGCGCTTCAAAGCACCATCTCGACTTCGACGCGCTCGCCGAAGCTCGGCAAGGTGCAGACACGGAATGGCTGGATAGGGTTGGTTGTTCGAACAATGCTGATGCGCCCCGGGCGCTCATCAAAGAGCCGGGATGCGACGCGGTTCGCGTTTTCGCGGCTGCAAAGGAGCAGCCGCTTCGGTGACAGAGCGGGGCTCGAGGCGGGCATGGCAAATCCTCTTTGGGCAAGCATGATACCGGCTGCGCTGCTCAGGCAAAGATCGTCTTGTGGACCTTGGTAGTGGGCACGATTTGCCACGGCCGCTCCATCAGCCGACTTATCCGATATCGGCCATGGCCCTCGGGATCGCGAAGTGTCACGCGGCGGTCGCGCTTTTCGACGATGAATTCCTGGCCGACATGACCATCCGAGAATGTGACCGGTTCAGCGAGGCGGATTCGATCGCCGTTGGCTAGCTTCCGCGTGCGGCGCTCCAGGTTCTCCGCGCAACGGCGGCGCCAGTCGAGCGCATGCTCATTCTCCGTCGGCGTCAGCAGATCGAGAATATTCTTCGGGCAATTGTCCTCGCAAGGCCCCATATTTTCCGTCATGTCCTTGTAGCCGAATTGCTCGCGGGTCTTGCTGTTCGGGTTCCAGAGGACTTTGCAGACGATCGCGAAAACCTCGCCGCCGCCGCCGTTGGTCATCACCTGCGCAGCCGCATAATAGGTGCGGTTCTGTGGGCAGGACGAGGCGAGGACCCGCAGGCCCGAACTGCCCCCATCGACGGTTCGGGTATAGGTGAACTGGTCGTCGAGATAGGCCTTCGCCGTCGCATGACCACTCATCGACGTGAACGGCATGGTGAGCCATCCCATGACAAAATTCCTCTGAGATTAAAGGGAGAAGGTCAGGCTGCGGTGGCCAGCGTGGCCATTGATGCGGACGCCGGTTCGTTCACCGCCTGGTCGGAGCCGAACGCGAGCAGATAGTTGAACGCCTGCTCCGCTTTCGCCGCCGCATGGATGATCGCGGTCTTGTCGGCGCGGAGAATGCCAAGCCAGTGCGCGACGTAGCTTGCGTGATTGTCGTGGAGCGCGTTCGGAAGGCCGAGCTGCGCGCAGATGAGGCCGCTGCCGATCTCGGCGACATATCCTGACAGTCCAGCCCAAAATGGCGGTTGGAAGGTGAAAACCAT
>NZ_JNAC01000121.1:0-3072 GCF_000722555.1 Sphingobium sp. DC-2 | reverse complement strand
GCCGTCCAAAATCAATCCGGTCGTTCAGGTCGAGGTCGAAGCGGCCATAAGGGTTCACATGACTGTAGATCAACGGCGTGAGACCACGATAATCTTCCGGCGTCATCCGCCCCGCCCACTTCGGCTCAACCAGTACGGTCTGAAGCATGCGGGTGTTCACATACACCAGCGACGCTTGCAGGAGGTGTAGCGCCAGAACGGAGATTTCCTGCTCATGGATGCGGTTGGTGGCGATCTCGCCGCCCTTGCCGAAGAACACGAAACCATTAGCGCCGTTCCAGTTCTCAACCACATTCAGCCCTTCGTGGATCTCGCGGCGGAATGCCTCCTGACGCAAATACCGGCATAGGAAGATTGTTTTGACCGCGCGGCCGAGTTCACTCAGCGCCTTGTAGGTCGGGTGCATCACTTCGGCTCTGGCAAACCGGAGCAGGATCGCTTCCGGATCGGCGGTGCGCGATTGCATGGCAGCGGCATATTTGACCATTTCGTCATATTGTTGCTCGATCTCGTCCCAGTCGATCGGGCTGGAGAGGATCGGCAGTAAATTGGAAAGCCGCGTGCGCATGCCGGCTTGGGGAAGGGCCAGTTTCTGGCGTGCCACTGCTTTCAGCCGCGGGGCAAGCTCAAATCCAAGGAGTCGGCAGAACGCAAAGCCGACTGCGCTCTGGCCGTGGCTATCGACGTACTGGCGCTGGATTTCCATGTCGGTGCAATGGCGTAGCACGCCTTCGATCATGGAGGCGACCTCCGAGGAAGAGCACCGCTTGAGCTGGGAATAAACGCAGGTCGCGCGCTTCTCCACATGCCAGTAGATCATGACGCCACGGCCGCCATAGCGGGCGTGCCATTCCGTCATCAGGTTGCGGTCCCACGCGCCGAACTTCGTTGAATCGGACGCGCATGCCGTGCCCGCATCTCCCCATACTGCGGCATTGCGGATTGCCAGTGTCGCGTTTGCTACCCGCGCGCACGCCTCCCTCAGCGCTGGCGCGTGGATGAAACGGCGATGGACATGCAGCAATTCCTCGTAACTGACATCGGGTGTTGCGCCAGCGACCCGCTTGAGCCCGGCGTTCGTGCCCAAGCCATAGAGACACAGCAAAAGACGCTGAGCCAAGGCTGCTTTCGACAGGGTAACCCGCGAGGCCGACGTTTCGAAAGCATCCATCAATCCCGTGTCCAGAGCAGCCTCTTTCAACACGTCCAGCAGTCCGGTCATCGGCCAGCGCTGACCGATCTCGCTTTTGATCGAAGCGAGACCCTTCGGTTCGGGCAAGGGCTTGAACGGTGTAATCGATATCCGGTTGTCGCCGCGCCACAGGAGCCGGACCTTGTCGTTTTGTGGAATATTGGCATTGAGGAGCAACAGTTCCCGTTCAAGCTCCTCCCGGATCGAGGCGCAAAACGCCTGCGCATCTGGCGTCAGGCTGAGGCCGGAATAGTACGCATCTCGCCTGATCTCGAAGTCCTTGGGAAGATCGTCATCGGGATTGCGATAGCGATCCGCCCCGACCACCCAGATTTCTTTGGAGCGGATGCGGTCGCGCAGTTGCGTCAGGACGCAAAGCTCATAGCTGATCCGGTTTACCCGCCCATCGTCATCAATGACGGAACTGCGCCATCGCGCTGGAATCACCTCATCGATCGGAACATCCTGCAATGGCACGAAGCGGCATCCGCCATCCACCTTGCTCCTGATCCAGTCGAGGGCCGCCAGGACCGGCCGCCACACCGCGTTGTTCGACCGGAACTCAAGTACGGAAAGCAGGCTTGGCAGCATGCGCCGGTAATGATTGGCCCAGGAACCACGCATCACCTTGTAGATGCGCCGGTCCAGAGCGCCCTTCGCATGGCTCTCCTTGACGATCGCCGCCAGCTTGGCCTTACCGGCGATCGGGAAAATGACATCGCAGATGCGCCCCGATGGTTCATTGATCGAGGCGCTGGCGATCTCGACCAGCAGGCGCTCCTTTCCATAGACCCGCTCGATGTCTTTCGCGATATCGCCCACCACCTTGCGTTTCGAGCGCGTTCCGATCTTGTGAACGGTTTCGATCAGCAGGTCGATCATCGCGTCAGTGAGTTGCGCCTCCCGCGACATTAGATAAATCGCATAAAGGCCGAGCTGTCGCGCCGGCGCATGCCGGCGCATCTCCGAGGCCTTTTCACCGGCAACGCGGCGAACAATCTGATCGACCCATGGCTTGCCCGTAGCCGTCAGGAGATCATGGGGAAGATCAAGTCTCTGGATAAAGGCGAGTTTCTCGGTCACGTCGAGAATGTTGTCGAGCGTTGCCTGTCCGGCGTCACCCTTCATCCTGTTGAATCCGGTCGAGCTGTCCGGATCGGCAAGCGAGGCTTCCAATAACGCCACCGCATCTGACGAAAGCCGATCACTGGTTCCGATCAGCCAGGTGTCCAGATAATCTTGCCGTTGTGAGCGAACGACACGTTCAAGCTCCTTGCGCGACGGCCCATAAATACGCCGGTCCCGGCACCACAGGAAAACATGCTCAAGCATGGCATTGATCGACTGGCCGCCCGGGCACAGCTCGCCAGCAATCCATTCCGTCAATTGCGCGCGATCCACCCGCTTCATGCGGTGATATCCAAGATGGATCAGGATCTCCGCACAATGCCGTCGTGCTGTCCGACTGGAAAAGTCATAACCGGCTATCTCGCCAGCCTCGACACCGAGTTGCTCGGCCAGATACGAGAGGCCATCGGTAGGGATTGAGCCGGGATCGATCGCGAAAAACCCCAGGGAAGCGAAGAATTTCAGCTGCGCGGCGAGGCCAAGGCGCGTCAGGGCCGGCTTCGAATTTACAAAATCAATATCGGCAAAGCTCAGGCTCCATCGTCCGATCAAATCCCCGCCCGGAATACTCCGATCCATCAACCCACTCCCTATGATGGAGCGAACTGTCCTCTTCTATGATTTCCATCGTCAATACCGAATGCCACGTTCCCAAAACGTTCTCCGACTTGGCCAAAATCGCAGCTTGGGGCCGACTGGGCCTTATAGTCCCCCGGTATGCGCGCCAAATCCGTCCTGTCGATCGCTGCACA
>NZ_JNAC01000120.1:0-2017 GCF_000722555.1 Sphingobium sp. DC-2 | reverse complement strand
TCTCCGCCAAGCATGCTCAAGCTTCACGATTTTTGCAACAGAGCCCTTCGATGAGAATGCGGCAAGACCCTGTGAGCGTCCGGAGATGGCCTTGCAACTCGCGCACCGTCTTGAGGGCTTTGTCACGGGTCCGGTTCTCGGCGCGACGCGACATGCTGCCCAACAGCTTGTCGAACATCGTCAGGGTGGCATCGGTCAGGCTTTCCTCAAGACGGATGCCCTGCGCCGCCAGCGTCGCATGGCGGCGCAGGGCATTGAGTTCGCCAAGGTGCTGGGGTGTGATCCGGCTGCCTTCGTCCGCCAGCCTGTCAAAAGTCAAAGCCGGGATCATGTCGGCACGGGCGCGATCGAGATCCAGCGCGCGGATATGAGTGAGCCGTTCGATCAGGCGTAGGATGTTGCGCGCTGCCGGCGACTGTGGTGCATTGCGCAGCCAGGATAGCCATGTCGCGGCTTGCCCTGTTCGTCGGGCCAGCAGATCGTCCAGCCCCTGCAGCGTATCGGGCCGCAGGCCGTTCGTGAGCACTTCATAGGTAAGCTGTTCGGCCTGCTGGCGAGCACGCCGGAGTACCGCTTCGAGAACCGATGAAGAAGGCAGGAGGATCTGCCGGCGCCGAAGTTCGTCAACGATGACCCCCGCCATCTGGCCGGGGTGGACGATGGTCTGTGCGATCGGGATCGAGAATGCGACAACTTCGTGGAAAGCCTTGCGGTCGAAAATCCTGAACCCGTGCGATCGTCGGATTTCAACGAGATGTTCGCGACGGGTCTGGTCCCGATGGGCATAGTCCGCGAAGGCTTCGGGCGCGACGCCGAGTTGCTGCGCCACATAGGCGAGCACAGGAGCGGGCGGGACTTCACCCGCTTCCAGCGCACGGCCAGGCCATCTCATATAGAGTAGGAGCATCGCGTAGCCGAGCCGGGTGGCATCGCCGCGACGGCGGCCGACAATTTCCAGGTCGTCACCGGTCAGCGTATAGTGCCGCGCAATCTCGCGCTCATCGAGCGGCGCGCCATAATGCCCTGCCCAGATTTCCGCGCTCACCAGTCGCCGTCTCGCCAAGCACTATCTCCTTCCGCGTCCTTGTCCGTCAGACGGTCCTCTGGCGGCCAGCAGGAATATGTCCGTTAACTCTGGACCTATAACGGCGATTCGGACAAGATCAGATAATGATGGGAAAACGGACAGGATTGGGCTGCATGTGGCGTTGATCGGCTATGCGCGCGTCTCGACGGCAGACCAGAAGCTCTCACTCCAGCTCGACGCGCTGAACGCGGCCGGGTGCGACCGGATATTCGACGATCACGCATCTGGTGCAAAAGCCGATCGGCCCGGCCTGGCCGAGGCGCTCGCCTATCTGCGCAGCGGCGACACGCTGGTGGTTTGGAAACTCGACCGTCTTGGGCGCTCGATGAGCCATCTGATTGAGAAGGTCGGCGAGCTAGCGACGCGAGGTATCGGGTTCCGCTCGCTCACCGAGAACATCGACACCACCACTTCGGGCGGGATGCTGGTGTTCAACATCTTCGGCTCGCTTGCCCAGTTTGAGCGCGATCTGATCCGGGAGCGCACCCATGCAGGCCTCAAGGCCGCTCGCGAGCGAGGTCGCCCCGGTGGGCGGCGGCCAGTGGTCACACCTGACAAGCTCCGCAAGGCGCGCGAACATATCGCTTCCGGCCTCACAGTTCGCGAGGCCGCCGCGCGCCTCAAGATCGGCAAAACCGCCCTCTACAAAGCCCTCGAAGCCACGGAGAAGAACACAAAGTCCCAGCGTTCCCGGTCCGTTCGCTCTTAGCGTGCAGATAAGTCACTTTCGTGCAGTCACCCCCATTAGGGTGGCTCTTGCAGTGTATCGTCACATTGAGCGCAAACCCACCCTTTTGTGACAGACGAATGGTGTCACTCGGCCCTATCACTCTGGGGTGTACCCAAATGTTATAGGCCGATCAGCCGCCTCACGCTGCAAGCCGTCCAAAATCAATCCGGTCGTTCAGGTCGAGGTCGAAGCGGCCATAA
>NZ_JNAC01000119.1:0-9214 GCF_000722555.1 Sphingobium sp. DC-2 | reverse complement strand
CTGGCCCAAATCCTTAGCGTAGGATTCCGCCCCCTCCCGCAAACGCCCCCAACCTGCCGGCGCGCCGGCACCCTTGTCCCCGAGATCCGCGCACGCGATCTCGCCCGCCATGTGGATCGTCACCGAATGGCCAAGACCGTGTGCGGGCTTGGGGAGCGCAGCGACTCGAGCCACGGTGCCGCGCAAGCGGCAGGCGCAGGATGGTTGTAACTGTTGCTCAGTTGAGCTACAATGAAGACGGATCACAGGAGGTTCTTATGGCCGCTACCGCTTTCGTGCGCGCGCGCATCGACGAAACATTGAAGGATGAAGCCGCCGCCGTCCTGGCCGAACTGGGACTGACCGTATCCGATGTGGTCCGCATGACGCTCACCCGGATCGCGAAGGATCACGCCTTGCCTTTCGAGCTAAAGGTGCCGAACGCCGAAACGCGGGCAGCCATCGAAGCCTCTCGCGCAACGATGAAGTCCCGCCGCGCCCGCTTCACCGATCCTCAGGAATTGTTTGATGCCCTCGACCAAGAAGCCCGCCAGCAGTAAGCGTGCTTCGCTCCCTCGAGAGGCCTCCTACGAAAAGAAGTTCGTGAAGGATTGGGAGCGGTTGTCGCGCAGCGGGCGCTACAACATGAAGCAGCTCAAGGAAGCGATGATGCTCCTTATCGCCAATGACGCGCCGCTTGGCCCGGAATGGCTGGACCATGCCCTCAAAGGCGACTGGAGCGACCATCGCGAGTGCCATATCGGCGGCGACTTCCTGCTCATCTACACGATCGAGGGAAACCTGGTGAACTTCGTGCGCGCCGGCACGCATTCGGAGTTGTTCGAATAGCCTGCCGCTTCCTTGCGGATACAAGCATAAATATGCGCAACGCTATAACATAGCTATCTTTTGTATATCGCCTAGATAGCAATCTGCCCGCAATGAAGGGGAAGCCATGAGGGCCATATTCATCCGCCACGGTGAAAGCACTGGCAATGCCGGCATCCCTTGCCATGATTTGGCGACGATCGAGCTGACGGAGCGGGGCCAGGAACAGGCGCATCATGTCGCGGCGAGTTGGACCGAAGCGCCGGCGCTCATCGTCACGTCGCCCTATACCCGCACCCGGCAAACGGCCGCGCCTACCATCGCGCGTTTCCCCGATACGCCGGTGGAAGTGTGGCCGATCGAAGAGTTCACCTATCTGCAACCGGCGCGCTGGAACGGCACGCGGAGCGCCGAGCGGATGCCTCATCTCGAACGCTATTGGAGCGAGGCCGATCCTGATTATTGCGGCGGGGAGGGGGCGGAGAGCTTCGCCACCCTGCTCCGGCGCGGCGGCGCGGCCCTAGCCCGCCTCGCCGCCATGCCTGCGGGATCGCTGGTCTATGTGTTCGGGCATGGGCAGTTCATCCAGGCCGCGCACGCGATCGTCGCCGACGCCCATCTGGACGATCGAGGCAAGATGCTTGGGTTCTGGCGCAAAGGCGAGCCGCCCGCGATCGGCAACGCGCAACGGGTCGGGTTTCAATGGCGGGGGGGGCCGCTGGGAATGTGCGCCGCCGGTCGCCGCCTAGATCAACACCCGCTCTACCTCGTCGAGTGTCACGTCATCGGGCCGGCGATCGTAGAGCTGGGTAGTGCGGGTCGAACTGTGGTTCGCCATCGTCGCGGCTGTCTCCAGCGTGCCGCCGTTCTTCAAATAGGTGGTGATCCCCGTAGCGCGGAACGAATGGTTGCCGATCGCCGTCTCGATCTCGGCCGCGACGGCGCGACGGCGCACCATCGCGAAGGCATTGGCCTGGGGCAGGGGGGTGTCGCTTAAGCGCTTGGTCCCGCGCGCGATCGTACGGAACAGCGGCCCTTTGCGGTCCTCGCGCAAGTCGCAGCCATCGAGATATTCGGCCAAATAATGCTCAAGGTTGTGATGACAGGGCATTTCGTGGCGCTTGCCGCCCTTTTCGTGCAGCCGCACCCATAGTCGCCGATTCTGCACGAACACATCCTCCACGCGCATCGCCAGCGCCGCGCCGATCCGGGCAAACGAATAGACCATCAACCCGATCAGCGCCCGATCGCGCAAACCTGCCGGCGTCGTCGCATCGATCACATCCAGCAGTCGCCGCGCTTCGTCGGCGGCCAGCACCGGCGTCTTGCCGCGCCGGACGCTGTGCGCCGGCCCGCGCACCGACGCGGCCGGGTTCGTCGGCATGACCTGGCCTGTCACCAGCCAGTCGAACAGGTGGCGCACGGCCGCGAGCTGCTGCTTGACGGTGGGCGCGCTCACCTCGCGTCCCAGCGCCTCGATCCAGGCCGCGACATGAAGCGGCTGCAAGCCGGCGAGCGATGTGATGCCGCGCGCCGCTACCCAAGCCAAAAACTCGCCCGCTGCGCGCGCATAGGCACGGCGCGTATGGGGATTGCGGATGGTGACGGCGAAGAACTCGAGGAAGCGCAGCCGCGCCCGCTCATCGGCCGACGCGATGAGCGCGGGCAGCGCTAAGCTGGGTGACGGGAGAGGGGCGAGCTGGTTCATCGCCGACCGCGAACATGGGCGGCGGTGTCGATGACCGTTACGGCGTCCGGGGAAAGGTCTTCGACGCCATCAACAAAGCCGAATATCTCGGCTCGCCCGCCCTCGTTGCAAATACGCCCGGCGACTGTGCCGTGGATGATGGCGCGCGCTCCTGGCTCAAGGATCAGGTCGCCGGCGATTGTGCCATGCAGGATCAGCTTGATGCCGCTGCGCAGCGTCGCACTGCCGATCACCATGCCGTACAGAGCTAGATCCTCCTCGATCGCGAATGGGCCTTCTATCTTGTCGTGAACCGCCTTCATGTCCGCCCCGCATTAGTATGTGATAAAGGACATTATCAAAGGATGGCGCACTTTCCGGGCAGAAGCCCGGATCTGTGCCACAAGGTGAATAAATTGGCACAAAAACCAAACTCGGATATATAATGTATCTTACTCCCATTAATCATCGAAATGGCGTCAGGAGCCAGACATGACGATTCAGGTGAACATTGCCCCTAATGGCCGCATGATCCTGCCTGCCGATGTTCGCAAACGCCTCGGCCTTGCTGACGGTGGAGCCTTGCTTTTCGAGGAAACGCCTGGAGGGCTCATTTTGCGGACTGTGGCGCAGTCCGTCGCCCATGCCCGATCACTGGCCCGGAAATATACGGCGGACAAGCCGGATGCCTCGGTGGAGGGCTTCCTCGCCAACCGGCGTGCGGAAGGCGGAGAATGACATGGCTTGTCCTTGATGCGTCTGCCCTGTTGGCCATGCTGCGCGAGGAGCGCGGTGGCGACAAGGTAGCCAATGCACTTGGCGGCGCGCGGATGTGCGTGGTCAACCTGGCCGAAGTGACCAGCCATTTTGTTCGTCATGGCATGCCACCCGAGGAAGTGGAGGCGATGCTGCGGCCTTTACCCATTGCCTTGATTGAGGCGGACGCCGAGCTGGCCAGAATGGCGGGGCATATACTCGCAGCCGCGTCGGAGGCGGGACTGTCGCTTGGCGATTGTTTCTGCCTGGCCCTGGCCCTTCGAGAGCGATTGCCGGCCTGGACCACGGACCGCCAATGGGCGGCGGTCGCAAAGATGATCGGGGTGAAGCTGGTGCTCGTCCGATAGCCTATCGTCGGATGACGGCCAGCTGCTTTGATATTGACGAGGCCCGTCAAAAGATGGCAGGGCGCTTGCCTGCGGGCGGGTATAGCTCAATGGTAGAGCACTAGCCTTCCAAGCTTGTGATGCGGGTTCGATCCCCGCTACCCGCTCCAGTTCGGCTGCTGCCCTTCCCTTCCCGTCTGCTCCTCGGCAGCAAAAAGCGCAGTCCCTCCTCCTCTCTCTCGATTCAGGCGACAGCTCGTGCTCTTCGTCCCTATCGGCTGCGCCCGAGATCTGTAAATCCCTTGCCTACTGTCCAAATCTGGACTAACTCTAGATCTGGAGGTTATCCATGGCCCGGTTTTCAAAAGCAGCGATCCCGGAGGGAGGCCTTCCCGCTCTCGACCTTTCCCGGTTCGAGCCATCCAACCGCCGCCGCCTGAGCGCGCCTGCGCTCCGCACTTTTCTCGCGATCGCCGACCTTTGGGGCCTCAGCGAGGAGCAGCGGCGGCTGATCCTGGGCTATCCCTCGCGCTCCACCTTCCACAACTGGTGCAAGCAGGCGCGCGAGCATGGCTCCATCACGCTCGATGTCGACGTGCTGACCCGCATTTCCGCCCTCCTTGGCATCCACCACGCGCTCGCCATGCTGTTCACCGAAGAGCGCGATGCCGTTGCATGGCTGCGTCAGCCGCATGATGCGCGTGTCTTCGGCGGCAGGCCGCCGCTCATGCTCGCCATCAACGGGACGCAGGACGGGCTGATGACGGTCCGCCGTTTCCTCGATGCGGCGCGCGGCGGTCTCTATATGCCGCCGACCGCGGCGGAAGCGGACTTCGCGCCCTATGAGGATGGCGAGATCATCTTTCAGTGACGGAACTGTTCACCGGCGCGCCGCAGCCGAGCTATCGTCTCATTCCTTCGCGCTTTCCGCCCATCGGCCTGTTCGACACGGTCGCGACGGCGGCGGACGCGCAAGCGGTCATGGAGCTTGCCGGGTGGACTAACGATCGCCTGTCTGCCGATCGGCTGCACCGGCTTCCCCAGGACCAGTGGGTCTATGGCCGCCCCAACAGCAGCGTCATCATGGCGGCTTTCCTGCATGGCGCGCCCGAGGGCATGCGCTTCAACGGCCCGGAATTGGGCGCCTGGTATGCCTCGACGGATATCCAGACGGCGGCCGCCGAGGTCGGCCATCATCTCCGCCGTGAAGCCATCGCCCGCAATGTGCCAACCATGAAGCGGACCTACCGGGCCTATTCGGCAACGCTTATGGGCAAAGATTATTGCGACATCAAGGGACTCCAGGCGGAGCGCCCCGACCTCTACCGGCGCGACAGCTATGCCGCCTCCCAGCTCTTCGGCGAGCAGCTTCGCTCGGATGGAAAAGTCGGCATCCTCTTCGACAGCCTGCGGCGGCGTGGCGGCACGAGCATCGCCGCCTTTGTGCCGCCCGCCATCACCAACGTCATGCAGACTGATCACTTCGAGATCAGCGTGGAAGCCCGCGCGCGAGCGATAAATGTCCGTCGCCTGCGCAGCTGAAGAGGCCGCGCCGCTTAGCCCGTCGACACCGCCACGAGATGATAATCGACGCCGATCCGCCTGCGTGCGCCACGCCTCTTCCTGAAAATCGCCCGCAGATGCCGCCGCGCCGAAAGCGCGTCCGGAAAGCTGCGTCTTTGCCGCTGTCCCGCGGCGCCGATCCGCCCCCAGCAGGTTTCGACTACATAGTCGCCGAACAGGTCGACGCTGATCCAGATACTATAGTCACGCGCGATGTTGCGCGCAGGGTCCAGTGCACGCAGGTGGATGAGGCGATGCGGGAAAGAGCGCTCCATGGCGGCAGGATAGGCGTCCGGGTTTCCCTCGTCTCACGACTTGTCTGAATCAGTGCATACTTATTGATTCACAGCTTCGATCAAAGGAATAATAGTAGCTATCGGATAGCTATCCAGACCAGTCATGCCATCATTATTAGAATCCCACGATCAGCATATCCAGGGCAGCGCTTATGACATCCTGCTGCGATAGCATGGACTGAACGATCTCGCCCAACTCCCGCACTGGCATGGCTGCGGCGAATTGAGTGACCATCACTAGCTGCTCACCCTCGACGTCCAGTATTGGATTCAGCCGGATAGCGGGTAAAGGCGCTTCTGCAACCGGCAGAAGCGGGACGACCAGACGCGTGTTGAGATTGCTCAGAAGATCAGCTTGGCAATCCAGCACATAGCAGCCCCCTTCCCTCTGTCGCAGGACATCGAACTTCGCCATCAGAAGTGGCGATGCCGGCTGAGCGGTAGTCCATGCCGGTCGACATAATCATTGGAGCTTTCCAGGGCCGATGCATTATCGGCCTTCCAAAGCCGAGCCTGTTCCCTTGCAATCTGATCGCTCAGTCCGCTTTCACAGGCTCGCGAGATGTTGATGCCAAGCCGCTTCGCTTCAGCCACCAAGGCGGTATCTAGCGAGATATTGGTGGGCTTTCTGTGGCTCCTTAATCCGATATCGTAGCGGCCCATCCTGACCTCCAAGTAATGCTGCGCATAAACATGCGCATGTATGCCAAGCGGATCAATGGCAAAATCGAAGGGCGCTACTTCCTTTATCGATTGAACACAAAATCCCTAGGCGCTGAGCATTGGGAAGAACCAGAAATCGAATGCCGCTCAGGCACTGGCTCCCGAACCAGCGGCAGTCGCTGGAAGCGATTTAGAATGGGCCGCAGCCTTTTTGCCAAGGAACTTGGCGTCACCTCAAGGTTTGTGCGCCAGACAACGATTTGGCGGACATAATGAGAACACTGGCTATGCCACGAGTTTGAGGCGGGCCATGGGATCGTTGAGGGTGCGGAACTCGCCAGGGGAGAGCCGGTTTGCCCTTTGCCACAGATAGTCGCCGGTCAAACTGATATGCACCCAGCCCATCGGCGAGAGATGGGCAAGCAGCGCATCATCGAAGGTGCCGCCGGATGATTGGAGATGCTGGGCGGCCCTGTCCATATAGACGGTGTTCCAGTAAGAAATCGCCGCGATCAGCAGATTGAGGCCCGATGCCCGATATTCCTGATTCTCGATCGAGCGATCGGTGAACCGCCCCTGTCGGTTGGTGTAGATCGCGGCGGCAAGGGTATGACGTGCTTCGCCTTTATTGAGGCCGGCCTGGCAGGCGCGACGCAAGTCGGGCTGTTCAAGCCAGTCGAGCGCAAATAGCGTCCGCTCGATGCGGCCGAGTTCGGCCAGCGCAAAATCCAGCCTGTTCTGGCGCTTGTAGGCGGCCAGCTTGCGCAGGATCGCGGAGGGCGCAACGGCTCCTTCCTTAATGGAGGCGACGATCCTGACGATGTCATCCCAATCGGCTTCGATCGCCGCCGTCTTGATCGTGCGGCCCATGAGGCTTTCGATGCCTTTGTAGGTCGAAGGCGCGGCGATCGAGCCGAGTTTCCGGTCGGCGATGTCGCGCAGACGGGGCACGAACCGGAAGCCGAGAAGATGGCAAAGGGCAAAGACATGGTCCGTCGCGCCGCCGGTATCAGTGTAATGCTCATGCAGCGGTAGCGCGCCGGCGCCGAGCATCAGGCCATCCAGCACGTAGGGGGCCTCGCCGGCGGTGGCCGACATGATCCGCGATCCGAACGAGGCAAAATGATCGGACAGGTGGGAGTAGATCTTCAGGCCCGGCTCGCTGCCATATTTCGCATTGATGTCGGCCGCCGCCGATCGGTTGCGGCCCGAGCGGAAGAACTGCCCATCGGAGGATGAACTAGTGCCGGCTCCCCAATGGCGCGTGAAAGGAAGATCATGGTGCGCGGCAACGATCATCCCCAACGCGGCCTGATAGTTTTCGGGCGACAAATACCAGTTGTGGGTCCAGGCAAGCTGGGCGTAGCTCACCCCGTCGCTGGCGTTGGCCATGCGCTCTAGACCCAGATTCGATCCATCAGCGAGAATGGCGGCGAGGATCGCGTGCGGGTTGTCATGCTCCTTGCCGGACCGAAGATCGCGAAATGCGCTCAGGAACCCGGTGCGCTCGGCCACCTCGACCAGGAGTTCGGTGATCCGCACGCGCGGAAGCAAGGCGTCGAGCCTGCGATCGAGAGCCTCCGCCTCGGGTGGAGTGATCGCCGGCATGGGTTGCAGCTTGAGCCGGTCGCGTTCGAGCGCCACGCCCGCGAGCCTGTTCGCCTTGAGTTGCTTGGCGAAACGGCGCAGCCGCCAGTCGAGCGTCCTTGCCCGCTCCTCCAGATAGGCGGCCGCATCGGTCTGGAATGGCAGGCTGTCGGCCACCTTATCGGCATCGCGTCGACTCAGCAAATAGGTGTCGAAGCGGCGATAATTGCGGGTTCCTTCGACCCATATGTCGCCGGCGCGCAACCGATCGCGCAGCGTGGCCATGATGGCCGTCTCGTATCGCCGGCGATCGACCTGGCCACCTTCGGTGATGAGGCGCTTCCACTGCCGGTTGGCGAATGGGAGCGGAACGCCCTCGGGCAGGCTGCGGGCCTTGCGGGCATTGGTATCGCGGATGACCTCGATGGCCTTGACCAGTTGCGATCCGCTCCCCGATGCCTTGAACGTGAATGTATCGAGGAAAGCCGGGCTGAACCGCCGCAGCGTCGCATAGCGACCAGTCGCCGCGACAAGCGCATCTTCGCCCGCCAGCTCGGCCAGCGCATCGACCTGCGATTTGGCTGCGACCAGTCTGTGCCAGCCTACCGCTTCGTCGATCAGTTCGAGCGGATTACCGCCATGTTCGACCGCCTCTCCCAGCGCGGCGATCGTCGCGCCGAACAGCCGCATAAGTTCGCCGACCGAGCGGATGCTGTCCTGATAGCGCCTTTCCCGCCCGCGCCGCGCCCGTGTGAACAGGCTTCCGACAAGCCTGTCGAACATCTGGATCGCACCATCGGCGAGCCTGGCATCGAGGTCGATGACCGCCGCGATCAGCGTCGCGCGGCGCCTGTTAAGGCTATAATCGGAGAGCAGGAACGCCGGCGCAACGCCACCTTCGCGCATGAACTGCGCGAACCGGAAGTCGGGGATTTTCGCGCCGATCGCCGGGTCGATGCCGATTCCGCGCACATAGCGTAGCCGTTCCAGCAGCCCGTTGATGTTCGCCGTGGTGGGCGCTTCCTCGAAATTGCGCAGCCAGGCCAGCGGCGTCATGCCGAAGTCGCTGTTGTTGACGATCAGATCATCGATCCGCGCCAGTTCGGCATGACCCAGGCTTTCGACAATGAGCGCCGCCGCGGCTTTGCGGGCGCGTGCCCTGCCGGCGAGGCCCGCACGTTCGAGCGTGTCTGCCGATGGAAGAATGAAGCGTTCCTGCTTCAGCCCCTCCATCAATGCGCGGACAATAGGTTCGCCCCGATCGGTCCGCTCCGCAGCTCTTGCGGCGAGATCGAGCGCGAGCGGTATATCCCCTCGCCGAAAAGGGTGTAGCCCCAGATGCCGTGCCGCAATGTCGGCATGATCGTTACGTGTTTGCGCGCGCTGGCCATAGTCGGCGAACGCATCAACATCGACGAAGAGCTGGGCGGCGAGATAGTGAAGGACCGCATCGGGGACGTCGGCTCTGTTGCAAAAATCGTGAAGCTTGAGCATGCTTGGCGGAGATT
>NZ_JNAC01000118.1:0-1006 GCF_000722555.1 Sphingobium sp. DC-2 | reverse complement strand
CCTTGCGTTTCGAGCGCGATCCGATCTTATGGACCGTCTCGATCAGCAGGTCGACCATCGCATCCGTAAGCTGAGCTTCCCGCGCCATCAGATAAACGGCATAGAGCCCGAGCTGGCGCGCCGGTACATGCCGGCGCATCTCCGAGGCTTTCTCGCCGGCAACCCGGCGAACGATCTGATCGACCCATGCCTTGCCCGTGACCGATAGGAAATCTCGGGGAAGAGCAAGCCGTTGGATAAAGGCGAGTTTGGCGGTCACGCCAAGAATGTTTTCGAGCGTCGCCTGACCTGCATCCCCCTTCATCGTGTTGAAGCCGGTCGGGCCATCGGGATCGGCGAGCGAGGCTTCCAGCAAGGCGACCGCATCCGGCGCAAGCCGATCGCGGACTCGGGCCAACAGGGCCTCCAGATAGAGGTGTCGTTGCGAACGGACGAGGCGTTCCAGCTCCTTGCGCGACGGCCCATAGATACGGCGGTCGCGGCACCACAGGAAAACATGCTCGAGCATGGCATTGATCGGCTGCCCGCCCGCACAAAGATCGTCGGAAATCCACCTCGACAACGCCCTGCGATCCGTCTGCGTCATACGGCGGAACCCGAGATGCCGCAAAATCTCCGCGCAATGCCGGCGGGCGGTGCGCCCGGAAAAATCATAGTGGTTCACGGATTTGGCATCGAGACCAAGTTGCTCCGCCAGATACAAGACACCGTCGGAGGGTATCGACGCATGATCCGGCACAAAGAAGCCATGCCCGGCGAAAAATCTAAGCTGAACCGCCAATCCCAGTCGTGCCGTCTCCGCTTTGCCGGTCACGAACGCGATGTCCGAAAAACTCAGGCTCCAGGAGCCGATCAGATCCCCACTCGAAACGCCAAGGCTCATAACGCCGCTCCCTTATCGGAGCGGAACGTCGTTCCTCGCATGGGCGATCGTCAACAACAACCAGCCCGTTCCCGACGTGTTCTCCAAGATGACCAAAATCGCAGCTTCGGGCCGACTGGGCCA
>NZ_JNAC01000117.1:0-1819 GCF_000722555.1 Sphingobium sp. DC-2 | reverse complement strand
GCGCCAGATCGAAATCACCTTGCGGCGGGAGGCGTCCATAGATTGTCGTAAATACCGCGCTGGGGCACGCCGCCGAAGGCGGCAAACGCCCGGGCATGGGCGTCAAACAGCATCTCGTGACTCTGGGTCGGATAGGCCACCAGCCAGAAGGCGCGGCTGCCACACAGCTTGGTGTGCGCCACCTCCAGGCGCCGGCGCAGCCCGCCCACCCAGGCATATTCGGTGCTCCAGTCGAACTGGAACGCGTCGCCCAGCGCAAACTTCAAAGGAACGAAGGCGGCCTTGTCGACCTTGCCCGACTGATCCTCTCGCCAGCGCCGGGCAAAGGCGGCCACCCGGCCGTAGCCGCCGGTGTACCCCTGCTCGGTCAGGGCTTCGTACAGGGCCTTGATGGTGCGGCGATCGCGTTTGCCGCGATGCTGATCGGCCTTGAGCCAGGTTGCCAGCATCTCGGTGAAACCGTCGAGCTTGCTCACCACCACCCGCTGAGGGTACTTGGGCTGGACCATCTCGCCCTTGCGCAGCCACACCTTGATGGTGTTTCTGGCCAGGCCCGTGCGCCGCTCGATTTCTTTGATTGGAAGGCCGTCGCGCAGGTGCATCCTGCGGATCTTTGCCAGTGTTCCCACGTTGATCACTCCTTGAACCCTCCTGCTCAAAAAACAAGCAGAAGACCTTACTCAAGGGGTCAAAGTTGGATGAAAAAACTCAGCTCAGAGGGGTCAGATTTACGTGGAAATCAACATGATGCCCGCAAAGCGAGTGTTCTAAGAGATGAAAATCACAAAAGGCAAGCGCAGCGCGTCAGGCCCGTGGGCGCCTGTGGGCAAGGGGGTGCGAGGGGTGGGAATGTGGGCAAGTCGCAGGCTTGTCCATATTTCCATGCCGATCCCCGCTTGTCCACGGGATCAAGACAGATCACTTGGTTTCAATTTGGACGCCGAAGACACGCACAGCCAGACCTTTGTTTCCGGGCTGGAGGGCAAGGCCAACGAGGGAGGCAATCACGAGCAGCACGATGAGGCGGTTTGCGTGTTTCATGCCTCCCATCATGTTGTCACGACGAGCAAAAGGCACTGCGGCCCAATTTCGCAATTACGTCGTGAGTCGCCGCCGAGCGGCCCAAGGTGCGGTGTTATACGATATAGATTATGTTAAATGGCTTCAACATAACATTGCATCATATAGTGGGCGGGGTGCGGCGTCTAGCGCTCGTGATCCTTGCTTGGGGTGGGAGGCGTTGACTTGTCGGTTTCGGTGGAAGCGCTTTGGCCTGGAACCGGGCCGCGCTCAATGGCCCTGGCCATGTTTTCGTGCAACCGATCCATGACCGTTGCCTGTTCAGCAGCCGTGAGGTGTTGACCCTGAATTTGCTTTTTGAGCGCATCGAGCTGGACGAAATTTGCTTGCAATTCCGGGTGTTGCTTGACGGCTTCCTGGCGAGGCAGCTCTTTGAATGCTTTGCTTCGGGCTTCCCGCTCTATGCGTTGAACAATTTCCTCAGCAGGAATTTTCCCCTTGTCGTAAGCGTAGGTGATTTGGGCGTAGCTGCCGTTGTCAAAATCCCGCTTGGGGCCGAGCGCTTTGTCGTGAATAACGAATCCGCGATCTTCGGATTCCTGCAGCGCGTGGTGCGCCGTTTGATCAACAACCTTGCCACGATAGCTTCGGCCATGCTGGGCCGCGGCTTCTGAAATCGTGATGTTGGGGGCCGAGCCTTTGGCGACCGCATCCAACTGCTTCAGCGAGGCCTGGCGAGCCCGGTATGGGGTGTCAATCGGCGTGCAAACGGGACCCCCTATCGGCGCGCAAAAGGGAC
>NZ_JNAC01000116.1:0-9262 GCF_000722555.1 Sphingobium sp. DC-2 | reverse complement strand
CCAATCTCCGCCAAGCATGCTCAAGCTTCACGATTTTTGCAACAGAGCCATTTCGAGGATACCGAGGGCATGTACACGATCGCGCGCGTCTTCCCGCTCGCTAACCCGAGTAATGACCAATGACGATCGTTGCCCGCCGCCCCTCGCAGAAGCTCATAGACATCGTGGGCACCCTTCGCGGCACCTGGCATGGAACTCGCGCCATGTGCCGCTGTCCGGTCCATAACGACCACACCCCCAGCCTGTCCCTCCGGCAGGGGGATCGCGGTATCCTTGTAACCTGCTTTGCCGGTTGCGATTCCATCGACGTCCTTCGCGAACTCGATCGGATCGCCATCACCCGCCACTACGAACCGCCGCCAGACAACGCTCGATCCGGCACCGCGAATATCGAACGGCTCTGGTCGCAGGCGCAATCCGTGCCGGGTACGCTTGGGGAACGCTATCTGGGATCGCGCTTCCTGCTGCCTATCCCCGGTGACGTCCGCTTTCATCCGCGCTGTCCCCATGGCGCCAAGCCCAACACCGTCTTCAAGCCCGCCTTGCTGGTCGCGGTGCGCGAGGCCCAGCGTCTTGTCGCCCTGCAGCGGATCTTCCTCGATCCCGAGACGGGCCGCTATACCGCCAAGGCGACGATCGGCTCGCTCGGCATGGGCGCATGGCGGGGCGGCGGCATTGGTCCCACCATCGGGCTTGCCGAAGGATTTGAGAGCGCGCGCGCGTGGAGCCGCATCAACAACCTGCCGTGCTGGGCAACGCTCGGCTCGCGCCGGTTCGGCCTGGTGACGATCCCCGACAGCGTGACCGAACTGATCCTGGCAGGTGATTATGACACGGCGGGCCGGAGGGCCGTCAACCGGGCATCCCATCGCTATGCCAGCGACAATCGCCTGATCCGCGTCGATTTCCCCAAGGGATACAAGGATTGGGCCGAGGTCCTCGAGGCGCAGGAGGAGAGGGGGGAAGGGAAAGGGTGATCTGCCGTCCGGGCAGAAGAACAGGAGACCCTTTGTCATGCGCGATCTGCTCGATCTTCCCCCCGTTAATGACCGTTCGGCCGCCCGCCACATTGCCGCATTGCTGGCAGAGGGCGCACTCATCACCCGGCGCGACCTCAATGAGGCCATGACCCGCTGCTTTGGCGGCAGCGATGCCGACGGGCGCTGGACCCAGCGTGCCAGCTTCGAGATGCTCGAGCACGCGCTCGCGCTGCATCTGCGCACGCGGCCCCATGCGCTCGATGGCCTCGCCGATGTTGCGGCCGCCACCGCGCTGATGGAGCGGTGCCCCACGCAGACGGTGCGCAGCGAGGAACAGATCGTCTTCCAGCAATTCTCGACCCCTGCCGATATTGCCGCGCTGGCGGTGCTGCTGGCGGCGATTACCCTTGAAGATATCGTGCTCGAACCGAGCGCGGGCAACGGCCTGCTTGCCGCGCAGATACCCCCTAGCAGCGCACTTTATCTCAACGAGATCGATGCGAAGCGCCGAGAGCGGCTTGCCTCTGTATTCCCCGACGCGATCGTCACCGGCCATGACGGGGCAGGACTGGTCAGCCTCCATGCCGCACTGCCGCGCCCGAGCGTCGTGCTGATAAACCCGCCCTTCGCGCGCAGCCTCGGGCGCGGCGCCGACGATCTCGCCGCGCTGCGCCACCTTCAGGCCGCGCTTCGCCGTCTTCGCCCCGGCGGCCGCGCCGTGGCGGTAATGCCCGACTGGTTCGCGCCCGATACGCGGGTACGCGCTGCCTACGAGGCGGTGCTGTCGGGATGCAGCGTGCGCACTTCGCTGCGGCTCGAACACTGCTATCGCAAGCACGGCACCGATATTGCGGTCAGGCTCTACGTCATCGACAAGGGGACCGCCGCCGGCGAGGAGGATATGCGCCCCGCGACGATCGCGCGCGCCTCGCTCGCGGACCTCATCGATGCCGTGACGATCCCGCCGCGCGCCCCGCTCCCGGACACCGGCGCCAGTTCCGTCATCTCTTCCGCGCCTTCTTCCCTCTCTTCAACCTCCGCGCACAAACCCGCCACGATGTTCGGCGCCGCGCGTAGCGCGAAAGCGGCAAAGCCGCGTCCCTTCCATGCCCCGTTGAAGAACGCGGTGCTGCCCGTCGCCTATCGCACGCTGGAACAGGCAGCACCGCTGGCCGAGCAGGTCGGTGTCTATCTGCCTTATCGTCCGAGCCGGATCGTCTTCGAGACTGCGGGCGAACATCCCACCGCGCTGGTGGAATCGGTGGCGATGGGCTCGATCCCGGCGCCGATCCCGACCCATGTGCCGCATCTGCCCGAGCGCACCGTCACCGAGCGGCTGCTCTCGACTTCGCAGCTGGAAACCGTGGTCTATGCCGGCCATGCCTGGTCGCAGATGCTTCCCGGTACGTTCCGGGCCGCCGAAACCGGGGTCGGATTGATCATCGATCCTGAAGGGCGCCAGTATCGCAAGGGCTTCTTCCTGGGCGACGGCACCGGGGCGGGAAAGGGCCGCCAGATCGCCGCGTGTATCCTCGACAACTGGTTGCAAGGGAGGCGCCGCCATGTCTTCGTGACGAAGAACGAACCGCTTCTGGAGGACTTTCGCCGCGACTGGACGGCGCTGGGCGGTCTGTCCGCCGACGTGCAGCCGCTTTCCAACTGGAAGATCGACCAACCTGTCAGCCTCGAACAGGGCGTGCTGTTCGTCACGTATCCGACGCTGCGTTCGGGCCGCTCGGACCACACCCGCCTGCAGCAGATCCTCGATTGGGCAGGAAGCGACTTCGAGGGCGTCATCGCTTTCGACGAGGCGCACGAGATGGGCGGGGTCGCCGGCGGCGAGGGCGCGCTGGGGCGCAAGGAAGGCTCGCAGCAGGGTGTCGCCGGGGTACTGCTCCAGAACCGGCTTCCCGGTGCGCGCGTTCTCTATGCGTCCGCTACTGGCGCGTCCGACGTCAACAACTTCGCCTATGCTGTCCGGCTCGGACTGTGGGGACCGGAGACGGCCTTCGCAAACCGCGAGGCGTTCATTTCCGAGATCCGGCAGGGCGGTATCGCAGCCATGGAGCTGGTGGTGCGCGACCTCAAGGCACTCGGACTGTATACCGCCCGCGCGCTCAGCTTCGCGGGTGTCGAGTACGATGTGCTGCGCCACGCGCTGACCCCGGCGCAAATCGAGATCTACGACACATACGCTTCGGCCTGGCACGTCATATTGTCCAACATGGAGGCCGCGCTCGAGCAGACCGGCGTGGTCGATGGTTTCGGCGGCAAGACGCTCAATGCCGGCGCCAAGGCCGCGGCGCGCAGCCGCATAGAATCTGTCAAGCAACGCTTCTTCGGTGCCGTCCTCCTGGCGATGAAGCTGCCCACGGTGATCGCCGCCGTCGAGGAGCATCTGAAGGCCGGCCAGTCGGTAGTGCTGCAGCTGGTGACGACGGCCGAGGCGATCCTCGATCGCCGCCTCTCGCAGATGAGCGCCGAGGAACGCGCCGATCCCATGCTGACCCTCTCGCCGGTCGACCAGATCGTCGATTACCTGATGCGCGCCTTTCCGACCCGGCAGATGCGCGTCTTCACCGACGATACCGGAACCGTGCGTTCCGAGCCGATGAGCGACGAGAACGGCAATCCGGTCCACAACCCCGAGGCCATCGCCGCGCGCGACGGCCTCATCGAGACGATCTGCGCGCTGCCGCCGATCCAGTCCGCGCTCGATGCCATCGTCGAGCACTTCGGTCCCGAGCGCGTCGCCGAAGTAACCGGGCGCTCCAAACGGCTCGTGACCCTCGCCGATGGGCGGCAGAAGGTGGAAAGCCGTCCCGCCAGCGCCTCGCGCAGCGAATCCTCGGCCTTCATGGACGGCACCAAGCGGGTGCTGGTGTTTTCCGATGCGGGCGGCACGGGGCGTTCCTACCATGCCAGCCTCGATGCGGTGAACCAGGAGCAGCGCGTCCACTTCCTCCTCGAGCCGGGCTGGCGCGCCGACCGGGCGATCCAGGGGCTCGGGCGCACGCACCGCACGCATCAGGCCTCGACCCCGCTGTTTCGCCCCGTCACCACCGACTGCAAGGGCGAGCTGCGCTTCACCTCGACGATCGCGCGTCGGCTTGACAGCCTCGGCGCGCTGACGCGCGGCCAGCGCCAGACTGGGGGTCAGAATCTGTTCGATCCCGGTGACAACCTGGAATCCGAGTACGCAAGGGACGCGCTGGTGACATGGTTCCACCTGCTCGACCAGGGCAAGCTCAAGAGCACCACCCTCGATGCCTTCACGACAATGACCGGGCTCGAGATCCATGACGGCGACGGCGTAATGAAGGAGGAGCTGCCGCCCATCCAGCGCTGGCTCAACCGCCTGCTGGCGCTGCCGATCGGCATGCAGAACGAGATCTTCGAGGAGTTCCTCGCGCTCGTGGAAACCCGCGTCGCCGCCGCGCGCGATGCCGGCACTCTCGATGTGGGCGTCGAGACGATCATGGCCGATAGCGCGACCGTCATCGACGACACGCTGCTGCGCACCGATCCGAACACCGGGGCGACCAGTCACCTGCTGACCATCGAGATCGCGCGGCGCAAGAACCCCATCGCGCTTGAGCGCATCCTCAAGATCGCCGATGCCCATAAGGATGCGGCCTTCGTCCACAATGGCCGCTCGGGCAAAGTGGCGCTGCGGCTGCGGGCGCGGCCGTGGATGGACGAGGAAGGCGAGCCGATTGCGCGCGTCGAGCTTCAGCGACCCTGCCGGCGCGAGTTCCTGCGCGAGGCCGATCTTCTCGAAAGCGCCTGGGACGTCATCGACCGCGATGCCTTCGCTACGCTATGGAGCGCCGAACATGCCGAGGCGGCCGAGCAGCTCGACGTCGAGACGATCCGGCTCGCGACCGGCCTCTTGCTGCCGATCTGGTCGGCGCTGCCATCCGATCACCTTGCCGTGAACCGTATCGTCGACAAGTCGGGCAACTCCTGGCTCGGCCGTCTCGTCTTCGACGATCATGTGGTCCATCTCTACACTAAACTCGGCATCGCCAGATCCGAGGACATGCCGACAGACGCCATCGCCCGCTCGGTCCTCTCCGGGCGCAGCGTCGCGGTGGCGCGGCCTTTCGCAATGACCTTCAAGCGCTCGCTGGTGAATGGGAACCCCCGCGTCGAGATTGTGGATGCGCCCGCGAACCAGCTGCCCTGGCTCAAGTCGCTCGGGTGCTTCGTGGAAATCATCCAGTATCGATCGCGCGTGTTCGTCCCGGTCAACGATGCCGAGAGTGTCATCGGGGCGATCATCAAGGCCGCGTGAGAGTGCTGGCGTATCGAAGGATGATGCTGTATGGACAATATCGTCAATACATATGGAGATGGTGTGCGGTTCGAATGGGACCCCGAGAAAGCCGAGATCAATTTACGCAAGCACCGGATCGGCTTTCCGCTTGCCCAAAGGGTATGGGACGATCCTTTTCTCGTCATCGTCCCCGACCGCACGGTCGATGGCGAGGAACGCTTCCATGCGATCGGCGCGGTGCAGGGCGTGGTCATCGTGCTGGTCGTCCACACCTATCCCGATCCCGGCGACGACAACCGGATACGGATCATCAGCGCCCGAAAGGCCACGCCTCACGAAAGGAGACGGTATGAAGAAGAATCTTGATAAGGCTGAGCGCGAACAGCTTGCCGCGCTGCAGGCGATGACCGACGACGAGATCGATACGCGCGACATTCCCGAAGCCGCCGAGGCGAACTGGGACCGTGCCCATCGTCCCGGCCTCTACAAACCGCTCAAGAAGTCGGTGACCATGCGTCTCGATCTGGACGTCATCGCCTGGTTCAAGGAACATTCCGAAGGCGGCTACCAGACCGAGATCAACCGCACGCTGCGCAAGCATATGCTGCGCCATGAGGCGCGCATCAGCCGCAAATCCCCGCATGATGGAGCACGCGCCTGAGTTTTCCGTAAGATCAAAGCGATATCACGCCGTCAAGACCCCGGAGAGAGAGGGGGAAGGGGAGGGGTGTTCGGAAATTGGTCCGGACGAAAGAGACAAGGTGATATCCCCATGATCCAGACCGTGAAGCTCGCCAAGCTGGTCCCCTCCGAGATCAACGTGCGCAAGGCCAGCAACGACCTCATCGAACAGTTCGCCGCCGACATTTCCGCGCGCGGCATCCTGCAGAACCTCATCGTGACGCCGGTGAAGAAGCCGCGCGGCGCATTTGCCGTGATCGCGGGCAGCCGCCGCTACCGCGCGCTGATGCTGCTGGCCGAGCGCGGCGAGATCAATGCGGCCGAATACGACGTGCCGGTTCTGATGCTCAGCGGCGACAACGGCACGCTCTCCGAAGCCTCGCTCGCTGAAAACTTCCATCACCTGGCGATGTCGCCCACCGACGAATGCCGAGCATTCCAGCATTGTCTGGCGCAAAGCGGTGATATCGATGCGGTCGCCAAGCGGTTCGGTATCACTCGCCGATCCGTCGAAGGTCGCCTGCGTCTCGCCAACCTCGCCGAACCCATCTTCGACGCGCTGGCGTCTGGTGAGATCACACTCGATATGGCCAAGGCCTACGGATCGACCGAGAGCCATGAGCGCCAGCTGATGGTCTGGAACAGCTACGGCAAGAGCAGCTACCACGGTGCCGATACGATCCGGCGCGTCATTGCCAACGAGAGCATGAAGTCCACCGACCCGGTTGCCATCCTCGTCGGTCAGGACGCCTACATCGCTGCAGGCGGCCTCGTCGACAGCGACCTGTTCAGCGATAACGGCGATCGCTGGACCAATCCCGAGATCGCCCAGACCCTCGCCGCCGCGATCATGGAAGCCGAAGCGAAACGCATCGGCGAAGAACGCGGCCTGGCCTGGATTCGTCCGCTGGTGGGCACCTCGACTTGGGAAGCGGCCCGCAGCCTGCACCGCGTGAATCTGCCGATGCCGGCGCTGACAGTTGAACAGGCGGCCCGGATCGAGGAGATCGATACCCGTATCGGCGCCATCGAGACCGAGATGGAGAACGAGGAGATCGAGCAGGAAGCCTACGACGCCCTCAACGACGAATACGAGGCACTGAGCGAGGAGGTTCAGACCTTGCGTTTCCATCGCCCCGCTATCCTTCCCCCCGAACTCGCTCCGCGCGTCGGCCTGTTCCTGACCCTCGAAAACGACGGCACCATGGAGCTGGACGACACCTACTACTCCGAGACTCCGCTGCGCGTTACGCTGGTCGATGACGACGAAGCCGAAACCGGCGATGAATCGTGCGAGGCCGGTGACGGTGACGATGCTCCCGAGATCGACGGCGATGGCGCGATCATCGCGCGCACCCCGACTTTCCGCATCGAGGAAGGCCCCGCGCGGGGCGGTCCCATCGCCGAGGGCCGCAGCAAGGCCGATGAGGTCGATCCGGCAGCGGCGGCTCCGGGCGGCAAGGCGATGAGCCAGGTGCTGCTCGATCAGCTCGCGGTCCAGCGCCGCGATGTGCTGGGCGCATCGATCATCGCCAATCCGGCGCTCGCGCTCGACTACATGCTGTTCGTCATGGCCGACCAGGGCCATGCCGGGGCCTCGTACAACGGAACGACGATCCGCGCACCCTCGCCGCAGGACCCGGTGCTGGCGAGCAACGTACCCGCGACCCGCGCGCGCGACTACCTCGCCGAGGTCCATGAAGGACTCGACCATAGCTGGACGGAATCGAGCGACATGGTGACCCGCTTCGAGGGCTTCCGTATGCTCGGCGACGAGGCCAAGGCGGCGTGGCTGGCCTGGATCGTAGCGACGTCATTCGAGGCCAAGGAGAGCTACTCGACCCGGCAGAACCCGCTTCAGAACCGGCTTGCGACGCTGCTCGAGGTCGATGTGGCCAGCTGGTGGCGGCCCACGTCGGAGAACTTCTTCGACCGCGTTCCCAAGGGCGCGCTGCTCTCGCTGCTCGACGATGTGGGCGGCCCCGCGCTCTCGGGCCGTCACGCCAGCCAGAAGAAGGGCGAGATTTCGGCCTCGTGCGAGAAGCTGTTCGCCGGTGAGGCCGTGATCGAGGCCGAGGTCAAGGAAGCGGCGCTTGCCTGGGTGCCTGCCGCGATGCGCTTCCCGCTCACCGTGCCGAAGGTTGAAGACGAGGTTGGGGCCGAGGCTGGCAGCGTCGAAGATGACACCGACACGGACGTCGATCTCCGCGCTCATCGGGGACGATGAGGCTGACGACGAAGAGGCCCTGGCGGTGCTGGCTGCGGACGGTGCGGAAACGGCTACCTCTGAAACTGCTGGCCCCGATGACGGCGATACCGAAGACGGCACTGGCGGCGAGCGCGTGGCGATCGACGACGAGGCCGATGGCGTCCATGACGACAGCCCGCAGGTCTACGGCGATGACGACGCCATCGGTGAATGGGCCGTGGCCGCCGAATAAGCCTCCCGCACTGTCCTGACAGGTCCACCGCCGACGTCCACCCCCCGGAGGACATCGGCGGTGTGATCACTTTGCTAACCGCAGGAGTGCGTCATGTCCAATACCCCGCCGGGGCTGCTACCGGCATCCACCCCGCGTTCCTCTCGCGATATCGCACGCGAGGTTACCACCACCATCATTGCCCGCCTCGAGGCAGGAACGAAACCCTGGACCCGGCCCTGGTCGCTCACCGGCGAGGGCGGACGACCGCTGCGCCATGAGGGCACCCCTTACGCGGGCATCAATTGCCTGTGGCTCTGGGCGATTGCCGATACCCGTGGCTACCGTTCCCGCTACTGGATGACCGCGCGCCAGGCCGGGGAGCTGGGCGGCCGTGTCCGCCGCGATGCCCGCCCCGCCATGTCGATCTATGCCTCCAGCTTCCGCAAGGCCGGGGCTCCCGGCCTCATGGGCGAGAAGACCTCCGGCGCGCTGATCCGCTTCCTGCGCCACTACTGGGTCTACAATGCCGACGAAGTGGAAGGCCTGCCACGCTATTACTATGCGCGTGACGTGCCACCGACCCCGGCGCTGCTCTCGCACCGGCAGGACGCGATCGATGCCTTCTTCGCAGCCATTCCGGCCAGACTGCGCTGGGGCGGGGACCGCGCGTTCTACGATCCGTGCGGCGACTTCATCCAATTGCCCCATCCCGGCAGCTTCCGTTCAGCGGATCTGCTGGCATCTTCGAGAGCACACGAGACTGCCCACTGGAGCGGGGCTGAGACGCGGCTCAACCGCACGTTCGGCAAGCGCTTCGGCGATGCGGCCTATTGCATGGAGGAACTCGCGGCCTTATCTGGACAGTCTGCACCGTGCCTCACGCACACTTGAACGGTATG
>NZ_JNAC01000115.1:0-4711 GCF_000722555.1 Sphingobium sp. DC-2 | reverse complement strand
GCAGAGCGACAGCCTACCTCTGACTGCCGCCAATCTTTGCAACAGAGCCAGGGCGATTGCTGGACCTGTGCGCCGGCGCCCGCCGCCTAGATCAACACCCGCTCCACCTCGTCCAGCGTCACGTCATCGGGGCGGCGATCGTAGAGCTGGGTGGTGCGGGTCGAGCTGTGGTTCGCCATCGTCGCAGCCGTCTCCAGCGTGCCGCCGTTCTTCAAATAGGTGGTGATCCCGGTTGCCCGGAAACTGTGGTTGCCGATCGCCGTCTCGATCCCGGCCGCCGCCGCGCGCCGGCGCACCATCGCGAAGGCATTGGCCTGGGGCAGGGGGGTATCGCTGAGGCGCTTGGTCCGCCGCCCGATCGTGCGGAACAGCGGCCCCTTGCGATCATCGCGCAAGCCGCAGCCGTCGAGATAATCGGTCAGATAATGCTCAAGGTTGTGGTGACATGGCATTTCGTGCCGCTTGCCGCCCTTTTCGTGCAGCCGCACCCATAGGCGGCGGTTCTGCACGAAAACGTCCTCGACCCGCATCGCCAGCGCCGCGCCGATCCGCGCGAAACTATAGACCATGAGGCCGATCAGGGCACGGTCGCGCAGGCCGGCATGGGTGGTCACGTCGATCCGATCGAGCAAGGCGCGCGCCTCTTGCGCGGCCAGCACCGGCGTCTTGCCGCGCCGCTGGCTATGCGCCGGCCCGCGCACCGATGCGGCGGGGTTCACCGGCACGATATGGCCCGTTACCAGCCAGTCGAACAGGTGGCGCACGCCGGCGAGCTGCTGCTTGACGCTGGGCGCGGCCAGCTCGCGCGTCAACGCCTCAACCCAGGCCGCGACGTGGAGCGGCTGCACCTGGGCGAGCGAGGCGACGCCGCGCTCCGCTGCCCAAGCCAGGAAGTCGCCCGCCGCGCGCATATAGGCGCGGCGCGTGTGCGGGTTGCGGATGGTGACGGCGAAGAACTCAAGGAAACGCAGCCGCGTGGCGTCGTCGGCCGACGCGATCAGCGCCGGCAACGCCAGCGCGGGCGAGGGCAGGGGGGCGAGCTGGTTCATCGCGTGATCTTCTCCCAGCGGGCCGCTTCGGGGCGCGGCTCGGCCATTTTGCGGAGCAGCTCGTCAAACACCTCATCGGCATCGTGGACGCGGCCAGCCTGCACGTCTTCAAGGCCGCGCTCTATTGATGCATCCAATGTCCGGCGTAGCAGCTCGTCGCGCAAATCGCGGTGCGGCTCCATCTCGATGAAATTCTGGACGATCAGGAACACCGCTTCGGACGGATCGGCGAACCTGCCACGCTCGATCTGCGCCAATAGCCAGTCAGCGAGGTCGCTGGTAAGATAGGCCTCGAACAAAAGGCCGGCGGCGCGGGCCTGCTCGCGCAATGCCCTGGCCTGGTCACGCTCGGCGGAGTTGTCGTCGGGCAGCTCGTCAACGTCCATAGGGGCCTTCCTCTCGTCAGTGGATCTCGGGATCGTTTAAACGGCTCCGCCAAGGCTCGGCGACAACCCGGTCGTAAAGCGAGGCTTGCCCCGAAGCCGCCAGCTCGCCGCGCCAAATGTCCACGGGCGGTATCCCCGGCAGGAAGTCAGACAGGATCGATGTCAGCCTCTCCCACATCGGCTCGGTCTCTCCGACGACAAAGAGTCGTTCGTCGGCCCCATCCATGATCCCGAACACGAACACCGGGATACGCCGCTCGCTGGTCCGATCCACCAGCGCCATGACCACGCTGATGCTCGATATCGCGGACCAGGGCGCTACCCGCTCGGTCTCATCGATCTGCAGCACCAGGCCGCTGCCGGCGATGCCGACGATCTCGTTCCGCCATGCCAATTCCTCGGCCATGCCCCGCTCCGCCGTAGTATATGATAAAGGACATTATCAAAGGATAATGCGCATTCCACGCACAAACCTGAAAAATGTGACATTCACTATAGATTGTGACATAAAATTTGAATTGAGGCACAAATATAAAAGATGATAATCATGAGAATCATTGGGCTTGAGTTAAAACTATGACATTACAGGTGAATATCACCGCAAACGGCCGCATGAGCCTTCCGGCTGATCTTAGGAAACGTTTGGGCCTGACCGGCGGCGGGGCGCTGATTGTGGAGGAAACGCCCGACGGCGTCATTCTGCGCACGGTTGCCCAATCTGTCGCCCATGCGCGTGCGCTGGCCCGCAAATATACTGCAGACAAGCCAGAGGCGTCGGTAGACAGCTTTCTTGCCAACCGTCGCGCGGAAAGCGGCGAATGACGTCGATCGTCCTCGACGCCTCCGCCTTGCTCGCCATGCTGCGTGATGAACCGGGCGGCGACAAGGTGGCGGGCGCACTCATCGGCTCGCGCATGTGCACTGTAAATCTCGCCGAGGTCATTGGCCACTTTGTCCATAACGGCATGCCGCCCCAGGAAGCGGACGCGATGTTACGCCCCCTGCCCGTTACTTGGGTGGAGGTGGATGCAGAGCTTGCGAAAATGGCCGGACATCTGCGCGCCGCAACGTCCGAAGCAGGATTATCGCTTGGCGATCGCTTCTGTCTGGCCTTGGCTATTCGTGACGGATTGCCAGTATGGACCGCAGATCGGCAGTGGGCCTCAATCGCCGAGACAATCGGCGCCAAGGTAAAGATCATTCGTTCCCTTAGACGATCAAGCTAATGATCCGGCAATGAGCGCCTTATTCCGCCGATCGAAGCGCGGCCGAGCAGATAGTGGAGGCGACGGCGCAACGGACGGAGCAGGAGCGCGCTAAGGACGGGGACCGCGAACGATGATGCTATCAGCATTGACAAATGTACATACAAATGCCATTTTTCAGCGTGGATAGTAAAAATGTCGCTGGCTTCGATTGGGATGAAGGCAACCAGGCGAAATGTCAGAAACATGGTGTCACGCGGGCGGAAATCGAAAGCGTGTTCGCCGGTACGCCGTCCATAGGGCCAGATGTCGCCCATTCGACGATGGAGACGCGCTTTCTGGCGATCGGCCGCGCCAGCAGTGGCCGTCATGTGTTTCTGGCCTTCACCTGGCGCGAACGGAACGGGGCAAGATTTATCCGTCCAATCAGCGCCCGTTACATGCACGCCAAGGAGGTGCGGCACTATGAGCAAGGATAAACCCCTTCCGCTGTTGTCCAGCGATAAGGAGGCCGAGGATTTCGTCGGTTCCGCCGATCTTACCGGATACGATCTCTCTGCGCTTACACCCACGCGATTTGAGTTCAGCAGCAAGGACGCGCGGGTTAACATGCGTTTGCCCGCCGAGTTGCTGGAGCAGGTCAAGGCGACAGCCGCCAGCAAGGGCATGCCGTATCAGCGGTTCATTCGCCAGGCGCTGGAGCAGGCGCTGCACCGTTAAGGCTGTCAAACATCATGATGACAGCGGCAATCCGGTGATGGCCGCTTATGTGCCGGATATCGGCAATATCGTGTGGGGGACATTCGATCCGTAGGCGGCCATTCACATCAACGTCCGCCGCCTGCAGTTTTAGAAGGCCTGCTGTCGATCAATCGAGCGCGACAGATGCGGGCCGGATAGTCCATCCAATCTGTCTTCGGGCCACGCCATTCTGCCATACGGTAGATCGATAGCTTTCAGATATCCAGATAGTATCCTGTAGCTCATGCATAGGGGCTTGGAATGGAAATCCGGGCGGGGCAATGCGACCGAGGATTTTCTGGATCAGTAGCGATTTGGCCGATATTGGTTTGCGCATTTCCATGCCCGAGTGGTGCGGCTCTTCAGATGCCCATCACGTTCACCGATCAGGCGCTTTCACCTGCCGCTACCATAAGCCGGTACTCGACCCCGATCCGCCTTTTTGATCCGCGCCGTTTTCTGATGATCGCCCTAACATGGTGTCGCGCGGAGGGCGCATCCGGAAAGCTGCGTCTTTGCCGCTGCCCCTGGCCACCGATCCGTCCCCAGCAGGTTTCGACCACATAGTCGCCGAACAGGTCGACGCTCATCCAGATGCTATAGTCGCGCGCGATATTATGAGCGGGGTCCAAGGCGCGCAGGTGGATCAGCCGGGAAGAAAGTGCGTGCTCCATCGCCACAGGATAGGCGTAAGCGCCCTACCCGTCTTACGACTTGTCTGACTCAGTGCCGGTCGATTGATTCACTGCCCCGATCAGCGGACCGACAGCAGTTGGATATTGCAGAGCCTCCCAAAAGATGGCAGGGCGCATGGCCTGACGGGCGGGTATAGCTCAATGGTAGAGCACTAGCCTTCCAAGCTTGTGATGCGGGTTCGATCCCCGCTACCCGCTCCAGTCTGAATCCGGATTTCTAATCCCGACAGCTTTCGCCTTCATCGGCAAGTCGCTGCGACGCTGATTGTTTCACGATTGATGAAGATGCCGCCGGGATTGGAAACAAGGCGTTGTAGCTGTCGAATGCACCCGTCACGATCATTTTGGCCGGTCGGTTTAGTCAGGTTTTAGCCGAACCTCGCACTTCTTGAACCAGGGTCAGTGTGTTGAGCCGCGCGAGCAGCATGGCCGACCACCGCTCCCCCAGAAGATCGGCCGCCGCCGCGGGCCAGCTATCCAAAGCGCGTTCCACTGTCGCCTTGACCTCGCGAACGATCCACCTGGGGTCCACCCGGAGAAAGCTCGCCACGCGTTCGAACCGGCGAAAATTGACAGTATCGAAGCTGGCCTCTGTACATTATTCGGACACAGATTCACGGTAGCGGCTTGATGAG